>JAIMBO010000216.1 GCA_023511405.1 Rubrobacteraceae bacterium
GAGGACGACGGAGTGGGCGGTCGGCTCTGGCAGGGCATCCTGCTCGACATAACCGACCGCAAGCGGGCCGAGGAGGCCCTCCGGGAGAGCGAGGAGCGGTTCCGCGCCGTGGTCGAAAGCATGGACGAGGGGCTCATCATCACCGACGCCGACGACGTGATCCTCTACGCCAACCCACGGCTCTCCGAGCTGAGCGGTTACGAGCAGGAGGAGATCCTCGGCCGCAAAGCCTACGAGCTCCTGCTCGACCCCGGGCATGAGAAGACGATGCTCCAGCGCAACCAGCGTCGGATGCAGGGCGTCTCGGAGCGGTACGAGATCAGGATGCGCCGCAAGGACGGCTCGTACCTGTGGGTCGAGGTGAGCGCCGGTCCCTATCGCGGCTCCTCCGGCCGGATCGTCGGCACGCTCGCGGTGGTCAAGGACATGAGCGAACGCAGGAAGCTCGAGGAACGCCTGCGTTACCAGGCGTTCCACGACCCGCTGACGGGGCTCGCGAACCGGGCGCTCTTCATCGACCGGCTACGGCGGGCTCTCTCCCGCTCCGGGAGCGATGGTTCCCGGGTGGCGGTGCTTTTCATGGACCTCGACGACTTCAAGGTCATAAACGACTCGCTCGGGCACGACTGGGGAGACAGAGCGCTCGAGCTGGTCGCCGAGCGGCTCCGGTCCCGGCTGAGACCGCGGGACCTGATCGCCCGTCTGGGAGGTGACGAGTTCGCGGTGCTGCTCGAGCAGGCCGATGAGGAGGAGGCGGTCGGGGTGGCCCGGCGCATAGAGGAGGGCTTCGGGACCCCGATCCAGCTGGGCGGGCTGAGATGGCCGGTGAGGGTGAGCGTCGGGATAGCGACCGGGGTCGCCGGGCAGGAGCCGCTGGAGCTCCTGCGGCAGGCGGACATGGCCATGTACCGGGCGAAGGCTCGCGGGAAGGCCGGACACCAGGTGTTCGGGGCGGAGCCGGAGGAGGGGCGTCCGGCGACGCGTCCCGGGGCCGGACGCGACCTCCGGCGGGCGCTCGAACGGGGGGAGTTCGAGGTCTGCTACCGGCCGGTGGTCGAACTGAAGGGGGGATCGATCGGCGGGATGCAGGCGATCCTGTGCTGGCGTAGCCGGGAACGGGGGTTGCTGGGCCCCGAGGCTTTCACCTCCTCCGCTGAGGAGAGCGGGCTGATCGTCGAGCTCGGCCGCTGGATGCTGCGCGAGTCCTGCCGACGGGTGAGAGGGTGGGCCGGGACCCGCCGCGGAGATCCGATCCCCCTGCACATCTGTTTCCCGGCGCGCTTCCTGCGCCATCCCGGGCTGGTCCGGGATGGTGTGGAGATCCTGCGGGAGGAGGGGCCGGGGCCCGGCGGGCTGGTGATCGAGCTCTCCGGGAGCGCGGCGGTACGGGAAGATCCGGAGGGCGTGGAGGCGGTCCGTCGTCTGAGGGAGTGCGGGACCCGGGTCGCGGTGGACAGCCTGGACCTGGGGGACGCTCCGGAGCCTTTCCCCGCCGAGCAGCTCGTCATCGGCGCGGCGCGCCTGGAGGGGCTGGAAGAGGCCGGAGGGTTCTTCTCCGGCGTCGTACGCGCGGCGCACGCGGCCCGCCTTCTGGTGCTGGCCGACGGGGTCGAGAGCGCCGCCCGGCTCGAAGAATTGCGTGAGGCCGGGTGCGACCTCGCCCGCGGCGGTTATTTCTCCGGGCTCCTCTCTGCCGCCGAAGCGGAGGAGCTGCTGCGGTCGGGTCCCCGCTGGTGAGGGACTACCGCGTGGCGGGTTCCACCACCGCGGACATCGAGCCTTTGCAGCGCGGGATGCGCGGATCGGGGCCGAAGCTCTGGATCTGGTCCCGCCTCAGCTCCGCCTGCTCGAGGTTCGTCGTCGCCACCACGACCCGCCCGGCGGTGTCCACCTCCCTGGCGAGCGCGTACCCCTTCTGCGGCGGGTAGCCGAAGATGGCCCCGAGCATCGTGATCACGTACTCGTAGCTGTGCTCGTCGTCATCCAGCAGGACCACGTTGTACGGGGGCATCCCGCG
>JAIMBO010000217.1 GCA_023511405.1 Rubrobacteraceae bacterium
GGGCATGCCGCCCGGATCTTCCGGGATGATGTCCTGCTCCTGCGGGACCTCGGGGACAAGGTCGGCACCGTGGTCGGGCTGCTCGGGCTGGCCGGGGTGGCTGCCCTGGAGGGGCGCCACGTTCGTTCGGCGCGCCTCTTCGGGGCCGCGGGCGCCCTGGGGGAGTCCATCGGCCATCCCCCCGTCCCCCTCGTCCGGACGCACTACGACTACGAGGGCTACATCGCCGCGGTGCGGGGGGCTCTCGGCCATACGACCTTCGAGACGGCTTACGACGAGGGGAGGAGCATGTCCCCGGATCGGGCCATCGAGTACGGGCTCTCTGCGGAGGAGACTGCTCCTTCGGAGGCTCTCCTCACCCCCCGCCAGCGGGAGGTGGCGCTCCTGGTCGCCCAGGGCCTTGCGAACCGTCAGATCGCCTCGGAGCTCGGGATCTCCGAGAACACCGTAGCCAACCACGTCGCCGCGATCATCCGCAGGCTTGACGTACCCGTCAGGTCCGGGATAGCCGCCTGGGTGGCCGGACAGAACCCGCGTGAAACGAAAAATGGCCAGAAATACCTGCGCCTGACACACCCCAGGTAAGAGCCTGGTAAGAGGCACCCTCTACCGTTCTAGTTGGTAGAAGGGTCGACGTATTGAGGCGAGCGCGGCGGCGCGTGATACGGACGCTCGCGGTACCCGCCCTGAAGGAAGGAGGAAAGCGATGGTAAAGACCGTGCTCTCCAAAGTGTTGCAGGTAGGGCGGATAACCGCCCTTGCTCTGGGCGTGGCAGTTATGCTTGCCCTGGTTGTGGGCATGGCTTCGGCGGCCCTGGCTGGTACAGGCATCGGTGCCACGTTCAACCTGGGCAAGGTCAACAGCGTCAACAAGATAAGCGCGCTCGTCGGCTCGACGAAGAGCCCGATGCTCGGCGTTGCGAACAAGGGCAATGGTACTGCGCTGAACCTGCGCGTGAAGAGCGGCAAGCCGCCTATGACGGTCAATTCTGGCAGGAAGGTAAAGAATCTCAACGCGGACAAGCTCGACGGTCAGGACTCCAGTGCGTTCGTGCAGACGAATACGAATGCTTTCGTGAGGAACGACATCTACAAAACGGAGAGTGCGATAGGCCCGGGCACGCAGATCGGCGACGGCACCTTCGTCGCCAACGAAGCGTGTGATCCCGGAGACATCCTCCTCTCCGGAGGTCCGGCTAACATCAACGCCACCTCGACCCTTCTTGAGAGCTTCCCGACACCGGGTACCACGAACTCTTGGTCGGTACGGATAAACAAGAATGGTCAGGCGGACAACTTCAACGTGGTGGTTCTCTGCGCTAACCAGTAGGAGAGCAGGAAGATGGTTGTCGAGCAGGGACCGTTCGTCGTGCGGTCCCTGCTCTTCATCTTCGGGGGGTTGCGTGCCGGCGAGCCGGCTGCCAGAAGTTTGCGGGAGTCCAGGTGCTGGCCCGGACCGGATTGACGCTTGAGCTCAAAGAAACGAAAGGACCAACCAATGGTGTGGATGAAATCAAAAACAGCAGCGGGGCAGAGAATTCTCGCCTGCTTGCCACTGGTGGCCGTCTGCCTGGCGATGCCTGTGTTCGCTACCCCGGCCTTCGCCGACACCTACACGGTGAGCCGGACGGACGATCCCACCCCGGGCGGCTGCCAGCAGTGGGATTGCTCGCTCAGGGAGGCCGTGATCGCGGCGAACGGGCACCCGGGAACGGATGAGATCGACCTGCCCGGCGGCACCTACACGCTCGCGATCCCCGGTACCGGCGGCGCCTCGCAGGGCGATCTCGACGTCACCGGGAGCCTCGTCATCGACGACACCGGCCAGGGCGCGGCCGTTGTCAACGGCAACGGGGCCGCGACCCACGACCGGGTCTTCGAGGTCGCGGGAGGGGTGCTCGAGCTGCACGGGATCACGGTGGAAGGGGGCGTTGCACCCGTCGACGCGGACGGGGTGGCCCGCGGCGGCGGCATCCGGGTCGACTCCTCCGCCGGGGGTCTCTACATGTT
>JAIMBO010000218.1 GCA_023511405.1 Rubrobacteraceae bacterium
CCCTGCGCGGCGAGCGTGGCGACCTCCGCCTCGCGCGGGGTAAGGCCGTAGGCGGCCATGTTGAAGCGAACAACCTCCCCTGGTCCGGCGGGCCCGATGACGATGACCGCCTCTGCGGGCAGCCCCTCGCTCAGGGAGCCGTAGAGCGAGAGCCAGCGCCCCGAGCGCGCCCGGACGTTGAGGCGTGGAAGGAGGTCGAGATCTCCTGCGTTCTCCGGTCTCAGCGCCCGCCTCAACGCACCCGCCACCATCCGGACCGCCGGAGGCAGATCCTGGCTCTCGGACCAGCCGGGCTTGAGGTCTTCGATCTCCTCCAGCCAGCGTTCGGCCGCCGCGGTGTAGTGTGCCACCCGGCCCCGGTGGTCGAGGACCAGCACGCCGGGGACATCGGTTCCGGTTCGGCCTTCGGCGAGAGCCTGCGAGCGGAGCGCCGCGGCCTTCAGGCCCGCGCCGAGGTGTGGGGCGAGGCGCCTGACGAACGCGACCTCGCGGGGTTCGAAGTCTGGGCGGCCCGCCTCGCGGCTCAGGTCCAGGGTGCCCCAGACGTGGCCTCCGGCGGTGAAGACGGCGCGCATCTCGTGCGCCAGTCCCAGCGGGCGTAGCATCTCCCGGTAGCGGGGAGACCGGGTGATATCACCTCCGGAGAGCTCGGAGAGCCGCGCAACGGGACGCCTTTCCCGGGTCATTCGCCGGATCTGGTCGAGGTCGTGCTCGAAGTAGAGGTGGTCGAGGAAGACGGCGGCCTCCCGCTCCCCTCCCATCTCACCGGTGAGGGCGTGGGTGATCAGGGCGCTCCCCGGGTCCACCGTGGAGGCGCAGTACGCTTCAGAGCGCGACAGCTGCCGCAACCTCTCCGCGACCGCGCGCAGCAGTTCCGGGCCGCCGCGCCCGGAGTGGCACAGGCGTTTGAGCTCTGAGAGCGCCAGATCCTGTTTGACTCCGCCCGGGCTCATTCTCTCCCGTTCCGGGTGGGAAATGACAGTTTTCTGCCATATGCCATCCCCGTTCGCTGGCCTACAGTTTATGGCATGGAGGCCGGCGAGAGAAGGGAGAACGCCACGATGATAGAAGCTCGGAGAGAACCCCTGCCGCACTCCGCCCGCGCGGGCGAAGGCCGTGCCGTCTGGTACGGCGGGTATCTGCTGACTTTTTTGGCTACGGGCGAGGAGACCGGGGGAAGCTACGCTCTGGTCGAGGAGCTCGGACGGAAAGGGCTGAGCACCGAGCCGCCGCTGCACGTCCACACGCGGGAGGAGGAGTCTTTCTACCTGATAGAGGGGGAGATGGCCTTCTACGTGGGAGATAGGGCCGTTCCAGCACCGGCTGGCACCCTCGTCGTCCTGCCGCGCGGCGTGCCGCACCGGTTCGAGATCGTCTCGGAGGAGGTCAGGCTCCTCAACCTGATCACGCCGGCCGGTTTCGAGGGTTTCTTCCGCGAGCTGAGCGAGCCGGCGCGAGAGCTTACGCTTCCTCCCCCGCCGGAAGGGCCGCCGGACGTCGCCCGGCTGGTCTCCGTCGCCGCGAGGTACGGATGCGAGATCCTGCCTCCCCGCTAGCGCGGGGCCTTCCATCGGCAAGCGGGGTGTTGTAGCATGTAGCGCGTGGACGAGAGGCACACGGGACTCCACGCAGGCACCTCCACCGGGCGGTTCCCCCGACCGCCCCTGCCCCGGCCGTCCCGCCGCTAGGGACGCGCTCGGGGCTTTTGCTGACGCAGAAGCTGAGAAGACGTTCGGTCGTTCGGGGGTAGATTGCTAGCATTCAAGACTCAAGACGCATCCGGCATCCGCATCCGGCGGATGGACGACGAAGATCTGAAGAACGTAAGGGAGCTGCGCGTGGCGGTGCAGTGGGCCGCCGATCCCAGGGCTTTCGAGCTTCTGCGCGGCACGAGGGATGCCCGCTGGGCGGTGGCCGAGCTCCTGGACGGTGCTCTCGCCGGGATGGTCGGGGCCGTGCCGCTCGGCAGGATGGGGGTGCTCTGCCACCTGGCCGTGCGGGACGACC
>JAIMBO010000057.1 GCA_023511405.1 Rubrobacteraceae bacterium
AAGGCGGCGTGCGTCGCCGGGGGGACCCTCGGTGGGCTCTCCATCCGGAGGATAGACGCCCTCGCGACCTACGGTCAATCGCTCGGGGTCGCCTTCCAGATGTCCGACGACGTGATGGACTTCGTCGGGGAGCCCGGCGTCATGGGCAAGGGGGCGGGTTCGGATCTCGCGGAGGGTACGATCACGCTGCCCATCATCCTCGCCATGCAGGAGGGTAACGCCGGGCTGATCCGGAAGGTGCTCAGGACGCCGCGGCCGGAGAAGGCCCTGCTCGAGGCCGGGATCGAGGCCGTGCTCGAGACCCGGGCGATCGCGGGGACGGAAGAGCGGGCGAGAAAGGAGATAGAGACCGCCCTGATGGAGCTCGAGCTCCTGCCTGCGGGGCCCGAGCGCGACGTACTGCACATGATAGCCAGCGAGGTGGTGGGAAGAGATGCCTGAGATCTTCGCCGCGGGGGTCTTGCTGCCGGTGGAGGGTGAGGTCATCCGCGAGGGGGGCGTGCTGGTGGAGGAGGGGAGGATAGGCTCCGTGGGGCCGCTGGGGGAGATCTCGCGGGAGCATCCCGGTGTGGAGGTACGCTACTTCCCCCGGTGCGCTCTCGTGCCCGGGGCGGTCAACGCGCACGCCCACCTGGGTTTCGCCCGGGGAGAGGGGCCGGAAGGGGGGAGTTTCTCCCGCTGGCTCAAGGGCCTGATCGAACGCCTCCCGGAGAAGGATACGGCCCGGGCCGCCGAGGCGGGCGCCCGAGAAGCGGTCGAGGCCGGGACCACCTACATGGCGGAATCCTCGCCTTACGGCGAGTGTCTGCCGCAGCTCGCCGCGAGCGGGATGGCGGGGAGGGTCTACGCCGAGTTCTTCCCGCACGAGATCGGTGACGGGACGCCCGGCGAGGCGGTCGAGTACATAATCCGCAGGGTGCGTGAGCTGAGGGAGGGGCTTCCTCCCAGGGTCGAGGCTCACGTGAGCGTACACTCGCCCTACACCGTGGACCCCGAGTCCTCGCGGCTCGCGGCGCGGCGCACGAGAGAGCTCGGGGACCTGCTCGCGATACACCTCTCCGAGAGCCCGGAGGAGGTGGAGTTCGTGCGCGACGGGAAGGGACCCCTGCGGGACATCTTCGGGGAGAACGACTGGGGAGGTGTCGGGCTCTCCCCGGTGGCCTACGCCGAGAGCGTCGAGCTCCTCGCCCCGCAGACGATAGCCGCGCATCTGGCCACCGGGGTCTCGACCGCGGACATCGAGATACTCGCCCGTACGGGTACCGCCGTGGCGCACTGCCCGCGCTCGAACGATTTCCTCGGGTGCGGGGTCTCTCCGGTGCCGGACATGCTGGCGCGGGGGGTGCGCGTGGGGATGGGCACCGACGGCCTCTGGAGCAGCCCGAGCCTCAACCTCTTCGAGGAGACGCTCCACGCCGTGAGGCTGCACGGCTTCAGCGGCGCGGAGGGCCTGCGCCTCGCCACGCTCGGAGGGGCCGAGGCGCTGGGCATCGCCCGGGAGACCGGGAGCCTCGTGCCCGGCAAGTGGGCGGATTTCGCCATCGTGGAGTGCTCCCCGGGCGGGCACGAGCCGGAGATGGAGGTGCTCGAAGCCGCAGCAGATGGTGGTGTCATGGCGACTGTCGCCGGGGGCGAGCTGATATACAATCGGGTCGAGAGCTGAACCAACCTCCCCGAGAGAGGCCTCCCCGCGATGATGATGGACCGCGACAGGATAAGCTTCTGGACCAGGATCGGTGCATTCGCGCTCATCATCCTGTTCCTGGCCACTTTCCTGTTCGCCGGGCTCGGGACCGGTCTCAACATCGACTTCCTCCAGGCGTTCCGGAGCAACCAGCCGGCGCAGCAACACCCGCAGACGGTGAGCGTGAAACAGCAGATCAAGTATGCCGAAAGCTACGCGAAGGATCACCCGAAGGACCCCGCCGCCGTCTTCCGTCTGGGATACCTCTACGCCCAGGACGGCCAGGTGCGTAAGGCCGGGCAGGTCCTCGAGAAGGGCCGGAAGGACTTCCCGAAGAACGCTCAGATCGCCATGCTCCTCGGGGACGTCTACGCGCAGCAGGCCCAATCGGCTTCCGGGAAGGAGCAGAAGAAGCTCTACGGGAAGGCCGCAGACGCGTTCGCCGGGGCCTCGAAGATCGCTCCGAGCGGTGATGTCGCGCGTCTGTACCTGGCCGCCGGAGAGGCTTACCAGCGGGCCGGACAGCCGGGGCTCGCGGTCAAATACTGGAACAAGTACCTCGACAAACATCCCAAGGGCAAACAGGCGGATCAGGTACGCAAGCAGATCTCCGACGCCCTGCACGGTGGCAGCACCGGATGATGTTTTCGGGAGGTAGTAGAATGAGTCCAGCGCTCTTTCGCGAGCAGGACTTCAGAACGAGGAGGAGAAACCTTGCCGGGTTACCTGGGTGGATCCGAGCTACTGATAGTATTGATCATCGTGCTCTTGCTCTTCGGAGCCAGACGCATCCCCGAGCTGGCCAGAGGGCTCGGCAGCGGGGTCCGCGAGTTCCGCAGGGGGATCTCCGGCGAGGAGCACGACGAGGAAGAGCAGCGGCCCCGTTCCGTGGAGGGCAATCGCGACTGAAGTATCGGAGTAATCCCGGGAGGCGAGGCTGAGCTTTGGCTGGTAACCGCCTGAGGGCGCTGGCGCGTCCCCGCGACGAGAAGAGGATGACCCTGATCGAACACCTCGAGGAGCTGCGCTCGAGGATAATCAAGGTCGGGGTGGCCTTCGTCGTGGCGACGGTCGTCGCCTGGTTCTTCCGGGTGCGGATCTACGACTGGCTCTTGGCCCCCTCCGGGCTCAAAAAACTTCACTTCACCGGGGTCACCGCGCCGGTCTTCACCGACCTCAAGCTGGCCCTCTACGCGGCGTTCGTGGTGACGCTTCCGGTCTTGATCTACCAGGCGTGGGCGTTCGTGGCCCCGGCGGTGGGCGAGGCCGGGCGCATCTTCACCTATATCTTGATCGGCTTCTCCTCGCTCCTCTTCATCGCCGGGATCGGCTTCGCCTACTACGCGGCGCTACCGGTGGCGTTGCACTTCCTGCTCCACTACGCGCCGAACCGCTACACCGAGATCATCACCGCCGACACCTACCTCTCCTTCGTCACGCGCTTTCTGCTCGCCTTCGGGATAGTCTTCGAGTTCCCGGCCGCCACCTTCGTCGGGGCGAAGCTCGGTCTCGTGGACGGAGACTTCCTCAAGAAGTACCGCCGGCATGCGGTCGTCGTCATCGCTGTGGTCGCCGCCGCCCTCACCCCGACCCCGGACCCGTTCACGATGCTCCTCATGATGGCCCCGATGCTCGTCATGTACGAGGCGAGCGTCCTGATCGCGCGCTACGTGAACCCAGCGACCGTCCCGCCGGAGCCCGGCGACGGGGACGAGCGCGAGGAGGAGCTCGAGCGCAGCGTCTACGGGGACGACGATCGCTGAAATGACCCGCCGGAGGAGAGGTAGGAGCCCAGTCTCCTGAGCGAGCGACGCAGCAGGTCGTCGGCGGCTCGCCGGAAGAAGGGGCGGGCCGCGATCCGGTCCAGCCACCGCGGTTCCACCACGTAGTTCGTCGTGAAGGTCACGCGCACGCTTCCTGCGCTTTCCCGGTCCACCGCCAGACCGCCGGTACCGCTGGCACCTCTCGTGTAACGCCACTGCAGGGTCCGGGGAGGATCCACGACGGTGATGGTGCTCTCCACCTCGTGGCGGATGCCGGCTGCGTTCAGGGCGAAGCTCAGCGCGGTGCCCGGGCGCACCTCACGGCCGCCTCCGAGTATGCTGACCCGCTCCAGCCCGCAAGCCCATTCCGGGAAGCGCCAGACTTCGAGCAGGGCCGCGAAGACCTCCTCCTGGGAGGGGCCGCTGATCGGGTAGCTGGCGCTCACGTAGTGTCCGCCCGTTACCACCATCAGAAGATCGTGCCCAGCAGGATTCCGGCCGCGTAGAGCAGCCCGAAGATGGCGTGCAGCCCGGCCGTGCGCTTGACCACGGGGTCGAGGCGTTCCGGGGAGGTGCTGGCGAGGATGGCGCGCCAGAGGCGCAGCGCGATCGGGATGCTGAGGAAGACGAGCAGGACGCTCCAGGGGAGGATCCCGACGATCGGGAGCATCGCCGCCCAGAGGTAGGCGCCCGCCAGGAGGGCGCGGTAGACGGCCGCGCCGCCCCTGCGGCCGAGGACTATCGGGAGCGTCTTCCTGTTGCCGCGCCGGTCGGACTCCAGGTCCCGGATGTTGTTCGCGAGCAGTATGGCGGAGACGAGAAAGCCCACCGGGACCGCGACGAGCGGGACCGTGGCCGGGTAGCCGTGGGTCTGCGCGCCGTAGGTGATCACGACTATGATCAGCCCCATGAACACGAAGACCGTCGCCTCGCTCGCCGGGGTGTAGGCGATGGGGCGCGGGCCCGCGGAGTAGACGTAGCCGCCGAGCGCCGAGAGGCATCCGAGAACGAGGATCGGCCAGCCCCCGACCGCGACCAGGTAGAGGCTGAAGAAGAGCGCGAGCGTGTAGCAGAGGAGCGCCCCCAGAAGGACCGCCCGCGCCGGGAGTCTCCCCTTGACTATCGATCCGGCTATCCCGACCGAGCGCTCGGTGTCCAGCCCGCGTTTCTCGTCGTAGAACTCGTTGAACATGTTCGTCGCCGCCTGGATGAGGACGCTGGCCAGGAGCATCGCCAGCGCGGGGCCTGCCCGGAACCCGCCCTCCAGCGCCGCCAGGGAGGAGCCGACCAGCACGGGAACGACCGCCGCCGTCAGCGAGAAAGGCCGCGCGAGCCAGAACCACTCCGAGAGCGAGCGCCGACCGATCAACCGCTTCCCCTGCCGGTCTTTTCCGAGATCTCCTTCAAGGTCCCCACATATATAGCCGATCGCCGGTCACCCTGCCGGGTATTTTGCCAGCACCACAAGGATCGTGCCCGCCTTCCCGAAGACTTTGGCCGGCGTTTGTGGTAGAACCGGCTTTCGTGAAGACCGTCGGCCTCAGCATGAAAAACCCCTACCTGCGGCTGGCGCGACCCAAACAATGGACGAAGAACGGGTTCGTGCTGGCGGGGCTCCTCTTCGCGCGGCAGGCCTACCATCCCCCGGCGGTCCTCTCCGCCCTCGTTGCTTTCGTGGCCTTCTGTGCTCTCTCCTCCGCGACCTACGCTGCGAACGACGCTCTGGACGTCGAGGAGGACCGGGAGCACCCGACCAAGAGGTTCCGTCCCGTGGCGAGCGGTGAGATAAAACCACGGGCCGCGCTGACCTTCGCGGCCATGCTCGCCGCCATCGGGCTCGGGCTGTGCTTCGCGATCGGACCGGTCGTGGGGCTCTCTGCGGTGGCTTACCTGCTGCTTCAGGCCTTCTACACGCTCGTTCTCAAGCATCTGGTGATACTGGACGTGATGGCCATCTCGGCCGGCTTCGTCATCCGGGCGCTCGCGGGCGTCGCCGCGGTGCACAGCCCGGTCTCGCCCTGGCTGATAGTCTGCACCGGGCTCCTGACGCTCTTCCTGGGTTTCTCCAAGCGCCGCCACGAGCTCGCGGTGCTCGGCGAGGATGCCGGAGGGCACCGCCGGAACCTGGAGGACTACTCGGTCGAGATGCTCGACCAGATGATGAACATCATGCTCGCGGCGACCATAATCGCCTACTCGATGTACACGTTCTTCGTGTACAAGAGCGAGGCCGAGAACTACATGATGGCGACGATACCTTTCGTCATCTACGGCGTCTTCCGCTACATGCTGCTGGTACACCGGGCGGGAGGGGGCAACCCGGACACGCTGCTCCTGCGGGACCGGCCGCTGCAGATCACGCTGCTTCTGTGGCTCGTCGTGGTGTTCCTCGTCCTCTACGTGCAGTAGGGGTGGGTGGGTGAACCGCATCAAGCGCAACCTCGCGCTCGCGCTGAGCTTCGCGGTCGCGGTCTATCTGGCGCTCGCGGTCTACTCGGGGTTGGGCGACTTCGAGTCGGCGCTAGGGCGGTTCCGGTGGTCGCTCCTGCCGGCGATCCTGGGGCTCGTGCTCCTCTCTTACGTGGGGCGTTTCGTCCGCTGGAGGTACTATCTGGGCGTCATCGGGGTGGAGGTGCCGCTGGCGGCGAACGTGGCCATCTTCGCCTCCGGGCTCTCCATGGCGATCTCGCCGGGCAAGCTCGGGGAGGTGCTCAAGAGCGCCTTCATCCGGCAGGTGAACGGCACCCCGATAGCCCGCACCGCCCCGGCGGTCGTGGCCGAGCGGGCGACGGACGGGACCGGGATGGTGCTGTGGGGGCTGCTCGGCGCTCTCTCGTTCAGCTTCGGTCCGGAGGTTCTGCTCCTGTTTCTGGCGGTGGCCGTCGTGGGGATCGCGGTGCTGAGATCCGAGAGGCTCTCGCTGGTCGCCGAGCGTATCCTGAGCCGGCTCCCGCTGCTCGACCGGCTCGCGCCGCACGTGAGGGTGTTTCACGGAGCTTCGAGCGAGCTTCTGGGGCTGCGGCCTCTGGTGGCAGGGACGGGGATCTCCTTCGTATCCTGGGGATTCGAGTGTTCCGCGGTCTATCTCTGTTCGGTGGCGCTCGGTGTGCAGCGGCCTTTTCTGATGGTGGTCTTCATCTTCGCGGTGAGCTCGCTCGTCGGGGTGGGGAGCATGCTGCCTGGAGGTATCGGGGCCGCGGAGGCCGGTCTTACGGGGATGTTCGACGGGCTGGCCGGGCTCCCGGCCGGGCTCGCGGTCGCGCTCACCTTCCTCATCCGGCTCGCCACGCTCTGGTTCGCCACCCTCATCGGGATCGTCGGTCTTTTCGTCGTGCGGGCTTTCGTCGGGGGGAAAGCAGGGTTGAGCGCGGCCCGCAAGCGCTGATAGACTTCCCCGGGCGTGGGGGTGTGAACGCGCGTTCTTCGCCCCGGCGCATCGTATTCGTGTTGTGTTATAAACAGGATCAAGATGCGATTAATAATCTCTGAGAAGGCGAATGCGGCCAGGAAGATAGCTTCGTTTCTGGCCGAGGGCAAGGTAAAGGACGGCAAGCACCGCAGCGTGCCCTACCACTCCTTCGAGTGGAAGGGCGAAGAGTGCGTCTCGGTCGGGCTCAAAGGGCACGTGCTCAACCCGGAGTACCCCGAGGAGTACTCGAACTGGCAGAAGGTCGAGCCGCGCGAGCTGATAGACGCCAGGATCCTCAAGTCCGTCTCCGAGAAGGGCGTGGCCGAGGCGATAAAGTCGCTGGCTAAGAAGGCCGACAGGATCGTCATCGCCACTGACTTCGACCGGGAGGGCGAGCTCATCGGGGTGGAGGCGCTCACGCTCGCGCTCGACGCCAACCCGAAGCTGGTCGACAACGTGGAGCGGGCGCGCTTCTCGGCGCTCACCAGGGGGGAGGTGACGCGTGCCTTCGAGGATCTTGTGGAGGTCTCGCACGAACTCGCCGCCGCGGGCGAGGCCCGCCAGGACATAGACCTCATCTGGGGCGCGACCCTCACCCGCTGGGTCTCCAGGGCGGTGAAGCGCTACGGGAGCGCCTTCCTCTCGGTGGGGAGGGTGCAGTCCCCGACGTTGGTCTTGATCGCCGAGCGGGAGCTGGAGCGCCGGGCGTTCGTCCCCGAGCCCTACTGGGAGATAGAGGCGCTGCTCGAGAACGGCGAGCGGTTCACCGCCCGCCACGCCGCCGGGCGCTTCAAGGAGGAGGATGCAGCCCGGGCCGCGCACGCGAACCTCACCGACGAGGCGGTCGTCACGAACGTCGAGCAGCGCTCCGCCAGCCGCCCGGCCCCGGCTCCGTTCAACACGACGGCCTTCCTCTCGGCGGCGGCGAACCTGGGGATCGGACCCTCACGTGCGGCGCGCATCGCGGAGGATCTCTACACCGAGGGGTACATCTCCTACCCGCGCACGGACAACACCGTCTATCCGGAGTCACTCGATCTGCGCGAGGTCGTGGATTTCCTGCGCGGGGTGGAGGGTGTGGCGCCTTACGCCGAGAAGCTCTCCGGACAGAAGCGCTTCACCCCGACCCGCGGCAGGCGGCAGACCACCGACCACCCCCCGATCTACCCGACTGGACCCGCCCGCAAGGGTGATCTGCGGGACGATCAGTGGAAGATCTACCAGCTCGTGGTGAGGAGGTTTCTGGCGACCCTCTCCGGACCGGCGCAGACGCTGCGCACCACGCTGCGCTTCGAGTCCGGTGGGGAGCCCCTCATCGCCCGCGGCACGGTCCTCACCGAGGAGGGGTGGCTCGGGGTCTACCCCTACGGGCGCAGGCCGGACGAGGAGCTTCCAGCGCTCGAAGAGGGGCAGCGGGTGCGGCTCGTCGAGGCCGAGGTGCTCTCGAAGCAGACCCAGCCGCCGGGACGCTACGGGCAGGGGCGTCTCATAAGGGTGATGGAGGATCTCGGGCTCGGCACGAAGGCCACTCGGCCGGCGATAATCCAGAACCTCTACGACAGGGGCTACATCCACGGTGATCCGATAGTCCCGACGGAGACCGGGATGGCGGTGGCGCGGGCGCTCAAGCAGTTCGCTTCGGAGATAGCCTCGCACGAGATGACCGCCGAGCTGGAGAGGAGCATGGACGCGATCTCCGAGGGCCGGGTCGAGAAGGAGTCCGTGGTGGACGCCTCGCGCGAGGTGCTGCGCCGGGTCTACGATCACCTGACGAGCCAGGAGGAGAAGTTCGCGGACATCGTCTGGGAGGGCATCCGCGGGGACGAGACGCTCGGACCCTGTCCGGTCTGCGGTCGCAACCTGAAGATAAGGCGCAACCGCAAGAGCGGCAAGCGCTTCGCCGGCTGCGAGGGGTACCCGGAGTGCCGCACGACCTTCCCGCTCCCCCAGAAGGGGGACATCATCCCTCTGGGGACGCTCTGCGACGCCTGCGGTGCCCCGGAGATAAAGGTCATCGGCAAGCGTCGTCCGTGGACCACCTGCATAAACATGGACTGCCCGAAGAAACGCGAGAACGGAAAGGGTGAGGAGCGATCGCGAGAGGCAGCGAAGGAAGAGCTGGAGAAGTCCACCACATAAGCCACCGGGTGGACCTTCGGGAACGCCCCGCTCCTTACAGAGTTTCTCCTCCCGGACGTGCCTGCGCCGCTGGATACGTGCTCTTGGCGGTCCTATCCGCTCTGGTCTGCTACGCCGCGACGCTGTAGGCCATCATGGGGACGCGGACGGCTCATCGGAGGCGAATTGAATCAGACCCGGTAATCGGCGTGAGCGCGACGCTCAAGGACGACACGGAGACGGTGGCGGAGCGTCCGCTCGGGCGCTTCGTGCGGGCTGACCTGGACTACGTGCAGAGCGTGGTGGAGGCCGGAGGGGTGCCGGTGGTGCTGCCTCCCGTCGTCGGCCGTGGTGCCGTGGACGCGCTTTTGGGCGGGATCGACGGCTTGCTCCTCTCGGGGGGCAGCGACCTCGATCCCTCTCACTACGGGGAAGAGAGGATGCCCGAGACGGGCACGACGCTCCCCGAGCGTGACGCTTTCGAGCTCGCGCTCGCCGGGCGGGCGCTGGAGGCGGGGCTGCCCGTGCTCGGCATCTGCCGGGGGCTGCAGGTGCTGAACGTGCTGCTCGGCGGCAGCCTTTACCAGGATCTTCACGCTCAGTTCGGCGAAGGGGTGCTCGAGCACAGGCAGAAAGAGCCGAAGTGGGTTCCGGCGCATGAGGTCGAGATCGCCGGTGAATCCCTTCTCGGGAGGATACTCGGTAAGGAGCGGCTCGCGGTCAACTCGTACCATCACCAGGCCGTGAAGGAGGTCGCCGGGGATCTGCGGGTGAGCGCGCGCTCTCCCGACGGTGTGGTAGAAGCCCTCGAGTGGCGCGACGGTTCCCGCTGGGTCTTGGGTATCCAGTGGCACGCCGAGGCCATGCGGGAGGCGTGGCCGGAGCAACGTCGGCTTTTCTCCGCTTTCGTCGAGGCGGCCGGGTGTGGATCCGGCAGGCGGGCGGCCTAGAAGAGGGGGCAGGGCTGTTCGTCACCGTAGAAGGCGCCGACTTCTCGGGGAAGTCGACGCTGGCGAGGTTCCTCAGGAACCACTTCCCGCAGGCTCATTTCACCCGGGAGCCCGGGGGGACCCCAACGGCCGAGCGTATCCGGGAGGTGTTGCTCGACCCCCACCTCGAGATGGACCCCTGGACCGAGGCTTACCTCTACGCGGCGGCGCGCGCGGACCACACCAGGCGTGAGATACTGCCCCGCCTCGGACGGGGTCAGCTCGTCGTCTGCGAGCGGTATCTCGACTCCAGCATCGCATACCAGGGATACGGCCGGGGGTTAGGCGCCGACGCCGTGCGACAGATCAACGCCCGCGCGGTCGATGACCTCGTCCCGGACGTGACCTTCTACCTTCGTGTCGAAGAGGACGAGAGGATGGAACGTGCCCGGCGTGCCGGCCTTCCGCCGGACAGGATCGAACGTCTGGGGGAAGGGTTCATGAGACGGGTCGTCGAGGGATTCGAGGAGATCGCCCGCTCCGAGCCCGGACGCGTCGTCACGCTCGACGGCCGCAGGGAGCCGGCGCACCTCGTCACCGTCGTGAGGGAGGAGATCCTGCGGCGCTATACTCCGTAGGAGGATGGATCCTATCTTCGATGGCGTGATCGGCAACCCGGGCGTCCGACGGCTGCTCAGCGGTGCGCTTCAGAGCGGGGACGTCTCTCACGCCTATCTCTTCTACGGGCCACGAGGCGTCGGGAAGCGTACCGTGGCGCGCAGGTTCGCCGCCGCTCTTGTGGCGGGGGATGACCCCGTGGCCAGGGAGCGGGTCTTGCGCGGGCACCACCTGGATGTGGTCGAGGTGGTGCCGGAGGGGGCGTTCACCACCATAGGGCAGGTTCGACACGTGATCCGCGGAGCCTCGAGCCGGCCGTTCGAGGGTCTGCGGCGCGTCTTCCTGCTTCGCGCGGACACGCTCAACCTGCAGGCCGCAAACGCCCTGCTCAAAACCCTCGAAGAGCCGGATGGGGAGGCGGTTTTCGTCCTGATCTCGACTTCCCGGGATGAGGTGCTCCCGACCGTGGTCTCCAGAGCCCGCGGGGTGCGCTTCGATCCCGTCCCGGTTCCCGAGGTTGAGCGGTTCCTCGCAGAGCGGGGGGTCGAAAACCCGGCGCTCGCCGCCTCGCTGGGGAGGGGGAGCGTGGGGCGTTCACTGCGTTATGCGGATGAGGGGATGATGCTGCTCAGGGATGCCGCCCTCGAGGCCGCTTTCGACCTCTCTTCCGGGGTGGGGGGTGTGCTCCGGCATGCGGAGGCCATGGCGGATCGTGCGGAGGGGGTTGGAGAGGGAAAGGAGCGGGATTTCCTCGAAGCGGCCCGAGAACAGGACCGACGCACCAGGGATGACGCGCGCCGCGCCGGACGGGCGGCGCGGGAGGAGGCGACGGAGGAGGCGCTCGACCTCCTGAAGCTTGCCTATCGTGACGCCGCGGTTACGGCCGCGGGGGCACCGGAGCTGGTCGCGAACGTGGACCGCAGAGACAAAATAGAGGATGTCGTGGCGAGCTTCCCGGGAGCCGACTGGGTCGGGGCCGCCCGGGAGGTGGACGAAGGGCTTTCGGCGCTGGCGTATAATGCCTCTCCAGAGGCTGTACTGGAGGTGGTGCTATCGAGAGCGCGGCAGAAGATCCTGGAACCCTCCCGCGGCTGGTAGACGTCAGACTACCCGGCTGGAGTGTCACGCGACTCTGCTACGCACATGACCTCGACCTCAGGGTCGGCTACAGGGTCGTCGTCGACACCGAGGTGGGGCCGCTGCTCGGCCGGGTCGCTCTCACCCCGCGCCGCCGGGAGCCGTACACCACGCCCTACGAGATAATCCGGGTCGCCACCGAGGAGGACGAGCGGGTCGAGGACCGTCACAGGGAACTCGGCCGGGAGGTGCGCGTCGAGGCCGAAAAGCTGGCCCGCGATCACCGTATTCAGGGGGTAAGGTTCATCGGGTGTGACCTCACGCTCGATGAGTCCTACATCGAGGTGAAGTACCAGTCCGACGGCAGGCCCGACCTGCGTCCCGTACAGGCCGGGCTGGAGCGGAAGTACGGGGCCAGCGTCTCGCTCAAGCGCTACACGTTCATCGAGCGCTCCGGGCGGGCCGGCGGGTGCGATACCTGCGGGCTACCGCTGTGCTGCGCGACCTGGAGCGGGGCCAGGAGCCTCGGGCCCGTGAACCCTCGCCTCGCCCGCCAGCAGGGCGTAACGCCGAACGAGAAGATCATCGGCTGCTGCGGCGAGGTGAAGTGCTGCATGCGCTACGAGCACGAGGTCTACAAGGAGTTCAAACAGCGGGCTCCCTTCAAGAACACCACGGTCAGGCTCGGGAAGCGCGAGGGTAAGGTCGTGGACTACTCGATGGTGAAAGACGCCGTCTTCGTCCGCTTCGAGCCGCAGGTGAAACCCGAGCTCGTCCCGCTCGGCCGTCTCGCCCGGGACAACCCCGGCGTGCGGCCCGCGGATCCCGAGGAGTGGGGGCTGTCGTCGAAGGACGAGGAGCCCGGTGGCTGACGACCTCTGCGACGTGCCCGGCGTGAGGGTGGGGCACGCGACGGATGCGGAGGGCGTGACCGGCTGCACGGCGATCCTCTTCGACCGTCCGGCCACGGTGGGGGTGGACGTGCGCGGAGCCTCACCAGGCACCCGGGAGACGGATTCTCTGAGCCCGACCGGACGGGTCGGGGAGGTGCACGGGTTGCTTCTGACCGGCGGGAGCGCCCTGGGCCTCGCGGCCGCCGACGGGGTGGTCGGGTTTCTCCTGGAGCGGGGGGTCGGGCTGGACGTGGGGGTGGCACGGGTGCCGATCGTGCCGGCGGCGGTGATCTTCGACCTCACGATCGGCGCGCACGATGCCTACCCAGACCGCACGATGGGTTACGAGGCGGCTCGCTCTGCCACGCGCGAGGGTTTCGAGCAGGGTAGCGTCGGGGCGGGAACCGGGGCGAGCGTCGGCAAGGTCCTGGGGCCGGACCGGGCGATGAAGGGTGGGTTGGGCAGCGCCTCGATCTCCCTCGAGGACGGCCTAATCGTCGGAGCCCTGGCCGTCGTGAACGCCCTGGGGGACGTGCGTGATCCGCAGGATGGACTGCGCATCGTCGCCGGACCCCGGCTGGAGGACGGTACGCTCGGGGACAGCGTGGAGCTTTTGCCCGGTGCGGCCTCGCGCCTGCGCTGGGGTGAGAACACGACGCTTGGCGTCGTTGCGACCAACGCTCGCCTGACGAAGCCCCAGGCGACCCGCGTGGCCCGGATGGCCCACGACGGGCTCGCCCGCACGGTCTACCCCGTGCATACTTCGGTGGACGGGGACACCGTCTTCGCAGCTTCCGTGGGGGAGGTAGAGGCCTCGTCGGACGTCGTCGGGGCGGCAGGAGCGCTGGCTCTGGCCCTGGCGATCGTGCGGGCCGTGAGGGAGGCCAGGAGCCTGGCCGGGCTTCCCGCCGCCCGCGACCTTGCCGGTCCGGGTCAGTAGTAGAGTGCCTGCCCGACCCTTATGTAGTCCGGGTTCGCGAGGCCGTTGTACCGCGCGAGGTAGCCGACAGAGACGCCGAGGTAGGCCGCGATGGACGTGAGCGTGTCCCCCGGCCTCACCGTATAAGTCCGGCCGGTCGCCGACTCCTGAGGGTATGCCGTCTGGGACTGCGGATAGCTGATGATCGAGTAATCCACGTAGGCGACGCCGGGACGGATCAGACCCAGAGACTGCGCCGCGGCCTGCGAGAGATCGAGCGCCCTCGCTCCCACGTACGGGCCCCGGTCGTTTATCGTCACCTCCACCGAGCGTCCGCCCATGCTCACCACGAGCCTCGTCCCGAGCGGCAGCGTCCTGCTCGCCGCGGTGTACGCGTAGGCATCGTAGGGCTCACCGCTCGCCGTCGGTCTCCCGTAGAAGCCGGGACCGTACCAGGAGGCGAGCACACCCGTCGCGTGGGCCGGCTCGGAGTGTACCGCCGTGAAACCGCAGAGGAGCAGCAGAAACCAGAAAACCCTCACGGAGATAAACCTCAGGTTCAACTCATCCCCCTCCATGCTGAAATCTGAAACGTCGTCAGCGAACCTGAATCGCCGCTTCAACGAGTACGGAGTATCGGGCGCACGCAGCTCGTTTTCAACACCCGTAGCACGATTTTCAGCGGGTGAGAAAACCACTCTACGCACCAGAGATCGGATCACCGACAGATAATCACCACAAGATATTGGAAGCATGGATAGTAAAGCTTATTGTGAGGTGCAGTATTGCGTGATGATACGTCGGTCATCACGTGTTAGAGTTTCTTACGGCTTGAAGGGTCTGTGAAAATATCTCGGTGATAAGCGGGAGGGGGCTTGTCTTACTCTGTCGAAGAGGTTGCGGAGCTGCTGGGGATTCCGCGGCCGACGCTCTACCGTTACCTCAGGGAATATTCGATACCGCACATGCGGCGAGCCGGGAGGATCGAGGTATCGGAGGAGGGGCTCGAGAGGGTTCGGGTGGTCAGGGAGCTCCACATGGAGGGGATGGGGACGGAGGCGGTGAAGAGGATGTTGAGGCATCCGCTTCCGGACCCGGAGGAGTTCCGGGAGGAGAACGGGCGGCTGCTCGAAGCAATGCGGGAGATGCGGGAGAGCCTGGAACGGGTGAACGAGGCGTTCTCCCGGGAGACCACAGGCACCCTGCTTGCGCGGCAGAACCTGCTCGTCTCGGCCCTCTACGACCTCAACGAGGCGCTCGGCGTGAGAGAGGGAGCGGGCGGCCGGCGCGGGGTTCTGGATGCTCTGGAGGCCGAGGTGGCGGAACAGCGGGAGGCGCTGGAGAAGGTGGAGCGGCGCCTGGAGGAGGTCGTCCGGGGCCTGGAGGCCAACACCACCGCCGTGGCGGGGTTCGGGCGTACGCTGGAGGCGATCTGTGAGATGACCCGGTACGTGACGAGCGTGGCCTCGCTGCTGAAGAACGACATCCTGCTGAACGGGGTCGGGGAGCGCTCATGAGAAAGGAGCACGTCTTTCTGGACGTGCTCCGCGCTTCACCGGTACCGGGGAACATCAGGGGATCAAGATACCTCTCCCCTGCAGGCGTCCCTCGTTGAGGTCGGCTATGGCGGAGTTCACCTCTTCCAGGGGGTAGGTTTTGGTGTGCAGCTTCACCTTGCCCTGGGCGGTGAGCTCCATCAGCTCGGCCAGGTCGTTGTAGGTGCC
>JAIMBO010000058.1 GCA_023511405.1 Rubrobacteraceae bacterium
GGGGTGTCGGTCCGGCCGAAGGGCCCTCCCGCGTCCACCCGCTCGTACTCGAGGGAGAGTTCCTCGCAGCACCACAGGACCTTCTGCACGTTGATCGAATTTTTCCTGCCCCACACCCGGAGCATCAGTCCTCCTCCTCGTCTAGCAATGCGTTGTCCTCCCCGAGAAGCGGCGGGGGAGAGGGGGCCCTCCTGCCGGACCGCCCGTAGGAGACGGGGGTGCCGGGGAGCCTTATCTTGCCGAGTTTCGGATGTTCCACGGTGTCTACCAGACTCAGGTATTCGACCTGCGGTGAGGCGTAGACCTCGTCGAGCGTCCTGATGCGCCCGGCCGGAATGCCCGCCTCGTCCAGCCTCTCCATCCACTCCTCGACGCCCGCCGAGGCGAAGGCGGGGGCCATCTCCTTCTCCAGTTCCTCGACCCTCCTCACCCGATCCTCGTTCCTGGCGAAGCGCTCGTCCTCCGGGTCGAGCCCGACGAGGGGGGCGAAGCGCCGCCACAGCCCTTCTGAGCCCACGGCGACGTTGATGAGACCGTCAGCGCACTCGTACGTGCCGTAGGGGGCTATCGTGGGGTGGCGGTTGCCCTCGGGACCGGGGACCTCCCCGGCGATGAGCCAGCGCGTCCCCTGGAAGGCGTGGACCGCGATGATGCCCGCCAAAAGCGAGGTCGTAACCCGCTGCCCCCTGCCGCTCCTCTCGCGCTCGAGGAGCGCCGAGACGACCCCGTAGGCCCCGAACATCCCGGCGAGGATGTCCGCGATGGGCGTGCCGACCTTCGTCGGTGGTCCGCCGACGGGACCGGTGAAGCTCATGAGCCCGCCCTCTCCCTGCACGATCTGGTCGAAGCCGGGCCGGTGCCCCTCAGGACCTCCCTCCCCGAAGCCGGTGATCGAGAGCACCACGAGACGGGGGTTGAGCTTCTCGAGCTCTCTCTGCGAGAGCCCGAGCTTCTGCATGACCCCGGGCCGGAAGTTCTCGACGAGCACGTCCGCGCCCCGGATGAGCTTCTTGAGCCTCTCGAGGTCCCCGGGATCCTTGAGGTCCAGCTCCACCGAGCGCTTGTTGCGGTTGACCGAGAGGAAGTAGGTCGACTCCCCCTCGACGAACGGTGGTCCCCACCCGCGGGTGTCGTCTCCGACCCCCGGCCGCTCGACCTTTATGACCTCGGCCCCGGCGTCGGCGAGCATCAGGGTGGCGTAGGGCCCGGCGAGCGCCCGGGTGAGGTCTACGACCTTTATCCCGGCGAGCGGGCCCTCCTCAGCCAAAGCGGGGCGCCCTCTTCTCGAGGAAGGCCTTCACGCCCTCCGGGAAGTCCTCCGGGTCGACGTAGCCGTAAGCGGCGGGCTCCCTGCCGGACGCCGACCCTGCACGGGCCTTGACCGCCCGGAGCGAGGCCGGAGACTGCGCACGGATGGTCCGGGCCAGCTCGAACGCCTCGTGCAACGCGGACTCCTCTTCCGGCACCACCCGGTTGACGAGCCCCCACTCGAGGGCCTCCCGCGCGTCGAGCATCCGCCCGGTGTAGACGAGCTCCTTGGTCCGCGAGGGTCCGATGAGCGAGGTGAGTCGCTCTACGAAGGCCCGGCTCAGCGTTATCCCGAGGCGTGCTACCGGCATCCCTAGCCTCGCCCCCTCCTGCGCGATCCGCAGGTCACACGCCAGAGCGACCTCGAGTCCGGTGCCGAGCGCGTACCCCTTCAGGCTGGCTATCGTCGGGAAGGGACACTCCTCGATGGAGGATACGCATTCTTCCATTTTGTGGAAAATTTTTTCCGCCTCGGAGAGCTCGACGGAACCCATCTCCCTGAGGTCGGCCCCGGCCGAGAAGTCCTCGCCCGCACCCTGGATCACGAGCACCCTCACCGAACCGTCGGTCGATACCCGCCGTACCTTCTCGAGCAGAGAGTCCCACATCTCCTGGCTTATCGCGTTGCGCTTCTCCGGACGGCGCAGCGTGATCGCCGCCACCCCACCTCCGATGTGCAGCCCGACCGAGCCCGGTCGTTCCTTCCCGCTCTCCTCTCGCTGGTCCTTGCCTCCACGGATCACCGAAACCAGCGCCCGCGCTCCCCGCGGTACATACCCCACGACGCCAGCGCTCCGACGTAACGCCCCAGACTTGCCCCTTCTGCGTATCCTCCTCCCCGGAGAACCTCGCAACCGCAGCTCTTCCTCCCTGTCCCTCGTCCCTTCAGGTGCCTTCACCGCTTCTCCCATCACGGACTCCTTGTATGTCGATTGTCGACAACATATAATGATTATTGCACGTCGGCTTGCCAGCATCAAGGGCTCTGGCTTTGCCGGGGATGAGAGATGGCGTAGTATGGTGTTACATTGAGGAAGAGGACGGGTCGATTCGAGTCGAGGGGCATCTTTAGGTCGGGGGGTGGCTTCGGCGCCTCGCTACCGGAGCAGGTTGCGGATGCGGTCTCCGATTGGATCGTGGAAGGGGAGCTCGAGCCGGGCAGCCGGCTGCCGGAGACGATGCTTGCCGAACGGTTTGGGACGAGTAGGGCGCCGGTGCGCGAGGCGATCTACCTGCTCGAGCAGGCGGGGCTCGTCGAGCGGGTGCCGAGGAAGGGGACGATCGTCCGGGACCACGACGAAGAGGAGGTTCGGGAGATCTACCGGGTACGTTTCGCGCTCGAGGAGTTTGCGCTGGAGAGGATCTGCGGTTCCGAACCGGGGCGGAGGGGTGCGGTCGAGGTGCTCTCCGGGATCCTCGAGCGGATGCGCGGGGCGCAGGACGATCCCCGCCGCTATCACGACCTAAACTTCGCCTTCCACAAGGCCCTCATACAGGCCTCCGGCAGCGAGCTTCTCGATCGACTCTACCGGCAGATAGAGGGGCCGCTGCGCGTGTTTCTGCGCCTCTCCTTCCTCGATCCCGAGGTCGTGGCAGCCTCCCTGCGCGATCACGCCGAGCTCGTCGGGGCGATCGAAGCGTCCGACGTCGAGCGCGCCTCCGCCATACTGCGCGAGCACGATGCCCGGGGTATGGAGCGTGCCATCGCGCACCTCTCCTCACGCGAACCCCGCGGTCGGGATGGGGTGCACACCGAAAAGAGGTATTGACTCGCGGGTGCCTCCAGTGTAAGAATGCAACAAGGTTTGTCGACAATCGGCAGCTTTCGGTGGGGTGGTGAGGGAGAAGCTTAATCCGTCGTAGGGCGAGAGTCGTTTTGGGGGAGGTTTTTTCAGATCTTGGGCGGCGAAGAGATGCATGCTCTGGTTCTCACGGGTCTCGTGGAAGTCGCCTCGGGTGGGGTTCGTCGCGCGAATGAGTCCGGGATCGAGGGTAAGGTGGTGTTCCCGAGGAAAGGTGGCGCAGGTCCAGGGGGGTGGAGGCGGAGAAGCTCTCTCTAGGCTTTCGGTCTTCGGTGTAGAGGTGAGGTAGAGACGGGAAAGGAGGAGACGTTATGGATGCGCAGAGTGTGGACGACGCAAGACCCCAGGTACAGGTAAGAAGGGCTGCGCTCGCGAGCGTCATCGGGACTACGATCGAGTGGTACGACTTCTTCCTGTACGGGACCACGGCGGCGCTTGTCTTCGGGCATGCCTTCTTCCCGGAGCGCAACCCGACGGTAGGAACCCTGGCGGCCTTTGCGACCTTCTTCGTCGGGTTCATAGCCCGTCCGATAGGGGCGGCCATCTTCGGGCACTTCGGGGACCGCATCGGGCGCAAGGCGACGCTCATAGCGACGCTGCTCGTCATGGGGATCGCGACGTTCTTGATCGGGCTCACGCCCACCTACGGAACGATCGGGGTCTGGGGTGCGGTGATCTTGACGATCCTGCGGGTCTTCCAGGGCATCGGCGTGGGAGGCGAGTGGGGGGGATCGGTCCTGCTCGCGATGGAGTGGGGCTCGCGCAGGCGGCGCGGTCTGATGGGTAGCTGGGCGCAGATGGGCGTTCCGGTCGGGCTCTTCCTCTCCACGGTCGTCTTCAGCATCACGCTGGCCCTCACCGGGGACAATTTCCAGAGCTGGGGCTGGCGCATACCGTTTTTGCTCTCCGTCGTGCTCATCGGAGTCGGGCTCTTCGTTCGGCTCAAGATCGTCGAGACGCCCGCCTTCTCCCGGGTGCTCGAGAGCAGGCAGACGGCGCGGATGCCGGTTGCGGAGGTCCTCAAGAGCAACTGGCGGGAGGTCATCCTCTCAGCCCTGATCCGGATGGCCGAGCAAGCGCCGTTCTACATCTTCACCTCGTTCGTGCTCGCCTACGGTACGCAGCACCTGAAGCTGGACGAACAGTTCCTGACCAACTCGGTCACGTTCGCCGCGCTCGTCTCCTGTTTCACGGTGCCGCTCTACGGCTGGCTCTCGGACAAGATCGGGCGCAAGAGGATGTACATGATCGGGGCTTTCGGTATCCTGATCTACTCGTTCATCTACATCGCGCTGCTCAATACCGCCGTGCCCGCCCTGGTGGGGTTGGCGATAGTGATCTCGATCCAGCCTCACGACATGCTCTACGGTCCGCAGGCCGCCTTCATCGCGGAGAGCTTCTCGACCCGGCTGCGCTACAGCGGCGCTTCGCTGGGCTATCAGCTCGCCTCGATAATCGCCGGGGGTCCGGCTCCTCTCATCGCCGGAGCACTTTTGGCGGCGACCGGGAGCGGCTACGCCATAGCGGCCTACATAGCCTTCACGGCGGTCGTGACGATCGTCGCTACCTCCATGATGAAGGACCGTACCGGAGTGGATATCGAGGTCGAACAGACCGCCGCTCCACGCGCGGGCGGCGAGGAAGGAGCCCCGAGCCGGGCTTGAGCACGACGCTCCCTTGGGGGCCGCGCGCCTATTCTGGCGCGCGGCCCCGGATTTTCCCACCTCCTCCGGTGTCGTCTGCGTACATCTGATATCATTTGCGAAACAGAACATTTTTCGAGCAGGTGATGGTCCCTTGAGCAGCATCAGGCTCACCAAGAAGAGTAAATATGCAGTCCGGGCGCTCGTCGAGCTTGCCATGAACGGGCCCGGTAGGCCCCAGGGCGTCTCCGAAGTGGCCCGCGCCCAGCACATCCCGGAGCGCTTCCTGGAGCAGATCTTCGGGGAACTCCGGCGCGCGAACGTCCTCGAGAGCCACCGGGGTGCCCATGGCGGTTTCTGCTTCGCCGTCCCACCCGAGGAGATAACCGTCCTGGACATCGTGGAGATCCTCGACGGCGAGGTCAGGCCCGCCCGCTGCTCGGCCGGGGGCTCCTGCTACATAAAGGACGCCCCGCTGTGCGCCACCAGCCGGGTGTGGGACGAGGCGCGCGTCGCGCTCGAAGGGGTATTCGGTAAGTACACCATCGCGCAGCTCGCTGAGGCGGAGCGTGATATCCGGGCCGGCAATCAGCCGGCCTCCGTGGGCGTCTAGGAGGGCTGGCCACCGGGCTTGGAGGAGCTACTCTCTTACCTCGGGGGCAGAACCGGGATAGAGGAGACCGTCGTCGAGACCGGGAGCGGGTTGTATCGTGTGTTGCAGCCTGCCTCGGCGGAGGCACTGCTCGATGATGCCGAGTTCGACCAGGACGAGAGGATCCCCTATTGGGCCGAGCTGTGGCCGAGTGCGATCGCGCTGGCCGGGTGCCTCGGCAGGATGCAGCTCGCTGGCAGGAGGCTCGTCGAGCTCGGGTGCGGTGTCGGGCTTGCGACGGTCGCCGCGCTCGCGGGCGGGGCGGATGTGCTCGCCACCGACTACTACGAGGCCGCCCTTGCCTTCACCCGGGAGAACGCGCTGAGGAACACCGGGAGCTCCCCGCGGACCATGCTGCTCGACTGGAGGCGGCCCCCGCGGGATCTGCCGCGCTTCGAGCTGGTCGTCGCAGCCGACGTTCTCTACGAGCGCGAGAACGCCCGGCTTTTGGCCGGGCTCGTCCCCCGGCTCGTCGCGTCCGGTGGAGAAGCCATCGTCTCCGACCCCGGGCGCAAGAACTCGGCGTACTTCCTGGAGGAGATGGAGCGGGCGGGGTTCGAGCGCGAGACGCATCCACTGGAAGCCGAAGGAGCCGAGATCCTGCTGCACCACTTCCGGCGGCCCCCTAAGCCCGTGCCTCCGCGAGGAGCAGGATATCCATCCTGATATACTTCACGGCGGTGCTTTTGGACTCGCTAAACCCGACGCAGCGCGAAGCAGCGACGCACACGGAGGGACCGCTTCTGATCCTGGCCGGGGCCGGGAGCGGGAAGACCCGGGTGCTCACCCACCGCATAGCCTACATACTCGAGCGCGGGCTGGCCGGTCCTGAGGAGATCCTGGCCATAACCTTCACCAACAAGGCCGCCAGGGAGATGAAGGAGAGGGTCGCTCTCCTCGTCGGGCCGGAATCACGCAGGATGTGGGTCTCGACGTTCCACGCCTTCTGCGCCAGGATCCTGCGGGCCCACGCCGAGAAGCTCGGGTACAAGCGCGAGTTCACCATCTACGACCAGGCGGACAGCGTGAGGCTCGTGAAGCGGTGCATCGTCGAGCTCGGCAAGGACCCCAAGCGGTTCAACCCGCGTGCGTTCGCCGCCCAGATCTCCGCGGCCAAGAACCAGCTCGTGAGCCCCGATGACTTCCTCAAGAGCGCCGAGGGGTACATCGCCGAGAACGTCGCCGAGGTCTACGACCTCTACCAGAACCGGCTCTACGAGAACGACGCGATGGACTTCGACGACCTCATCATGCAGACGGTGGCGCTCATGGAACTCTTCCCGGACGTCCGGGAGCGCTACCAGAGCCGCTTCAGGTACATAAGCGTCGACGAGTACCAGGACACGAACCACGCCCAGTACCGGCTGGTGAACCTCCTCGCCGCCGGGCACCGCAACCTGTGCGTCGTGGGGGACGACGACCAGTCGGTCTACTCCTGGCGCGGTGCGGACATCCGCAACATCCTGGACTTCGAGCGCGACTACCCGGACGCGCGGGTGATAAAGCTCGAGCAGAACTACCGCTCGACGCAGACGATCCTCGACGCGGCTAACGCGGTCATCGCCAACAACGCCTCGCGCAAGCCCAAGCGGCTGTGGACCGACGGTGAAGCCGGGGAGAGGATAAGGGTCTTCGCCGCACCCGACGAACACGCCGAGGCCCGCTTCGTCGCCTCGGAGGTGGACCGGATGCTCGCCTCCGGTATCCCCCCATCGGAGGTGGCCGTCTTCTACCGCACCAACGCCCAGAGTCGGGCGCTCGAGGACGTGCTGGTGCGCGAGGGAATCCCCTACCAGATCGTGGGCGGGGTGCGCTTCTACGAGCGGGCGGAGGTGAAGGATGCGATGGCCTACCTCGCGGTCATCGCCAACCCGGACGATTCGGTCTCGCTCGAGAGGATCATAAACACCCCCAAGAGGGGTATCGGGCAGACCTCGGTGGCGAAGTTGCAGGAGCACGCCGCGCGGGAGGGGATCACGCTCTACGAGTCCCTCGGTGAGGCAGAACGGGCCGGGCTCTCCGGCAAGGCTCAGAAGAGCTGCACGGAGCTTCGGGCCCTCTTCGAGGGCTGGCGGACGGCCGCCCAGGAACTCTCCCCCTCTCAGATCGTGGAGGCCGTCCTGGAGGAGTCCGGCTACCGCGGGGAGCTCGAGGCCGAAGGCACCGTCGAGGCCGAGTCCCGGCTGGAGAACCTGGAGGAGCTGGTCGGTGCCGCGCGCGCCTACGAGGCTGCAGAGCCGGAGGCCACCCTGGAGGGCTTTCTGCAGGAGCAGGCGCTTTACTCGGAGGTCGACGAGGTCGGGTCTGAAGGACGCGTCACGCTGATGACGCTGCACAACGCCAAAGGGCTCGAGTTCGATCACGTGTTCATCGTCGGGATGGAGGAGGATACATTCCCGCACGCCCGCTCGATGGACGAGCAGAACCTCGAGGAGGAGAGGAGGCTCTGCTACGTCGGGATCACTCGGGCGAAGCGGACGCTCACGCTCTCCTACGCCAGGTCGCGCACGAGCTGGGGGGAGCGGGAGTACAGGATGCCCTCGCGCTTCATCTCGGAGATCCCGGAAGAGTTCAGGGCCGGAGGAACCCCTGGTTTCGTGGCCCGCCGCGGGAGGAGCGAGCCCGAGCCGGCAGTCGTCACCCCCGGCTACCGGGCCGGGGAGAAGGTCCGGCACGCGAAGTTCGGGCTCGGCGAGGTCGTCGAGGCCCGAGGGGGCAGGGTGGTCGTCAGGTTCGGGACCGAGGAGCGGACCTTCGTCCCGGAGATCGCACCGCTGAGCAAGGCATGAGGAGGAGAGGGGCAAGATGGCATACGTCTACGTGACGGGACACCGCAACCCGGACACCGACACGATAGCCTCCGCCATAGGTTACGCGGAGTACAAGAACCTCGTGGATCCCGACAACACCTACGCCGCGGCCAGGCTGGGGGAGCCCAACGCGCAGACCCGCTGGGCGCTCGAGAAGAGCGGGGCGGAGCCGCCGAAGCTCCTCAAACACATCATGCTCCGGGTCAAGGACGTGATGAAGACCGACATCGTGGTCGCCAGCCGAGACGATCCTTTACGCAACGTCGGGCTCGCGATGGCGAAGAACGACGTCAGTCAGATCCCGATAGTAGACGAGAAGGGAACGCTGATCGGGATCGTGACCGAACGTAACCTTGCGAGGATGTACATAAGGGAGTCGCGGGAGGCCTCCACCTTCGCCGGCACCCCCGTCTCGGTCGGCTCGATGGTCGAGGTCCTGGAAGGAGAACTACTCGCCGGGGAGGACAAGGAGACCTCGGGCAAACTGTGGGTCATCTCGATGAGCGTCGATTCCATGGGGGCCTCGATGGAACCCGGGGACATCGTCGTCGTCGGCGACCGCAGGAAGGCGCAGGAGAAGGCTATAGAGCTCGGGGCCGGGGTCATGGTCGTCTCGAACGGCCGCCGGCCCGACGACGAGGTTCTCCGGCTCGCCGAGGAGAAGGGGGTCACGGTCATCCTCTCCCCGCTCGACTCCTACGTCACGAGCCGCATGATCCAGCTCTCTGTCCCCTGTTGGGAGGTGATGAACCCCGACCCGCTCACGGTCTCGCCGGACGACCTCCTCACCGACATCACCCAGCAGGTGATGGAGGTCCACTACCGGGCGGCCGTCGCGGTGGACGAGGAGAGGAGGCCGCTCGGGATCGTCACCCGCACCGATCTCTTGAACCCCGAGCCCCGCAGGGTGCTGCTCGTGGACCACGCCGAGGTCGGCCAGAGCGTACCCGGGGTCGAGAACGCGCAGATCGTCGAGATCCTCGACCACCACCACATCGGGGACATCGAGACGAGCACCCCGATCTCGGCGACCTTCGACCCGGTGGGCTCGACGGCGACCCTGATCGTCGAGCGCTACAGAAGGAGCGGGCTCGAGCCGGAGAGGCCCACGGCGATGATGCTCCTCGCCGCCGTTCTCTCGGATACGGTCATCCTCAACTCCCCGACGACGACCGACCGCGACAGGGAGGTCGTGAAGTACCTGGAGGAGCTGCTCGGGCTCGACGCGGAGAAGTTCGGGATGGAGATGTTCGAGGCTTCCTCGGACGTCTCCGGGCTCTCGGCGGAGCAGATCATCGAACGCGACGCCAAGGAGTACTCCCTCAAGAACGGAGAGCGGATAAGCATCTCCCAGATAGAGACCGTAGGACCGGGGCTGCTCGCGCGCAAGGACGAGCTCGTGGCCGAGCTCGAGAAGAAGCGGGAGAACAACGGCTACCTGCTCTCGGCGCTCATGGTCACCGACATAACCCGGGGCGGGACGGAACTTCTGTGTGTCGGGGAGCGTTCGATCGTCGAGCGGGCCTTCGACCGGAAGGCCGAGGACGGCGTGATCGACCTGCCGGGCGTGATGAGCCGCAAGAAGCAGGTCGCCCCGAAGCTGCTGGCGGCTTTCTAGAACGAGCCAACGGAGGTTTTGCATGATATCCGAGGAAGAGGTGCGCCACGTCGCGGAGCTGGCGCGGCTCGAGCTGACCGACGAGGAGCTGGAGAGGATCGGCGGCCAGCTCGGCGCGATCCTGCAGAGCATAGAGAAGATCGGAGAGCTCGACCTCTCGGGGGTTCCTCCCACGGCGAACCCGCTCAACCTGACCAACGTGCTCAGGCCCGACGAGCCGCAGGAGGAGCTCTCCGTGGAGCAGGCGCTCGCCAACGCGCCGGAGGCCGAGGGCAACCTCTTCGTCGTCCCGAGGATAGACTGAGGTGGGGGGGCTGCTCGAGCTCTCGGCCTTCGAGCTGGCCGGGAAGATAGCGTCGGGAGAAGTCTCGGCCCGGGAGGCGGCCGAGGCCGCCAGCGAGCGCGTCGAGGCCGCAGAACCCGAGGTGCACGCCATGATCACGCCGACGCCGGAGCTCGCTCTGGAGCGGGCGGGGCGGGTGGACGAGAGGAGGGCGCGGGGCGAGGAGCTCGCGCCCTGGGAGGGCGTTCCGATCGCGGTGAAGGACGTGCTCTCCACCCGCGGGGTGCGCACGACCTGCGGCTCGCGGATCCTGGAGAACTTCGAGCCGGTCTACGAAGCGACGGCGCTCGCACGCCTGGGGGAGCCGGTAGTGGTTGGCAAGGCGAACATGGACGAGTTCGCGATGGGCTCCTCGACCGAGAACTCGGCCTTCGGCCCGACCCGCAACCCGTGGGATCTCTCGCGGGTCCCGGGGGGGTCCTCGGGCGGCTCGGCCGCGGCGGTCGCCGCCGGCGAGGGCTGGTGGGCCCTGGGGACCGACACCGGGGGTTCGGTGCGCCAGCCCGCCGCCCTCTGCGGGATCGTCGGGCTCAAGCCGACCTACGGGCGCGTCTCGCGCTACGGGCTCATCGCCTTCGCCTCCTCGCTGGATCAGATCGGACCGATGACCCGCGACGTGCGCGACGCTGCGCTGCTCCTCTCGGCGATCGCCGGCCACGACCCGCGCGACTCGACGAGCGCGAGCGCGGAGGTCCCCGACTACCTGGCGGAGCTCGATCGCGGGGTGGAGGGCCTTCGGGTCGGTATCATCAGCGAGATGATGGGGGAGGGGATAGAGCCCGGGGTGCGCGAGGTCGTCGAGCGGGCGGCGAGGGGCCTCGAGGAGGCGGGGGCCGAGGTCGGCGAGGCGCACCTGCCGCACCAGGAGTACGCGCTCGCGGCCTACTACATCATCGCCCCGGCGGAGGTCTCCTCGAACCTGGCCCGCTTCGACGGGGTGCGCTACGGGATGCGGGTCGAGGCCGAGGGTGTGCACGAGATGTTCCGCAGGACCCGCGGGCGGGGCTTCGGGGACGAGGCCAAGCGGCGCATCATGCTCGGCACCTACGCGCTCTCCTCCGGCTACTACGAGGCGTACTACGCCCAGGCGCAGAAGGTGAGGACCAGGATCATCGAGGACTTCCGGGCGGCTTTCTCCCGCTTCGACGTCCTGCTCTCCCCGACCTCGCCGACGGTCGCCTTCGGGCTCGGCGAGAAGGTGGAGGACCCGCTCGCGATGTACGCGCAGGATATCTGCTCGATCCCGGCGAATCTGGCCGGCATCCCCGCCATCAGCGTCCCGGGGGGGCTCTCGGAGGGGCTCCCGGTCGGGGTGCAGCTCATGGGGAACCACTTCGCCGAGGCGACGCTGCTGCGGGCCGCACGCACCGTCGAGGAGGCGTCGGGGTTCAGGTTCGAGATGAGGCCGTAGGACCGGTGCTAGAATGGCCCGAAGTGAGGTTGCTGGCAGGAAAGTTCGAGGTTCTGGTGCTTTGGAGGTAAAGGAGAGAGAGGCTTACCAGGCGGTCATCGGGCTCGAGTTCCACGCCCACATCGCCACCCGCACGAAGATGTTCTGCGGCTGTCGGGTCTCCTACGGAGATCCGCCGAACACCCACACCTGCCCGGTGTGTCTGGGACACCCGGGGGCCCTTCCGGTGGCGAACGAGCGGGCGGTCGAACTCGGGGTGATGGCGGGGCTCGCGATGGGGTGCGAGGTGGCCCCGCGGGCCGTCTTCGCCCGCAAGAACTACTTCTACCCGGACCTTCCCAAAGGGTACCAGATCTCTCAGTACGAGGAGCCGATCTGCACCGGCGGGCACATAGACGTGCCGACCTCCTCGGGCACCGTGCGGGTGCGCATCCGCCGGCTGCACCTCGAGGAGGACACCGCCAAGAACGTCCACGTCGGCACCAGCGGGCGGATGCACGGCTCCACAGCCTCGCTCATAGACTTCAACCGCAGCGGCACCCCGCTGATGGAGATCGTCACCGAGCCCGACATCCCCTCGGCCGAGGCCGCGCGCGAGACCGCGCTGCGCCTGAGGGACATCCTGCGGGCCGTCGGCGCCTCCGAGGCGGACATGGAGAAGGGGCAGCTCCGCTGCGAGGCGAACGTCTCGATCCGCAACCCCGACGGCTCTCTCGGTACGCGCACCGAGCTGAAGAACATAAACTCGTTCCGCTTCATGGAGCGGGCGATAGAGCGCGAGCTCCGGCGCCAGCGCGAGATCGTCGCCTCCGGCGGGACGGTACGCCAGACCACCATCCACTACGACCCCGAAGACGACGAGGTCTACGAGACCCGCAGCAAGGAGTACGCCGAGGACTACCGCTACTTCCCCGAGCCGGACCTGCTCCCGCTGCAGTTGAGCGAGGAATGGGTCGAGGGGCTGCGCGCCCGGCTGCCCGAGCTGCCCGAGGCGATGCGCGCCCGCTTCATCGAGCAGTACGGGCTCTCCGAAGAAGCCGCCGGCGTGCTCACCGCCGAGAGGGAGCTCGCCGCCTACTACGAGGAGGTCGCATCGCAGGTCGACCCGAGGCAGGCGGCCAACTGGATCTCGGGCGACCTGAGGGCGCTGCTGAACGAATCGGGGCTTTCGATCTCGGAGTGCAAAATCCTCCCCGGGCACATGGCCGAGCTGATCGGGCTCGTCCAGAGCGGTGATCTCTCGCGCTCGGCGGCCAAGGAGGTGCTCGAAAGGAGCTTCGAGACCGGCGAGCGACCACAGGAGATAGTCGAGCGCGAGGGGCTCGGAACCGTCGGCGGCGACGAGCTCTCCGGGATCGTCGAGCGGGTCATCTCCTCGAACCCCGAGGAGGCGCGGAGGGTGCGCGAGGGGGACAGGAAGGTCGTCGGGTTCCTGATCGGACAGGTCATGCGCGAGACCCGCGGCAACGCCGACGGTGGGAAGGTGCGCGAGATCCTGATGGAGAAGCTCGGATCCTGAGCCCGAAGATGCGCATCGGCGTGCCGGGTCCGGAGGATTCCGGGCTCTCCGAGGCGGTCGCGGAGGCCGGCGGGGAGCCCGTCCCCGTATCGCTGCCCTCTTTCTCTCCCCGGGGGGGCGTCGCGCTCCGGCGCGAGTGGGTGGCCGACTGGGTCGAGGCCGCCTGCGAGGCTCTCCGGGTGGAGGCTCTTTTGCTGGAAGCAGACAGGAACGAGGACCTGGCGGGTCTTCTGCTCGCTGCGCTGCGCCTGGACATCCCGGCCGTGCTCGCCTCGTCCCCCTCGACCCCGCTCTCGGCGGCGCTCGCCGCGCTCGGGTTCTGGACTTTCGGGGGCGAGCCGGTCGGGGCGTTGCTCTCGGAGCCTCCGCGCTCGCGCGGGCTCGTCGACAGCTTCTCGCTCTCCAACGCGCTGCACGCCGGGCTAGCCCTCGGGGGCGGGCCGGAGATGCTGGTGCACCTCGCCGCGTTCGCCAACGAGACAGACTCCTACGGCTTCTCCCAGATGGCGCGCGTGCTCGCCCCGGAGAGACCCGCCATCGCCGACACGAGGTCGAGCTGGTTCCGCGAGCACGGCCTCGGAGGAGTGCTCGCCCTGCTCGACGACATCCACGACGTGAGCACCCTTGGGGGCGACCTGAAGACGCTCCTGCCCGATCCTTCCCCACCCACCCCGCCGGAGCGCACCTCGCCGCGTATACTGTTCGTCTCCGCCCGCGGTTCGGGGACCGAGACCGTCGCGCTGGTGCCGAGGGAGAGAGACGAGGTGCTCGGCTGGTGCAGGACCTTCACCTCCGAGGAGGCGGCGGCCGCGGCGGTGCGCGAGGGGGAGCTCGAGGAGGGAGACATCCTGGTCGTGCAGGGGTGCGGACCGCACGGAGGGCCCGGGCTCCTGCGGCTGGACGAGCTGGGGCGGGCCATAGAGGAGAGCGGGGAGGAGGTGCCGGTCTTCACCGACGGGCTGCCGCCCGAGGGGGCCGGTCCGCTCTGGTTCTCGCTCACCACGCCGGAGGCTTCCGAGGAGGGCATGATCGGCCATTTGCAGGACGGTGACTACATACGCTTCGACCTGCGCGAGGAGCGCATCCGCGTCGGGGTGAAGGCTCACGACCTCGAGCTGCGCACCAGCCCGGTCGAGTCCTGGATGTCCGGCAGCGGTTACGCCGCGCGCTACTCCCGCTCGGCGCTCCCGCCGCTCGAAGGGGCAGGATTTGATTAGCCGGCGGTTCCAGGAGGGGGGGGCCGGAGCGGACGGGAAGGTGGGGCCCGCGCCCGAGGAGAGGGTGCACGGAGAGGCGGGGCGCGCGGCGATCATGGGCATCCTCAACGCCACCCCGGATTCGTTCTACGACAGGGGCCGCTACTACGGGCTCGAAAAAGGGGTCGAGCGGGCGCGCCAGCTCATCGCCGAAGGGGCGGACATCCTGGACATCGGCGGGGTTAAGGCCGCGGCGGGACCCCCGCTCCCGGTCGAGGAGGAGCTGCGACGGGTCGTCCCGCTCGTCGAGCGGGTGCGCGAGATCAGCCCGGTCCCCATCTCCATCGACACCTTCACGCCGGAGGTCGCGCGCGAGGCGCTCAAGCGCGGGGCGGACATCATCAACGACACCTCGGGGCTCGCAGATCCGCGCCTGGTGGAGGTGGTGGCGGAGGCCGGGGCGAGGGTCGTCATCATGCACCGGG
>JAIMBO010000059.1 GCA_023511405.1 Rubrobacteraceae bacterium
CGGGAGTGGTGCACGCCGCGCTCCCTCTCGGAGAGGCAGCTCTTCCCCTGCCGGCAGATCCACGTCTACGACAACCCACGCAGGACGCCGAACTCCTGGTACTCGTTCGGCAGGATGGGGGAGGATGGCGTCTTCCGGGTGGACAAGGAGGCCATGGCGGCCCGGGTCGTCTCCGACCTGGGCGCCTACGCGCACTGCCCGATCCTCGACCTCGACGGCATCGCGGAGACGATGGCCCGCCTGCCCGACGAGATAGACCCCTCGCGCGAGGCGGGCTGGAGCTACCGGGAGGACGGTCCACTCTCCGAGTGGGGGGTGACGCGGAGCGGGGAGCGGGAGGAAGAGCCGAAGGAGGGCGAGAGCCTCTTCGAGCGTCTGGCGAAGAGCGTCCGCAGCAGGGGAGCGGGGGTCGCGGCGGCGGGCGGCGACGCTCCCGGGAGCCGCAGCATCCCTGCCACCCGTTACGAGGACGTGGGTGGCCTCGACGAGACGGTGGCGCTGGTGAGGGAGGCCGTGGAGCTGCCGATGACCCACCCGGAGATCTTCCGGAGGCTGGGGATAAGGCCGCACAGGGGTATCATCTTCCATGGTCCACCGGGCACCGGCAAGACGCTTCTGGCGCGGGCGGTCGCGCACGAGTGCGGGGCGCACTTCATCGCGGTCTCCGGGCCCGAGATCCTGAGCCGCTTCTGGGGCCAGAGTGAGGCGAAGCTCCGGGCCATCTTCGCCGAAGCGAGGGCGAAGGCCCCCTCGATCGTCCTCTTCGACGAGATCGACTCCTTCGCCTCCGCGCGCGAGGCGATGAGCGAGAGCTTCGAGGCGACGCTCGTCTCCCAGCTCCTCTCGCTGATGGACGGGCTGGGCGAGCCCGGGCGGGTCTGCGTGATCGCCACCACCAACCGCCTCGACGCGATAGACCCCGCCCTCCGCCGCCCCGGTCGTTTCGACCACGAGATCGAGGTCGGACTGCCCGACGAAGCCGGACGGCGCCGGATCTTCGAGATACACGTCCGCCGGATGCCCACCGACCCCACCCTCGACCTCGACGAGCTGGCCCGCCTCACCCGCGGCTACTCCGGCGCGGACATCGAGGCGCTCTGCCGGGAGGCGGCGCTCGCCTGCATGCGCCGCACCATAGACCTGCGCTCCCTCGAGCGTCGTATCCCCCCGCACCGGCTCGACTCGCTCCGGGTCACCACCTACGACTTCCGCACCGCGATGAAGCGGGTGCGCCCGAGCGTCGGGCGCTGAGCGCTGTGCTAGGCTTTCAAACTGGCACGAACAGGAGACATCCACGGAAGGAGGAGGGATGGAGTACCGCAGGCTGGGGCGCTCGGGGCTCATGGTCTCGACGCTCGCGCTCGGCACGATGACCTTCGGCGGGAAGGGCGGCTTCAAGGCCGTCGGCTCCACCGACGTCAAAGCGGCCACCCGCCAGGTGGACATGTGCCTGGACGCCGGCGTGAACCTCTTCGACACCGCGAACATCTACTCCGCGGGTGAGTCGGAGGAGATCCTCGGCAAGGCCATAGCCGGTAAGCGCGACAGGCTGTTGCTCGCGACCAAGGCCCGCATGCGCACCGGCGAAGGGCCCAACGACTCCGGGCTCTCCCGCCACCACCTCATCCGGGAGTGCGAGGCCAGCCTCAGGCGCCTCGGCACCGACTACATAGACCTCTACCAGGTGCACGAGTGGGACGGCCTCACCCCGCTCGAGGAGACGCTCGAGGCCCTGGACACCCTGGTCAAGTCCGGCAAGGTGCGCTACGTCGGCTGCTCGAACTACGCGGGCTGGCAGCTGATGAAGGCGCTCGGGATCTCCGAACGCCTCGGCTACGAGCGCTTCGTGAGCCAGCAGATCTACTACTCCCTCGAATCGCGCGACGCCGAGTACGAGAACGTGCCCATAGCCATAGACCAGGACTGCTCGATCCTGGTGTGGAGCCCGCTCGCCGGCGGCCTCCTCTCGGGCAAGTACCGCCGGGGACAGGACGCGAAGGAGGGCCGCCACCTCGCCGGCTGGGACGAACCCCCGGTGCGCGACGAGGAGAAACTCTACGACACGATAGAGACCCTGGTCGAGATCGCCGGAAACCACGGTGTCTCCGCCGCCCAGGTCGCGCTGGCCTGGCTTTTGGGCCGTCCCGGCGTCGCCTCCGTGATAATAGGGGCGCGCACCGACGAACAGCTCGCGGACAACCTGAAGGCCGCGGACCTCGAGCTCACCGCAGAGGAGCGCGCCCGCCTCGACGAGGTGAGCGCCCCGCCGCTCATCTACCCGTTCTGGCACCAGCTCAAGACGGCCTCCGACCGGCTCGGCCCGGCGGACATGCCGCTCCTCGCTTCGCACCTCGAAAAGCGGGGCTAGCCCTCCTCCCCGCCCCGCGTACGCCGCCGGGCGCCCTTCCCGCCCCCCACGGCCGGGACGCGCCCGGTGGCTCGCGCCAGCCCGAACGGCGGCATGTTGGCGTAGACGGCCTCGTAGCGCCCGTCTTCTACCGCATACGCCTCGTGCCAGACGCCGACCACCCCGCTCTTCCTGACCTCCCGGTTGAACTTCCTCCAGGCCGGCAGGTGTACGTCCTCCGGATCACGCGCGAAGCGCTCCAGATCCTCCCGCGAACGCCAGTACTGGACCACCGCCACCCCCCGCCAATAGAAAAAAGTCTCCGCCCCGAAGAAGCCTCTCCCCCGGTGCCCGCGGAGCTCCCGTAACACGCCCCGCAGCGCCCTCAATACCGGGAGCCACCTCCCGACGGCACGGAGCCTGTTCACCCTGATCCCGAAGATGAACACCGCGAACGAACCCTCCATGCCAGCCGTGAACCTTCCCCGCTCCATGCACGGACCTCCCGACCTCCTCTCGCCAGCTTCCCTAACCATAACCCTTCCTTCACCACCCCGCCCCATTTCGCAAACGACTTGCAAAATGTTGTTTCGGGGCTATACTGCCCGGTGGCGAGAAGCTTTTCGAGAGGGAGGTTTTAAGGTTGGCACGACCGGCGCACACGAAGGAAGCGGTGGAGAGGCTCGTGGGCTCTTCGGGGAGGCACGACTGGTCTGTGGAGGATGTTGCGCGGGCGCTTGGTGGGGGGGTGGATTTCTCGACGGTATGGCGGGCGATGCGGCGGCTGGAGGAGGAGGGGGTATTGAGGCGGGTGGAGTTCGGGGATGGGAAGGCGCGCTACGAGGCGGCCCGCGGGCACCACGAGCACGTCAGGTGTGAGCGGTGCGGGACGATTTCCGCCGTCGAGGGGTGCATCGTCGGCGGGTGTGAGAAGAGGGTCGAGGAGGCGACGGGGTTTCGGGTCTTCGGGCACGAGTTGCTCTTCACCGGCCTCTGTCCCCGTTGTTCGGGGGAGGGAGCATGAACGGGGCGACGATAGCCACGCTCGTGTTTTCGTCGGTGACGTTCTTCTCGACGATGGCCGGGGGGATAGCGGCGCTGCGCTGGCCGGGACGCCGGCAGGTTTTGATGGCTCTAGCCGGGGGCGTGGTGCTCGGGGCGGCGTTCTTCGACCTGTTGCCGGATGCGGTGAGCCGGGCCTCTGAGCTCGGGATGCAGCCGGTGGTGCCGCTCGGGGCTGCGCTTGCCGGGTACCTTGCGTTCAGGGTGATGGAGCACTCCGCGGGGCACCACGAGAAAGGTGGAGGGACGGCCGGGCTCGTCGGGGCCGGTGGTTTCGTGGTGCACAGCTTCTTCGACGGGCTCGCCATCGGGCTCGGGTTCGAGGTCAGCATGAGCGTGGGGGTGCTGGTCGCGCTCGCGGTCATCGGGCACGATTTCTCCGACGGGCTTGACACCGTCTCTTACATGGTCGCCCACGGCCAGCCGGTGAAGCGGTCCGTGGGGATGCTCTTGGCGGACGCGCTCACCCCGCTCGTCGGGGCGGTCGTGGCGATGGTGCTGCCGGTTCCGGGCGTGGTGTTCCCGGTGGCGATAGGGTTCTTCTCCGGGCTCTTCATCTTCGCCGCGACGGGGAGGCTGCTGCCGCTCGCTGCGCCGCTCGGGTTCCGGAGGAGCACGCTGCTCGCGCTCGGGGGGGTGTTGTTCATGTTCCTGATCAGCCGCCTCGCCTGATCCGGTTACAATCCCTTCGGAGTCGAGCGGAAGGGAGGATGGCTTTGGAGGTGAGGACGGTCGCCGGGGAGGATCTCGAGACCCTCTCCCGGTTGCTCGCGCTCGCGTTCGGGAACGACGTCGGGCGCTGGAGGGACTACTTCGACCCCGGGAAGAACCCCCGGGTGGATCCCGAGAGCGTCTACGTGCTGGAGGAAGACGGGGAGGTGCGGGCGACGGCGACCGTGCTCCCGCTCGAGGCCTATGTTGAGGGGAGGGCGGTGCCGGTGGGCGGGGTCGCCGCGGTGGCCGCCCACCCGGCGTACCGGAGGCGGGGTTACGCCGGGGAGCTCGTGCGCGAGGCGCTGCGCCGGATGCGCGCGGGAGGTGTTGCGCTCTCGATGCTCTGGCCCTTCGCCCACGCCTTCTACCGCTCCTTCGGCTACGAGCTCGCGGGCGAGGCCATCGAGTACCGGCTGGAGCCGGGGAAGCTGCCGACGTCTCCGGAGCAGCGGAACGTGCGGGCCTGCTGCGAGGAGGACCTGGTGCGGATGATGGGGTTGCACGAGGAGGCGGCCGCCCGCCACCGGCTCTGCGTGCGCCGCGGCCGGGCGTACTGGGAGAGGCTTCTGGGGCGGGAGGAGGTCGAGGCCGCCGTCTACGAGCAGGGCGACGAGCTGGAGGGGTACATGCTCTACGAGACGAGCCCCTTCGAGCCCGCCCGGGAGCCGCGCCGGACGATGCGGGTGCGCGAGCTCGTCTGGCGGACACCCCAGGCCCTGGCCGGGCTCCTCTCGCTCCCCGCCTCGCTCGACCCGGAGGTCTTCGGCGTCAGGATGTGGAGCCCGCGCGGGGAGCCGCTGCACCCCTACCTGAGGAGCTCATACGTCGAGGCGCGGGTGAGCCCCGAGCAGATGCTCCGGATCGTCGACGTGCGCGGCGCCCTGGATCTCTTGCGGCCCCGGGGATCACGGTCGCTCGCGCTCGACGTCCGAGATGAGCTCTTTCCGGAGAACGAGGGGGAGCACGTCGTGGGGGAGGGGGAGATCGCCGGGCGCGTCACGCTCGACGTGCGGCGGCTAGCGCAGCTCTACGCCGGGTATTTGCCCGCGCGCGATCTCGCCCGGCGCGGGCTCATCGAGCCCGACACGGAGCGGGCGCTGGAGGTTCTCGAGGAGATCTTCCCGGTGCGGGACCCGTGGGTCTTCCGCCCGGACCACTTCTAGCGCGCGATCTTCTCCAGGGTGCGGCCCGTCGAGCGGGGGCCGAGGATGCCCACGTCCAGGCAGAGGATCCCCAGGATCACGGCCGAGCCGATGAACGTCGCCGCCGGGCCGTAGGCCGCCAGGAAAGGAACGGCGACGAACGGCAGGACGGCGCTCGTCAGGCGGCTCAGGCTGTACGCCGTGCCGACGGCCGTGCCGCGCATGCGGGTCGGGAAGATCTCCGCCTGGTAGATGTGGAAGGCGTTGGAGAAGAGGTTGCTCACCGCGGTGAGCAGGAACCCGGATAAGACGATCACGGGCACCGAGGAGGCGAAGCCGAAGACCATCCCGAGGATCGCCATCAGGATCGCCGAACCGACGATGATCCACTTGCGCTCGAAACGCTCGACGACGGGCACCGAGACCATCGAGCCTATCGGGTAGCCGAGGAAGATGAGCGCGGTGTACCCGAGCGTCTCGACGATGTCGAAGCCCTTGTCGGTGAGGACTATCGGGGCGAGCGAGCCGAAGCCGTAGTAACCGACGGTCTGCAGGATCTGGAAGACGAAGAGCATCACCGTACGCCGGGCGTAGCCCTCATCGAAGATCTCCCGGAAGGTCGCCTCGCGCTGGGGCTCGACCGGGGCGGGCTCGGGCGCAGGCAGCTCGTCGATGCCGCGCTCGCGGCGGGCCGCCTCCTCCATCCGGCGCATCGCCGCCTCGGCCTCCAGCGGACGGCCCTTTATCTCGTACCACCGCGGCGACTCCGGGAGGCTGCGGCGCATGAACCAGACGATGAACGCCCCGAGCGAGCCGAAGACGAAGAGCCACCGCCAGCCGGCGATCCCGCCCAGGTCGTTCGGGGCGAGAAGCCGACCGGCGAGCCCGGCGACCGGCACCCCGAAGAAGCCTATGGTGTAGGCGAGCGCGGTGAACCGGCCGCGCACCCGGCGCGGGACCATCTCGCCCATGTAGATGTCGGTCATCGGGAGCGTCGCCCCGAGCCCGAGGCCGCCGAGGAAGCGGAAGATCAGGATAAGGGCCAGCGAGGGCGCGAACGCGGCGGCGAGCGAGAAGATCGAGTAGATCAGGAGGTCCACCTGGTACATCGCCCGCCGCCCGACGTAGTCCGAGACGATCCCGAGCACGCTCGCCCCGAAGAACATCCCGACGAAGCCCGAGCCGATGACGAGCGCCTTGCCCGTGGTTCCCAGGTTGAAGGTGTCCGCGAGCACCGCCGCCAGGACCCCGCCGAGGAAGATGTCGTAGAGGTCGAAGAAGGTGCCTACACCGAGCACGGCGATGAGCCTGCGGTGCATCGAGTAGACCGGCAGTCGGTCCAGGCGCGAGGCTATCGTGATCCGGGTTCCCTGCGTCCGCACCCTCCTCCCCGTGAAAAGGTCTCACACGGGCCGGAATATACACGCCCGTCCGCCGGGATCGCAAATATAATTGGCCGGTACCCTGCTTATTACAGGCGAGATCAGGGAGGGGCATGAAGACCACCGGCACTCTCGGCTACGCGGCGATGTTCGAGCAGTTCCACCCGACGGACCTCCTGAGGTGGTCGAAACAGGCGGAGGAGGCCGGGTTCACCTCGGTGATGGCCTCCGACCACTTCCACCCCTGGACCCCGGAGCAGGGGCAGAGCGCGTTCGTGTGGAGCTGGCTCGGGGCGCTCGGGGCGACGACTTCTTTGCGCTTCGGGACCGGGGTGACACCGCCCGGCTTCCGCTACCACCCGGCGGTGATCGCGCAGGCCGCGGCCACGCTGGAGGCGATGTACCCCGGACGCTTCTGGCTCGGGCTGGGAGCCGGTGAGGCCCTGAACGAGCACGTCGTCGGGCGCTACTGGCCCGAGGCCCCGACCCGCCTGCGCATCCTGATGGAGTCGATCGAGGTGATAAGGCGGCTCTTCTCGGGGAAGGTGGTCAAGTACCAGGGGGAGCACATAAAGCTCGAGAGCGCGAGGCTCTACACCCTGCCGGAGAGCCCGCCCCCGATCTACGTCGCCACCGCCGGGCCCGTCATGAGCAGGCGCACCGGGAGGTTGTGCGACGGGATCATCACCGTCGGCGCCCCGGACGAGAAGATAAGGATGCTCATGGAGCGCTTCGAGGAGGGGGCGCGACAGGAGGACAAGGACCCCTCCGAGATGCCGCGCATCCTGCAGCTCCACGTCTCCTACGCGAAGAGCCAGAGAGAGGCCGAGGAGAACGCCCTCAGGGAATGGCCCAACGGCGGGATGCCCTTCCCCAAAGCCGACATCAGAAACCCCGAGGACTTCGCCGCGATGGCCAGGCAGGTCAGGATAGAGGATTTCGCGAACCGCGTGCTGATCTCCGCCGACCCCGACGAGCACCTGGAGCACATCCAGCACTACGTGGACCTGGGCTTCGACGAGGTCTACGTGCACAACGTCGGGCGCAACCAGGAGGAGTTCATCCGCGTCTACGGGGAGCGGGTGATCCCGAAGCTCCGCTGGCCGGGGGCGGCCTAGCTTGGGCTGGAAGAGGGGGAGCTTCCTCGGGGTCCTTATGGTCGCGGTCGGGGCGGCGTTCTGGGGCACCGACGGGGTGCTGCGGGTGCCGCTCCTTAAGTACATGTCGCCGACGGCGATCGTCTTCTCCGAGCACCTGTTTCTGGCCGCCTACTCGGTGCCGGCGGTCGCGCTCGGCTGGCGGGCGTTCCGCGGCTTCCGGGCGCTGCACTGGCTCGCGCTGTTTACCATAGGCTGGGGAGGCTCGGCGCTCGCCACGCTGATGTTCACCGAGGCGTTCGCACTCGGGAACCCGACCGCCGCGATCCTGCTGCAGAAGACCCAGCCTCTCTTCGCGATAACCCTCTCCTCGCTGCTCCTGCGCGAGCGGCTCGGCTGGCGCTACTGGGGGTGCTTCGTCGTCGCGATGGCCGGGGCGTACCTGATCTCCTTCTCCGACCTCTCGCCGTTCGGGAAGCTCGGAAGCGGTGCGCTACTCTCATCGCTCTTCGCGCTCGGGGCGGCGTTTCTCTGGGGCTCCTCGACGGTCATGGGCCGCTTCGTGCTGCGGGATCTCCCCTTCCACACCCTCACCGGGGCCCGTCTCCTGAGTGCGCTGCCGCTGCTCGGGGTGATCGTGCTCTGGCAGGGGAGGATGGGCGGCGTCGGGGAGGGGATCGCCGCACACCCCCTGCGGGTGGCGCTGCTCGCCCTGATCCCGGGGCTCATCGCCCTCCTGCTCTATTACCGGGGCCTGACCTCCACCCGCGCCTCCTACGCCACCCTCGCCGAGCTCGCCTTCCCCGCGACCGCGGTGGTCCTCAACTGGGTCGTGCTCGGGGTGGGCGTCACACCCAACCAGATCGCGGGCTTCCTCCTCCTTTGGGCTTCGGTCTTCGTGCTCGGACGCCTCAGCGCCCGCTCCCCCGAACCCGAGACTCCCTCCCCGGTGGTGCAGGATTCCGCGCCGGCCAGATGCCGCTGATGGGGCCCGCCCGGAGTCCGGAGCGGAAGGCCCGTGGCTGAGGAGATCTGCTACCTCCCGGCACGTGAGATGGCCCGCATGATCCGGGAGCGCGAGCTCTCCGCCGTGGAGGTCGTCGAGGCCCACCTCCGGCGCATCGAGGAGACGAACCCGAGGGTGAACGCCATCGTCACCCTGGTGCCGGAGCGGGCCGTCGAGGAGGCGCGCGAGGCCGACCGGAGGCTTGCCCGGGGCGGGGAGATCGGGATCCTGCACGGGCTCCCGGTGGTGCACAAGGATCTCGTTACCACCAGGGGCATCCGCACGACCTTCGGCTCTCCGGCCTTCAGAGACTTCGTCCCGGAGGACGATGCGCTCATCGTCGAGCGCCTGAAGAGAGCCGGCGCGATAACCCTGGGCAAGAGCAACACCCCCGAGTTCGGCGCGGGCTCGCAGACGTTCAACCCGATCTTCGGGGCGACCAGAAACCCCTACGACCTCTCGAAGACCTGCGGCGGCTCGAGCGGCGGGGCGGCCGCTGCGCTCGCGGCCGGGATGGTTCCGATCGCCGACGGCTCGGACATGGGGGGATCGCTGCGCAACCCGGCTTCCTTCTGCAACGTCGTGGGTTTGAGGCCCTCACCCGGGAGGGTCCCCACCTGGCCCACGCTCGTCCCGTGGTCCCCGCTCTCGGTCGAAGGTCCGATGGCCCGGAGCGCCTCCGATGTTGCGCTCATGCTCGCGGCGATCGCGGGCCCCGACCCGCGCGCCCCGCTCTCTCTGTCCGAGCCGGGGGAGATCTTCCTCGATTCCCTGGAGCATGACTTCTCCGGAGCGCGTCTCGCCTGGAGTCCCACCCTCGGGGAGCTCCCCGTCGAGCGGGAGGTGTTGGAGACGCTCGAAGGCACCCTCGGTGTCTTCGAAGGGATCGGATGCACCGTCGAGGAGGCCGCGCCGGACTTCTCCGGCGCCGACGAGGCGTTCAAGGTCTTCAGGGCCTTCCAGTTCCACCTCTCCTACGGGGAGCTTCTCGCGGAGCACCGGCACGAGATGAAGGAGACGGTGGTCTGGAACATCGAGCAGGGGGCGAGGCTCACCCCGGACGACCTCGCGCGGGCCGAGAAGGCCAGGACGGAGCTCTACCACCGGGTGCGAAAGTTCCTCGATCTCTACGACTTCCTGCTCCTCCCGACGGTTCAGGTCCTCCCGTTCGACGTCGAGGTGGAGTACCCGACGGAGGTGGCGGGCGAGCCGATGCAGACCTACATCGACTGGATGAAGTCCTGCTACTACATAACCGTGACCGCCCTGCCCGCGATCTCGGTGCCGGGAGGTTTCACCCCGGAGGGGCTTCCGGTGGGGCTTCAGATCGTGGGCCGTCCCCGCGACGAGGTCGGGGTGCTGCGCCTCGCGCACGCCTTCGAGCAGGCGACGGGGTTCGAAGGCCGGCGTCCGTCTCTCTAGGTCTCCTCGAAGAACGGCTCGCCGGGACGGGCGTAGCGGCGGGCCACCTCCTCGTTCAGCTCGACCCCGAGCCCCGGGGCTTCCGGAACGCGGATGAACCCGTCCTCGATCACGGGGTGGTCGAGACCCGTGACCATCTCCTCCCAGAACGGGACGCTCATCCCGTGCCACTCCAGCGCGAGGAAGTTCGGGATCGCGGCGGCCAGGTGCGCCGAGGCGAGCGTCCCGACGGGAGAGGCGATGCAGTGCGGGGCGAGGGCGACGTAGTGGGTGTCTGCCAGGTCGGCTATCTTTCGTCCCTCCAGGAGCCCGCCGGTCTTCTGCAGGTCGGGGGCGGCGATGTCCAGCGCGCCCCTCTCCAGAGCCTCGCGGAAGCCGTAGCGCATGTAGAAGTTCTCGCCGCTCGAGATCGGGGTGCGGGTCCCCGCGGTGACGCGCCGCAGCGCCTCGACGTTCTCCGGCGGGACCGGGTCCTCGAGCCACATCAGCCCGTAAGGCTCGAGCTCGCAGGCCAGCCGCAGCGCGTCGGAGACGTCGTAGCGCCAGTGCAGGTCGAAGGCGATGTCCACCGTATCCCCGACCGCCTCCCGGACGGCCTCGACGAGCGAGACCATGAACCCGACCTCGGCGTGGGTGAGGGTGCCGGAGTGGGTGTCCAGGGTGTGGGGGTTCGGGACGTCGAGGTCGAACTTGAGCGCGGTGAACCCGCGGGAGGCGACCTCGCGGGCGCGGGCGGCGTACATCTCGGGGGTGAAGACCTCGGTGGCCTCCGCCTCCCCGTAGGCCCGACCGTGGACGGGGTGGTTGATCTCGGCGGAGATCGCCGTCCTCTCCTCCTCCGGCAGCCAGCGTGGGCGGCGGGCGACCATGAGCGAGTCGAGCGCTTCGAGCGCCTCCCCGGCGTGGCAGTCGGCGTAGACGCGGACGCGGTCGCGGTACTTACCGCCGAGCAGGCGGTAGATGGGGACGCCGCAGTACTTGCCGAGCACGTCCCAGAGCGCCGCCTCTATCCCGGAGATGGCGTTGTAGACGATCCCGCCCATCGAACCCGCGCCCGAGGCGGCCCAGCGCATCTTGGAGAAGAGCCGGTCGATGTCTCTAGGGTCTTCCCCGACGAGCAGCCGCCCCATCTCGCGGATGATCGCGGTGAGCCCCGGCGCCAGGTAGCTCTCGCCGAGCCCGGTTATCCCTTCGTCGGTCCGGATGCGGATGAAGGTCCAGTCGTAGTTGGCCTCGACGACGGCCGTGCTGATGCTCGTTATCTTCACGCGTCCTCCTCTCTGGGGGGAAGTTGCGGGGTCGCCGCTCCGGTCTTGCCGAGGGCCTGGAGCTCGGCCGGCAGGATGGTCATCTCGGGCACGTAGACGTGCTCCGGGAGCGTGGCGAGGAACAGGCACGCCCGCGCCACGTCCTCGGGCTTGAGCGCCCGCTCGCGCACCTCCCTGGGCGGCGGTGCGGGCCGGTCGTCCAGCAGGGGCGTGTCCACGATGCCGGGCAGCACGCTCGAGAAGCGCACGCCCCTCGCGTGCTCCTCGATGCCCGCCGCCCGCGCGAGCGCGGCCATCCCGGCCTTCGAGGCCTGGTACGCCGGGCCGGAGGCGTCGGGCCAGAACCCGGAGACGCTGCCTATGAGGATGGCCTGGCCGCGCGAGGTTCTGAGGTGGGGAAGCGCGGCCTTGAGGAAGTAGAACGCCCCGCAGAGGTTCACCGAGAGGATGCGCTCCCAGTCCTCCGCGGAGAGCTTCTCCAGGCTCCTGTCGGGGACGTTGGTCCCGGCCGCGAGCACGAGGAGGTCGATTCGCTCACGCCCGCCCGTCTCCGCGACCAGCGCCTCCACGCCCTCGCGGTCCGAGACGTCGAGGGCGTGCGGGATGAGGCGCCCCGTGGCGAGGCGCTCTTCGCCGGCGCCCTCCTCCATGGCCTCCCTCCTGCGCGCCACCGCGTGGACGCGGGCCCCGGAGTCGCAGAAGAGGTTCGCCGTGGCGAGCCCGATCCCGCTCGAGGCCCCGGTGACGATCGCGGTGCACCCGGAGAGCGGACGCCCGTTCACGCCCCCTCCGCCAGAAAGATCTTCACCTGGTCTGTGGGACCTTCGGCCAGGCGGCGGAACGCTTCGGGGCCCTCGGAGAGCGGCAGGGGGTCGGGGAGCTCGCCGATCCCGGCGCGGCCCTCGGAGATCCAGTCGAGCGCCTGCCGGAAGTCCTCGCGGGTGTAGGCGTAGGAGCCCTGCAGCGCGAGCTGGTTGCGCACCAGGTGGTGGAAGGGTATGAGGCTCTCGTCCTCGTGCAGCCCGACGAGGACGGCCATCCCTCCGGGACGGAGCAGCCCGGCGGCGAGACGCCGCGTCTGAGAGGTGCCGGCGGCATCGAAGACGACGTCGGCACCGAGACCGCCCGTGGCCTCGCGCAGCGCCTCCTTCGCGTCTTCACCCGAGGGGAACGCTGCGTTCGCCCCGAAGGAGAATGCCTTCTCCCTCCTCCCCTCGTGCGGCTCGACGACGGTGACCTCCGGGATCCCGCTCAGGACCGCGGCCTGCAGGACCATCGTGCCGATGGTGCCCGCGCCGAGGACGACGGCGCGCTCCATCGGCCCCCGAACCTGCGCCAGGCGTACCGCGTGCACCCCGTTGGCGAACGGTTCGGCGAGGGCCGCGGCGGTCATCGGGAGGGTGTCGGGGACCGGCAGCAGCGCCGCGGCGGGGACGCGGACGTACTCTGCGAAGGCTCCGGGGTGCTGGATGCCGATCATGGTGCGGTTGGGGCAGGCGTTCTCCATCCCGGCCCGGCAGATGGGGCACTCGTCGCACGGGAGCAGGGGGTTAACCGCGACCCTCCTCCCCTCCCACGAAGGGTCCACCCCCTCGCCGACCTTCGACACCGTGCCTGCGAACTCGTGTCCCATCACGAGCGGCGGGGTGCGGTTGCCCATCCTGCCCAGGTACCCTTCGACCTCCGAGCCGCAGATCCCGGCGGCGCCGGTGCGCAGCACCACCTCTCCGGGACCCGGCTCGGGCTCCGGGCTCTCCTCGACCGACATGCTCCGCGGCCCCTGCCAGACCAGTGCCTTCACGCTAGCTTCCCACCTCCTGGGTCCTCCCTGCACGCGCCTCCACGTGCTGGCGGCGCACCCTCACCGTCATCATCACTATTCCCGCAAGAAAGAGCGCGGCGGCGAGCACGCTCGCAGTGCTCACGAAGCTGCCGCTCTTCTGCTGCAGATATCCGCCCAGGTAGGGCCCCGCGAACCCGCCCAGGTTGCCGAGCGCGTTGATCAGACCCATCGCTCCACCCGCCACGGCCGCGGGCATCGCCTCCGAGGCAGCGGCCCAGAACGGACCGTCGTAGGCCAGGGCGCCGCCCATCGCCAGGCTCAAAAGCGCCATCGCGGGGACGATGTTGCCCTTGCCGATGGTCACCGAGGCGACGAGGGCGACCGCGGCGATGAGCATCGCGAGGAAGACGTGCAGCGAGTAGTGGCCGTCCCTGTCGGCGGCCCAGCCGTTGACCCACAGCCCGATCATGGAGACGATGTAGGGGATCGCCGTGAGCAGCCCGACCGCCCCGTAACCGCGGTTGCTCATCTCGTGGATCACGGTCGGAAGCCACAGGTTCAGCCCGTAGAAGCCTATCTGGATCAGGAAGTAGACCAGGACGAGCTGCCACACCACGCCGCTTCGCAGGGCCTCCCTGTAGCCGGCCACTTCGGGGGCGTTGCGGCGCTCCTCGGCGATCGTGCGTTCGATGTAGTCACGCTCCTCCTGCGAGACCCAGGAGGCCTCCGAGGGCCAGTCGGCGGCGAGCCACCACCACAGCGGGGCGGCGATGAAGAACGGGAAGAGCCCCTCGATGATGAACAGCCACCGCCAGTCGGCGAACGTCAGGATCCAGCCGGAGAGCGGCGCGGTGATGATCGAGGCTATCGCGATGTTCATGATCCAGAAACCGTAGGCCCGGGCGCGCTCGCGTGCGGGGAACCAGTGGCTTATGAGCACCAGTATCGCGGGCCAGATGCCGCCCTCGGCCACCCCGAGCAAGAACCGCACCGCCAGGAGCTGCCAGTAGTTCTGCACGAGCCCCGAGAGGACCGCGAAGATGCCCCAGACGATGATCATGATCCCGACGAACTTCTTCGCGCTCCAGTGCTCGGCGAGGTGTCCGCCGGGGATCTGCAGGAAGAGGTACCCGATGAAGAAGATCCCCCCGGCGAGCCCCGCGGCTGCGGCTCCTATCCCCAGCTCCTTCTCCATCCCGCCGAAGGCGAACCCGATGTTGGTCCGGTCCATGAACGAGATGATGTACACGATGATCGCCACCGGGATGAGCCTGGCCCAGCGGGCCCGGCCCACCGGAGCGGGCGTTGCAGAGTCTTGCATGGTTCTCCTCCTTTCCCGGATCTACTTCGGTACCAGCGCGAGGGCCCGGACCGGAGATCCCGAGCCGCCGCGGATCTTGAG
>JAIMBO010000003.1 GCA_023511405.1 Rubrobacteraceae bacterium
GCAGCTCCCGGAAGCCCCCCTCCCCCCGCCAGGCCCGCATCGCGGCGTCCTGCACCACGGCGTAGGCGTCGTCGCGGTCCATCCCGCTCTCGACGAGCGCGAGCAGGACGCGCCCGGAGAATACGATCCCGCCGCCGGAGTTCAGGTTCGCGAGCATCCTCTTTTTGTCCACCTCGAGCCCGCGCAGGATGCGCAGCGCGGTGCGCAGCATGTAGTAGGAGAGGATCGTCGCGTCCGGGAGCACCACCCGCTCGGCCGAGGAGTGGGAGATGTCCCGCTCCTGCCAGAGGGCGTTGTCCTCGAACCCGACCGTCGCGTAACCGCGCAGCAGGCGGGCCATCCCGCACAGCCTCTCCGCGAGGATCGGGTTGCGCTTGTGGGGCATCGCCGAGGATCCCTTCTGTCCCCGCCAGAACGGCTCGGCCAGCTCGCGCACCTCGGTGCGCTGGGCTCCCCTTATCTCGAGCGCGATCTTCTCGATGGTCGAGCCGAGGACGGCGAGCGCCGAGAGCACCTCCGCGTGGCGGTCGCGCTGGACGATCTGGGTCGAGGCCGGCTCGTGGGAGAGCCCGAGCTCTTCGCAGGCCAGCTCCTCGACCGCAGGATCCACGTTCGCGTAGGTGCCGACGGCGCCGCTGATCTTGCCCACGGACGCAACCTCCCGCGCCCGCTCGATCCGCTTCAGGTTTCGCTCCATCTCGAAGGCCCACACGGCGAGCTTGTGCCCGAGGGTGGTGGGCTCGGCGTGGACGCCGTGGGTCCTCCCGACCATCACGGTCTCGCGGTGCTCGAGGGACATCTCGCAAAGGAGGAGCGTGAGCTCCCTCGCCGCGTCCAGGATCAGACCGAGCGCCTCTTTGAGCTGCAGCGCCCCGGCGGTATCCACCACGTCGGAGCTCGTCAGGCCGAAGTGGAAGTGACGGGCCACCGGGTCGTCCACCGTCTCGGCGACGTTCGAGACGAAGGCTATGACGTCGTGGTTGGTCTCCCTTTCTATCTCGTGGATGCGCCCGACGTCGAAGTTGGCCCTGCGGGAGAGTTTCTCGACCTCCCCGGGCGGGATCTCGCCGAGCTTCGCTCGCGCCCGGCAGACGGCGAGCTCGACCCTGAGCCAGGCGCGGTACTTCGCCTCCTCCGTCCAGATCGCACCGATCTCAGGGAGGGTGTAGCGTTCGATCAAGCGTCCTCCCGCAGGATGGTCACAGATCCTCCAGCTCTATCGCCTCCAGCGCGATGTCCGTGCGGTAGTGCATGCCCTCGAAGTGGATCTGCTCGACGGCCGCGTACGCCCGGGCGCGGGCCTCCAGGATGGTCGGTCCCGTCCCGACGACGTTCAGGACCCGCCCTCCCGCGGTGTAGAGCCTGCCGTCACGCTCCTCGGTGCCCGCGTGGTAGACGTAGACCCCCGCCGGCAGGTTCTCGAGGCCGGTTATCTCCACCCCGGTGTCGTAATCCTCCGGGTAACCCTCGGAGGCCAGGACGACGCAGACCGCCTTCTCCGAGGACCACTCCACCTCGCGTCCCGAGAGGTCGTGCTCCCTGGCGGCGATCATGAGCTCCAGCAGGTCGGATTCCATGCGAGGCAGGAGAACCTGCGTCTCCGGATCTCCGAAGCGGCAGTTGAACTCGAGCGCCTTCGGCCCCTCGGGGGTGACCATCACACCGGCGTAGAGCACGCCGGTGTAGGGGGAGCCGATGAGGGAGAGCTGGTGCAGCGTGGGACGGATGATCTCCTCCAGGATCGCCGCGTAGGTCGCGGGTTCCATCCAGAAGATGGGCGAATAGGCCCCCATCCCGCCGGTGTTCGGCCCCCGGTTGCCGTCGTAGGCGGCCTTGTAGTCCTGGGCGGGGAGGAACGGCAGGATCTCCTCGCCGTCGGTGATGACGAAGACCGAAGCCTCCCGCCCCTCCAGGCACTCCTCGATCACGATGCGCCGGCCCGCCGGCCCGAACTTCCCGCCGAAGCAGGCCCTCACGGCCTCCTCGGCCTCCTCGCGCGCCCTGGCGACCGTCACACCCTTGCCCGCAGCAGCCCCATCCGCCTTGACCACCAGCGGATAACGTTCGGTCGAGTACAGGTAGGCGAGAGCCGATTCCTCCCGGTCGAAGACCTCGAAGTCGGCCGTCGGGACCCCGGCGTGACGCATCAGCTCTTTGGCGAAGACCTTCGACCCCTCTATCCTCGCGGCGGCCCGCGAGGGGCCGAAGACCGCGAGATCCTCCTCGGAGAAGCACTCCACGATCCCGCCGATGAGCGGATCCTCCGGACCGACGACGGTCAGGTCGATCCCGTTCTCCCTGGCGAAGTCCCGCAGGGCGGTGAGGTCAGAGGCGGGGATGTCCACGGTCTTCGCTATGCCCGCCATGCCGGGGTTGCCCGGCGCGGCGTACATCTCGGGCTCGAGACGGCTCGCGGCCAGCGCCTCGACCAGGGCGTGCTCGCGTCCCCCGCTGCCGACCACCATGACGCGCACCTCTTCAGGCCCCTATCTTCTCGACGATCGCCTGCTCACGCTCGGGGCCGACGCTGATCATGCACAGCGGCACCCCGACCTCCGCCTCGACGAAGCCGACGAACTCCTGCGCAGCCTCCGGAAGGTCACCGCGCATCCGGCAGCCGGTTATGTCCTCCTGCCAGCCGGGGAGCGTCTTGTAGACGGGCCGGGCGTGGTGCAGATCGGTCTGGCTCATCGGGAACTCGTCGGTCCTCCTGCCGTCCACCTCGTATCCGACGCAGATCTTCACCTCCTCGACGGCCGAGAGCACGTCGAGCAGCGTGATCGCGAGGTGCGTGATGCCGTTGAGCCGGGCGGAGAACTTTATGGCGGGCAGGTCCAGCCACCCGACCCGTCGGGGCCTTCCGGTGGTCGTGCCGTACTCGTGGCCGGCCTCCCTTATCCTGTCGCCGGTCTCGTCGAAGAGCTCGGTCGGGAACGGCCCGTCCCCGACCCGGGTGGTGTACGCCTTGGTGACCCCCACGATCCGGTCGAGGTAACGCGGCGGTATCCCCGCGCCGACGCACGCCCCTCCGATGGAGGGGTTGGAGGAGGTGACGAAGGGGTAGGTGCCGTGGTCGTTGTCCAGCAGCGTGGCCTGGGCGCCCTCGAGCAGGACCTGCTCCCCGCGATCGAGCGCCCGGCGCAGCCTGGCGCCGGTGTCGTCTATCATCGGGGAGAGGAGATCCCTGAAGGAGAGCAGGTAGGAGGCGAGCTCCTCGACCTCGAAGGGCTCCTCGCCGTAGATGCCCTCGAAGATGGCGTTCTTCTCGCGCAGCGCGGCCTTCAGCTTGGTCCTCAGGATACCCTCGTCGAAGATGTCCTGCACCCGGATGCCCACGCGCGAGACCTTGTCTTCGTAGGCGGGGCCTATGCCGCGGTTGGTCGTCCCTATCTTGGCCTTGCCGAGCGCCTTCTCGCGGTGGGAGTCGAGCCGGATGTGATACGGCAGGATCAGGTGCGCCCTCCCGTCCACCTTGAGGCGGCTGCGTACCTCCACACCACGCTTCTCGAGCGCCTCGACCTCCTGCTCGAGCACCTGCGGGTTGACGACGACCCCGTTGCCGATGGTGCAGATGACCCCCTCGCGGACTATCCCCGAGGGGATGAGGTGCACCTTGAACTCCTCGTCGCCGACGCGTACGGTGTGCCCGGCGTTGTTGCCTCCGGAGTAGCGCCCGACGTGGCCCGCATCGGCGGCGAGCACGTCGCAGACCCTTCCCTTGCCTTCGTCTCCCCAGGCGAGCCCGAGCACGACCGTGGCCGTCACAACAACTCCTCTCTTACAGACGGGATCATCCGGAAAACTCTCGCAGCCTCACCTCCAGCCGGCAACCCGGCGGGAGCCTCCTCGCTCCGTGAGAATACTCGGCCGCCTCTCACTTCAGCAATGTAGCACATGCCCCCAGGGTTTTTAAACTCGCTCCCGGGCACTACTCGAAGAGCACCACCGGTTCCTCGTAGCGCCGGACTTTGCCCCCCTCCCACATCCGCCGGACGAAGCTCTTGAGCTCGGCGCTGCGGCCGGCTTCGTCCCCGGAGTACATCTTCTCGAGCGGGAAGCAGACGCCGAGCACCCGCTCACGGATTCGGAAGCGTGTGATCCCCGCCGGCAGGACCTTCCCCAGCCGGACCACCTGGTGCAGTTCCTCCGGCGTGAACCGCCGGTAGCGGACCAGAGCCTCCCCCGAGGGAGGTTCGAGAGGCACCCCGGACTCCACCCGACGTACCGGCGCACCCTTCGGGTACCCTCGCTGCAACGCCCACAGCAGATCGATCTCGGCCGGGATCCCCGGCCGCGCAGGCTTCACGAAGACCTCCTCCCCGGAGGAGAACACGACCGAGAGCAACCATCTCTCCCCTCTCCCCACCTCCACCCCGTCCATCTCCTCCAGAGCCCGGCGCACCATCCGCTCGTCGACCAGATGCGACCAGCTCTCCACCCTCGCTGGAAGCTCCGCGAGCTGCACGAGCACCATCGTGCACCCGAGCTCCGAGAGGGCACGCAGGCGGTGCGCCCCGTCGAGCACCAGATAGTCCTCTCCGAAGGGGGAGACGATGATCGGGTTGCGCTGCACCCCCTCGGCGAGCATTTGCTCTTTGAGGGCGGCGAGCCTCCCGGCGTCGTGCGCCTCGTGCAGCACCAGCCGACCAACGGAGACCAGCCTCAGATCGTCGAGAACGGGGATCAAACGCAGCCCGGTGTGGCCTAGAGGTCGCCGCCCCGGCGGCCCCAGAGGTAGTCCAGAAGGAGAAAGCCGCCGAAGAAGAAGACCGCGATCAGGACCATGAACCCTACGATCCCCAGCAGAAGATCCAGCGTCCCCAAAGCTCCCTCAAGGCCTTTCCGTCGTATCCTCCAGAGCAAAAGAGGTGGTCGGGACGGCCGGATTCGAACCGGCGACCACTCGGCCCCCAGCCGAGTGCGCTACCAGACTGCGCCACGTCCCGACGCCTTCCTCACGGTTTGAATCATACCAGACCGTACCCGTGCTATCATCTGGCGCATGGTACGAGCGGCATACTATGTAAGGACGGACCCCGAGCACACCCTGCCCCCGCGCGAGGAGCAGATCGCCTCCGTGGAGGAGTACATCGGGAAGATGGGTTACCAGCAGGTGGCCTCCTACGAGGATCTCGAGGCCCCCGGCAAGCTCCTCTACCACAAGCCGGCGCTCAAGGAGGCGATAAACAACATCAAGGAGGAGGAGGACTGGGACGTGCTCGTGGTGGCGCAGGTGCGCTGCATCTCGGACGACGAGACGGCGATCCACGAGCTGGTGCACAAGTTCTCCCTCTACGGCAACCGGATCGAGTCCCCGGAGAGGAGCTGGGAGGAGCTGCTCTCGGCCATGAAGGACTACCGGCGCGCCATGGCGCGCCGGTAGTCCCCTCCCGCAAGGTCGGGCCGAGCCGGTATACTACCCGGCTGTGAACCGTAGAGAGCGGGGAAGGTAGCCCGAGGACCGTGGCGCTCATAAGGACCATACTCGTGCTCGTGATCCTGGTCATCCTGCTGCACCTGGGCGCCTCCTTCGTCGGCGTTTCCCCCTCCACCAACGGCTTCACCCGGGCCGTCTACGGCCTCGGGGCGATACTGGAATCCCCGGCCGGTGCGCTCCTGAACGCCCTGCCGCTCTCCGGAGGTAGCCGCAGCCTCGTGGAGAAGAACCCGTTCTACGCCAGCGCGCTCGCCGCGGTGATAGGCTACTTCATCCTCTACCTGCTGCTCGGCGTGGGACGAGGCAAGTAAGAGAACCGCCCGCAGAGGAGCCGAAACATCTCTATACTTATGCGGAACTGTCCGCAAGCAGTTTTCTGGAGGAGTCGTGGCGAGCGAAGGTCTCAGGCCCTGCGATGGTGGGTACTACCCCTGGACGCGCAGGAGATGCAATGATCGAGTTTAGAGAAGTAAGCAAGCTCTACCCCGGCTCGCGCAGCGCGGCGGTGAAGGATCTCTCCTTCGAGGTCCCCGACGGGGAGATATGCGTGCTGGTGGGGCCATCCGGGTGCGGCAAGACGACGAGCATGCGGATGATAAACCGGCTCATCGAGCCCTCGAGCGGCGAGATCCTCATCGACGGCGAGCCGAACACCTCCATGAGCGGGACGGAGCTGCGGCGCAAGATAGGGTATGCGATCCAGCAGATAGGGCTCTTCCCGCACCGCACGATAGCCGGAAACATCGCCACCGTCCCGCAGCTTCTCGGCTGGAGCAAGGAGCGGATAAGGAAGCGGGTGGACGAGCTCCTGGAGATGGTCGGGCTCGACCCCGGCGACTACCGCGACCGCTATCCGTCGGAGCTCTCCGGCGGGCAGCAGCAGCGGGTCGGGGTGGCGCGGGCGATGGCGGCGGATCCCCCGATCATGCTCATGGACGAGCCGTTCGGGGCGGTGGACCCGATCACGCGCGAGAGGTTGCAGGACGAGTTTCTGAAGATCCAGCAGGAGATCCGGAAGACCATAGTCTTCGTCACCCACGACATAGACGAGGCGATAAAGATGGGCGACAGGATCGCCATAATGGAGCAGGGCGGCGTCCTGGCCCAGTACGACACCCCGGAGAACATCCTCACGAGCCCCGCCTCCGACTTCGTCGCCTCCTTCGTCGGGGAGGACAGGATACTCAAGCGGCTCTCGCTCTCGCGCGTCTCGGAGATGGAGCTCGAGAGCGCGGAGGGTGCGGGGATGGGGCTGCCCCGCATAAAAGGAGATCCCACCGTGCGGGACGCCCTCTCGCAGCTAGTCGGCGCGGGGGTGGAGGCCGCCGTCGTGGAGAACGGAGGCGAGAGGAAGCTGCTCACGTTGCGGGCGATAGAGCGTACGCTGGGAAGCCGGGGAGGGGAGGCGTGATCGCCCTGCAGGGGCTCGAGGGGCCGCTCTTCGACTGGTCCTGGGTGCGCTCCCATCTCACCTCGGAGATCATCCCGGCCCTCGTCGGGCACGTCTACCTCTCCTTCGTCTCGGTCGCGATAGCGCTCGTGATCTCGCTCCCGACCGGCGTGCTCGTGGCTCGCTACCGCAAGGCCTACGCCCCGGTGACGCTCGTGACGGGGGTGCTCTACACGATCCCGAGCCTCGCGCTCTTCGCCATCCTCGTCGTCGTGCCGGGGGTGGGGGTCGGTCCGAAGGCCGTGATCATAGCGCTCGTGGCCTACTCGCTGCTGGTGCTCATACGCAACGTCGTCGCCGGGATAGACTCGGTCCCTCCCGAGACGATAGACGCGGCGAGAGGGATGGGGCTGACCGAGGGCCAGATCCTGCTCAAGGTCGAGCTGCCGCTCGCGCTGCCCGTGATCATCGCCGGCATCCGCATAGCGACCGTCACCGTGATCGGGATAGCGACCATCGGGGCGTACGTCGCGGGCGGGGGGCTCGGGGCGCTCATCTTCGACGGGATAGACCGCAGCTTCCCGACGATGGTGATCACCGGCGCCATCCTCGCCACCGCGCTCGCGGTGGCGGCGGACCTCCTGCTGCTCGGGATCGAGCACTACTTCAGGCCCTGGGCCCGCGCCGCCGGGAGGAGGGGATGATGGGAGGACTGTTCCGGGTCTTCGGGCGCCCCGAGTTCCCCGGCGCGGTCGCGCGACACGTCGAGCTCTCGGCGGCGGCGCTCCTCGTGGCCGTCGCGATCTCGGTGCCGCTCGCGCTCCTGGTGAACCGCTCCCCGGTCGCATCCCTCATCGCCGTAAACATCGGCAACATCGGGCGGGCGGTCCCCTCGCTGGCGCTGCTCGCGCTCGCGATGCCGTTCCTGGGCTTCGGGTTCGCACCCGCGCTCGTCGCGCTCGCGGCGCTCGGCATCCCTCCCATTCTCATCAACGCCGCCACGGGTCTGAGGGAGGTCAGCCGGGAGGTGGTGGACGCGGCGAAGGGCATGGGTCTCTCGAACCTGCAGATCCTCACCCGTATCCAGCTCCCGATAGCGGCCCCGGTCATCTTCGCCGGGATACGCACCTCGGCGGTGCAGATCGTGGCGAGCGCGACCCTGGCGACGTTCATCGGGGGCGGTGGGCTCGGGGACATCATCGTCGAGGGCTTCCAGCTCAGCAGCACGCCCGTGTTGCTCGCCGGAGCCTTCACGGTCGCGGCGCTCGCGATCGTAACCGAGGTCGTCTTCGGTGCGCTCGAGAGGGTCTTCACCCCCGAGGGCCTGAAGGTGGCGAAAAGACGTCAGGCGAAAAGATAAGGAGAAGAGCATGGTGCGACGCACCGGTGTGGTACGCAAGAAGAAGTGGCTGATCCTCGCCGCGGCGCTGCTCGCGGCCCTGATCCTCGGCGGCTGCGGCAACGTCGGCTCGAGCAGCGGGAACGGACCGCAGGCGAGTGGTGGCTCCTCCGGGGGCAAGGGACCCGTCATCACCGTCGGCTCGAAGAACTTCACCGAGGAGATCATCCTCGGCAACATGTACGCCGACGCCCTCAAGGCCCACGGCTTCCGGGTGCAGAAGAAGATGAACCTCGGTTCGGTCGCCATCTGCGACCGGGCGCTGCAGAGGGGTCAGATAGACCTCTACCCGGAGTACACCGGGACCTCCCTCGAGGCGGTCTTCCACAAGAGCAAGACACCGAAGACCCCGCAGGCGACCTACCAGGAGGCGAAGAAGCTCTACGCCGCGCGCAACCCGTCGGACACGATGCTCCAGCCCGCCCCCTACAACAACACCTACGGCATCTTCGTCAGGAAACCGGTGGCCGAGAAGTACCACCTCAAGACGCTCTCCGACCTCGCTAAAGCCTCCCCGCACCTGGTCTTCTACTCGTTCTCCGAGTTCCAGCACCGCCAGGACGGCTTCCCGAACATAAAGCGCCACTACCCGAACATGAACTTCAAGAAGACGGTCGTGGTCAACAGCATCGGGCTCCGCTACCAGGGCGTCCTGCGCGGCGAGGGGGATGTCGGGATAGGCTTCACCACCGACGGCCAGCTGCGCTCGCCGAAGCTCGTGGTCCTCAAGGACACCAAGCACATCTGGCCCTGGTACCAGCCGGCTCCGGTCGTGCGCACGAGCGTGCTCAAGAAGCACCCGGAGATAAAGAAAATCCTGGACGAGGTCTCCTCGCACCTGAGCGCGAAGACCATGCGCCGCCTCAACGGCGAGGTCGACCTGGACCACAAGGACCCGGACCAGGTGGCCCGGCAGTTTCTCAAGGAGCAGGGTCTGATAAAGTAGGGGCATGCCGGCAAAAGCGCGGATAAAACCCGAGGTCCTCACCGAGAACCGCATGCGGATAGAGCTCTACGACCTCGAAGACGAGGACGTGGAGCAGACGATCCGGATGAAGGGCTGGGCGTGGGTGCTGGCGCGAAACTGCTGGGCCTACGCCGGCGAGCCGGACTTCATCTACCGTCAGCTCCGGGAGGTCATAATCGACATACCGGGGATCGTCTTCGACGAGGACTCCATCGAGGAGACCATCCGCACCATCGAGCAGAAGGCCCGCTCCGAGGAGGAGCGCGAGGAAGGACGCGAACTCCTGAGAAAGGCTTTCGAGAAGACCGGACAGCAGGAGGGCCTCAGGCTCCTGGCCTCCTCTCAGGGCTGAAACGGCAGCTTGTCGTAGCGGACGTAGCGCTCGATGTCCGGGTAGAAGCGGCTCGTCGAGGGGGCCCGGCGGGCGAAGCTCGCGAGCGGCTCCTCCTTCCCGCCGGGCTCCCGCAGGGTCACCCTCACGCTCTCCTCGTCGAGGTCTATGACGTTGTAGGTCGGGGGGCTGGTCCCGCGCACCCGCATGCACGATACGGTACCGGAGTGCACTATCCTCACCCCCGAGATGCTCCAGACCCACGGCACGTGCCGGTGTCCGGCGAGCACCATGTCCACCTTGAGCTCGCGCAGGATCGCCATCACGTCCCCCGCGTCGCGCAGGTTGTTGACGTCGCGTCCGGTGCCGGGGACGGCGAGGATGTGGTGGTGGACGATGAGGATCTTCGGCCCCCTCTCCCAGCCGCGGAACTCGGAGTCCAGCCAGGCGTAGTGCTCCCGGCCGACCTCCCCCTCGTCGAGGTCCGGCTTGGTCGAGTCGAGCCCGACGACCTTCGCCTCCCCTTCCGGCACCCTCACGACCCTCGACCACTCCCGCATCCCGAAGATGTCCTCGAAGTGCCGGTATCCGACGCTGCGGGCGTCGTGGTTGCCCATTATCACGCAGACGTTCTCGCACTCTATGCGGTCGAGATAACCTTTCGCCTCCTCGAACTCCCGCCGGTAGCCGTCGGTGGTGAGGTCCCCGGCTATCGCCACCAGGTCGGGCCGTAGGGCGTTCGTCTCCTCTATGGCCGCCTCGAGCAGGTCGGGCCGGAAGAGGCTCGGGCCGACATGGATGTCCGACATCTGCACTATGCGCAAGGTGAGATCACCCCTTCTTCCCGGCCGGATGGATCGCGACCTGTTTCGCCTGCACGATGAGCCGGTCCAGGCTCGGCGAGGAGGAGTACATCGCCGGGCCTATGGTCCACCAGTCGTTGAGCGAGGTGATGCAGGTCTGCAACGTGACCGTTGTCTGCCCCGGCACCGGCTCGGTGACCGAGACCTGCTGCGGGGTGACGGCGAACACCCGGGTGACGACGTAGTCGTAGGTGTTGCCGTCGGCGTCTCTCAGGATGACCTTATCACCCGGCTTCATCGCGGGCAGCTCGTAGAACTGGTAGTAGCTCTGGGTGCCGGCGTACCCTATGCGATGCCCGGCTATGTAGGTGTTGGCCCCCTTCTGCCAGGGGAAGCCGGTCGCGGGCAGCTTTATCGCCTCCTGGTTCATGACCGCCTCGGAATCCGTGTTGGCGACCGTGTCCCCGTAGATGCCGAGCTTGGGGATGGTCAGGTAGAGCGTCGGGTCGCTCGGCGGGTGCTTTATCAAAGCCGTGGACGACTTTTTGCCACCCTTCTTCTCGTGCTTCGCATCCGGGCTCTTTTTCTTCTGGGGCCCGGTCCGCTGGTGGGTGGACTGGGAGACGGGGTGGCTCTTCGTCTGCGCTGCGGAGTGGCCCCGCTGCGCGCTCCCGCTCTGCCCGCAGCCGGAGGCCGCGAGGAGACCAAGCACCGCGAGGACGGCCAGTATCATCCGCATGTTCTCGCCTCTCGTGTAGGGAACCTTCCGAGCATGATACGGCCACCCTCCTCCATACGCCTCCATCTCCTGCAGAACCCAGCCTCGGATTCTACCAGCAAGCCCCCCCTGCAGGAAGAACAGGGGTGGCTCCCGCCACCGCATGGGGTAGTATTCTTCTCCAGGCGAAGACAACGGAGTCGAGAAGAAGGGACCGTACGGGAAGTTGAAGTCCATCCCAGAGACGACGGCGGCGGACGGTGCACGCACCACGGTCTCCGCGCGTGATCTGCGCAAGAACTACGGCGAGTTCGAGGCCGTACGCGGGATCGACTTCGAGGTCCGCCGGGGGGAATGCTTCGGGTTTCTGGGCCCGAACGGAGCCGGCAAGACGACCACGATGCGCATGATCTACTGCTCGGCGGTCCCGACCGGCGGCACCCTCGAGGTCGTGGGGCTGGACGTGCGCCGCGACGAGCGGGAGGTGAAGCGGCGCATCGGGGTCGTTCCGCAGGAGAACAACCTCGACGACGACCTGAAGGTGCGGGAGAACCTCATCGTCTACGGTCGCTACTTCGACCTTCCGAAGAAGGTCATCGAGCGGCGGGTGGACGAGCTCCTCGCGTTCATGGAGCTCAAGGACAAGGCCGACTCGGCGGTCGAGCACCTCTCCGGCGGGATGAAGCGCCGGCTGGTGATCGCCCGGGCGCTCGTCAACGACCCGGACCTGCTCATCCTGGACGAGCCGACCACCGGCCTCGACCCGCAGGCCAGACACCTCGTCTGGGAGCGCCTGCGCGAGCTGGCCGCCCGGGGGAAGACGCTCATCCTCACCACCCACTACATGGAGGAGGCCGCCCGCCTGTGCGACCGGCTGGTCATCATGTGGGGTGGGAGGATAATCTCCGAAGGCACACCCGAAGAGCTCATCGAGCGGCACGTGAGCCCGCAGGTCCTGGAGTTCAACGCCGATGCGGGCACGCTCGAAGCCCTCTCCGAACTACTCGAGGAGGACGCCGACGCCGTGGAGTACGGCAGCACCCGGGACACCCTGCTCGTCTACGCCGAAGAAGCCGAGCCGCTGCTCGAGAAGGTACGTGCCTCGGGGCTCGAGGCCGAGAACACCACCTACCGCAGGGCGGATCTCGAAGACGTCTTCCTCAGGCTCACCGGAAGGAGGCTCACCGACTGATGAGGGGCGTGAGGTGGCCCTCGCCACGCGGCTCCTACCGCGTCTGGCAACGGGAGATGACCATCTTCGGCAAGTACTGGAAGACCCTCACCTTCCCCAACTTCGTCGAGCCGATGCTCTACCTGGCGGCCATGGGGCTCGGGCTCGGAGCTTACATAAGGCAGGGCGGGATAGGCGGCGAGAGCTACGTGCAGTACATCGCGCCGGGGCTGCTCGCCTCCAACGCCATGTTCGCGGCCTCCTTCGAGAGCACCTACAACACCTTCGTGAAGCTGAAGATCGACCGGATCTTCGACGCCATAGTCGCGACCCCGGTCAACGCCGAGGACGTGGTCGTCGGGGAGTACCTGTGGGCCGGCACGCGGTCCGCGCTCTACGGTACGGGCTTCCTCGCCGTGCTCGTGGCGATAGGCGAACTCTTCCTGCCCGGGAGCCCCCTGATCACGTCGTGGTGGGGGCTTTTGATCCCGCCGTTCCTGTTCCTCACCGGGGTCACCTTCAGCGTGATGGGCATGCTCTTCACCAGCCTGATAGAGCGCATAGACTACTACGCCTACTACTTCACGCTCGTGATCACGCCGCTCTTCCTCTTCAGCGGCATCTTCTTCCCGGTGGAGAACTTCCCGGCTCCCGTGCCCCAGATCGCCTGGCTCACCCCCCTCTACCACGCGGTGAACGTCTGCCGGGCCCTGGCGCAGGGCCCGTCCGCGGGCACGCTCGTGGACCTGCTCTGGATCGTCGTCTTCACCGCCCTGCTGGCGGCGCTGCCGGTACGCATCATGCGCCGCAGGCTCATCGGCTGAGGGCAGGACACCCCAGCGCGCTCTCTCTGGTAGTATCCTGAGAGGATGCACGCCGGACACCACACCGTGCGCCTCGCCGGTCCCGGGGACCTCCAGGCCGTGGCCACCCTCGTCGTCGAGGGCTTCAGGGACCAGTTCGAGCCCATCTTCGGCGGTCGAATGTCCGAAGCCGGGGAGATCATGCGCCAGTGGATCGAGCTGGAGCACGAGCTCGGCGGGGTCAGCACGCTCGTCGTCGACCGGGACCCCCCGGCCGACGGGATCGCCGCGAGCGTCGGCGTCCGCACGGGGATCTCACGAGAGGAAGAGCTGGCGCAGGGCCTCTGGCAGGCGCTGCGCGACTCCCTGGGCTTCTGGCGGGCGAGCTGGTCGATGTTTTTGCTCTCCTATCCGCGCTACCGGGTGAACTCTTCGGAGGCGTACATCGAGCGGCTGGTGGTGGACGAGGACTGCCGCAGGCGGGGCCTGGCGCGCAGCCTGCTCAGAGAGGCCGAGGAACTGGGTCGCAGGGCCGGGAAGCGGTCTGCCGGTCTGCACGTGAGCGGCGTGAACCGGCCGGCGATCGAGCTCTACGAGAGCGCGGGCTACGAGGCGATCTCCAGAGAGCGATCGCTCGTCACGTCGAGCTTTCTGGGCGTTCGCTACTGGGTCTACCTGAAAAAGCGCCTCTCCTAGCGGCCCGGAGGACCCTCCCCGCCGCGCCTGCGACGCTCTTCGTCGAGATCGGACGGCCACTCGAAGATCCCTTCCGGAAGACCCCCGCGGCCCTCCGCCGGATCGTCCTCCTCCACGAGGTCCATCGTCTCGTCGAGATCGTCCCGCGGTATTTCGGGGAGGTCGTGTTCGCCGGCTCCTGACGAGGTCCACACCCCTCGCTCCTCGCAGAGAAACCCGCGCACCAGCGAGCAGAACTCCTCGGGGTACTCGACCATGGGCAGGTGACCGCACCCCTCGATGACGCTCACCCCGGCCTGCGGCATGCTCCCGGACCAGTCGTTGGCCGCCTCCGGGTCGACTATGTAATCGTCGTCCCCGGTCACGAGGAGGACCCCGCATCCGACGGAGCGTGCCTGACGCGGTATCCTGCCGCGCGAGAGCTCACGCCTCGCCATGACCAGCGTCCGGCGTACGGCGGCCGGGGTCGACCGCCCGGCATCCTCGAGGACCTCCTGCGTGAGCGCCTTGCGGTCGGTGACGAACGGGCGCAGCCACATCCTCCGCAGCCACCCGGCACGCCGGCCGAGAAGGTAGAAGGGAGGACCGATCACGGGCAGGGTGGCGAGCCAGAGCGGGGTGGGAAGATCGATCTGCCTGCCGTCCGCCGGAGCCGAGACGAGCACGAGGCGCTCGACCATCTCCGGATGATCGGCTGCGAGCTTCACCGCCATCGCCCCCCCGAGGTCGTGGCCGACCACCGAGACCCTGGAAAGCCCGAAGTGGGCGCAGAAGGCGTAGAGGAGCCGGCTGCCGTAGCGGATCCCGTACCCCGAGAGCGGCTTGTCCGACTCCCCGAAACCCCTGAGGTCCAGGGAATATACGGTGAAGCGGTCCTCCAGCGCCCCGGCCAGGACCTCCCAGACCCGCGAGGACGAGAGCCAGCCGTGCACGAGAAGCACCGGTGGGCCCTCGCCCCGCACCCGGTAACGGATCATGGAGCCCTCGAGCTCCACGTAGTCCTCCCCTCTCGGGTTCTCGACCTCGTCGGTGACACGCCCCAGAACGAGCGACGAGAACGCGAGCAGGCACGCTATGAGGACGATCGTGGCGACGATCACGCCCATCGCATCTCCTCACCCCCGGCCACGCCGGGACTCAGCCTAAGAGCTCCACCTCCTGCCGACGACGTTGCGCACGATGACGGAGGCGGCGATGGTGGCCGTGACCGTGAACCCCGCCCTGAGCAGGGCCTCCTTCACGTCGTCCTTGACGCCCCGCTCCTCCGGAAGGTCTATGAGCCTCTCGGAGAGTCGGCTCGCCATGATCGAGGAGAGGGCCGAGGAGAGTATGGTTATCAGCCGCTTCTGCACTTCCTCGCTCATACCAGAGAGAGCCTTTCTCTTCAAAAGCCTGCACGTCCCTGCGGCGATCCCCGCCGCACGATAGGAGATTCTAACCGCTATGCGCCCTGAAATCCGGCACTCCCGGCTCCGGGTACTATACGGTAGAGGTCTCGAAGCTGCTCGCGCAAAACCGCTCTCTCCCCAGGCTTCGCGTAACAGTCTATGCAGAAGAGCACCTCCTCGGGACGCCCCGGATGCAGGTCGTAATCGATCATGAACTCCAGAAGCTCCCGGAAGCCTTCGCCACCCTGATCCACGAACTCGGAGAAGGATATCCTCCCGGAGATCAGACGCTCACAAGCCTCCCGCCGGTCAAGACTCCCGAGGCGACGGCTGGTGTGCCTCACTATGAACCCCGGGGTGCCCTCCATCTCCTTCTGCATGGATGGCCCCTTTCTTCCAGGCCCGCTACAGCGGGCTCAGCCCACCTGTTCCCCAAAACCTCCCCGAATGCCGGGTGCTGTGCCCCGGTTCCCCAGCTTAATAGAGTTTACGTATCATATGCGGTTTTGTAAAGCCACTCCCTGACCTCCGCCGTGCGGGGGCTTTATACTCACTCCCTCCACGGAGGATGCGAAGAGACTCGGAGGCGATCTTGGACCACAGAGCGCGGCTCGTGATCGTGGGGGCAGGCTTCGCGGGGGCCTCGTTGGTACGCAACCTCCCCGCCGCGCTGCGTCGTCCGGGCGCCACCCTGCTCATCGACAGGGCGGAGCGCCACCCTTTCATCCCGCTCGTCCACGAGGTGGTCTCGGGCAGGGTGCACCCGGAGAGCCTGCTCTCACCCCTGGAGCCGCTCTGCCGGGGGCGCTGCGGCTTCCTGCGGGCGGAAGTGGAAGGGGTAGACCTCGAAAGGCGCACGCTCCACACCTCGGATGGGCGGAGCATCGGCTACGAGACGCTGGTCCTGACCCCGGGTAGCGTCCCCGCCGCACCTCCAGGACATCTGGAGGGGCACGTCGGGACGTTCTGGTCGCTCGAGGACGCGCTCTGGCTCCGCGACGAGCTGGCCCGAAGGTGGGAGGACGCCCGCCGGGGCGGTGCCGTACCCCCTTCCGTGGCCATCGTCGGTGGCGGGGCCACCGGCGTCGAGCTCGCCGCCGAGGTGGCGAGCCTGTTCTCCCACCTGCGAAGGTTGGTCGGGCGCAAGCCGGATCCCCTGCCCAAAGTGCACCTCATCGAGGGCGAGCGCAGGCTCCTCGGGTGGCTCTCCCCGTACTTCCATTCGGTCGCGGTGGAGGAGCTACAGCGTATGGGCGTGGAGGTCAGGCTCGGGCACTTCGTCGACGAAGCCGACCCGGAGGGGGTGAGGGCCGGCGGCGAGAAGATCCCGGCCCCGGTGAAGATCTGGACGGCCGGAGTCGAGGCCAGCCCGCTCGTCAGATCACTCCCCGGCGAGCACGATCGGTCCGGACGGGTGCGGGTGAGCGGCAACCTCACGCTCCCCCACCACCCGGAGGTCTACGTCCTCGGCGACTCGGCGCTCTGCGAGGCTCCGAACCACGGTCCCCTTCCCCCCACGGCCTCCGTCGCCGTTCAGCAGGGCCCCTACGTAGCCCGGGATCTGGGCCGCAGGCAGAGGAGGATCAAACGCCCCCCGTTCCGCTTCTTCGACCGCGGGTACGTGGTGGGGCTGGGACCCGGCAACGCCGTGGCGGAGGCGCTGGGTATCCGCATGAGAGGACCCGCGGCGCAGGCGCTCTACCGCAGCATACTCCTGTACTACATGCGCAGCAGGGAGGGCCGGCTGCTCACCCTCTCCGACTGGACCCTCGATCCCGTGCTGGGGAGGCTGGGCTTTTCATCCTCATCCGCCTGAGAGATGCCTCTCGGCTATCTCGGGCACGTCCTCCGGACGGACGCGGGTGTACCACACGTCGTCCGGGAAGACGAAGACGACAGGCCCCTCGTGGTGCCGCCGGGTGCAGACGTTGGGGAGCACCACCGAAGGCGAGAGTCCCCGGCGCCTCGCCTCTTCCCTGAGGAGGCCCAGGATCTCGCCGCCCCCTTTCGAGCCGCACCGGCCCTCTCCCTCGTTGGCGCAGACGAATATCTGGCAGAACCTCGCCACACCGAGATTTTAAGCCCGCCGGAAGAACTCAGAAGCCCGAAGAAGTGATCCCCACCTCGTTCCTGTCCTCGACCTTGCGCGCCATGCCGCTCCTCTGGGCCGCCTCGGCCACCGCCTCGGCCACCGCCGGCGCCACCCGCTCGTCGAAGACGGAGGGGATTATGTAGTCCTCCGAGAGCTGGTCTTCGGAGATCACCCCGGCTATAGCCCGGGCCGCGGCCAGCTTCATCTCCTCGTCGATGCCGCGCGCCCGCACGTCGAGCGCCCCCCGGAAGATGCCCGGGAAGCAGAGGACGTTGTTGATCTGGTTCGGGTAATCGCTCCTGCCGGTGGCGACGATCCTGGCGTGTCCGGCGGCCTCCTCGGGCCTTATCTCCGGGTCAGGGTTGGCCATCGCGAAGACGATAGGATCCCGCGCCATCTTCTTCACGTGCTCCACCTTCAACACGCCGGGCGCCGAGAGCCCGAGGAAGACGTCCGCCCCCTCCATGGCGTCCGCGAGCGTGCCCCTGAGACCCTCGGGGTTGGTGTTCTCCGCGAACCAGCCCTTGGAGGTGTCGAGTCCCTCACGCCCCCTGTATATGATGCCTCTGCGGTCGCAGCCGATGATGTTCCTCGTGCCCGCCGCCAAGAGCATCTTCGCGCACGCCACCCCCGCGGCCCCGACGCCGTTCACGACGACCTTGATGTCTTCCATCTCCTTGCCGACTATCTTCAGGGCGTTGATCAGCGCGGCGAGCGTCACCACCGCCGTCCCGTGCTGATCGTCGTGGAAGACCGGGATCTCGAGCTCCCGTTTGAGGCGCTCCTCGATCTCGAAGCACCGCGGCGCGGAGATGTCCTCCAGGTTTATCCCGCCGAAGGTGGGGGCGATGTTCCTGACGACGGAGACGATCTCGTCCGGGTCTTTGGTGTCCAGACAGATCGGGAAGGCGTCCACGTCTGCGAAGGTCTTGAAGAGCATCGCCTTCCCCTCCATCACCGGCATCGCCGCCTCGGGTCCTATGTCCCCGAGCCCCAGAACGGCCGTCCCGTCGGTCACCACCGCGACCGTGTTGCGCTTTATCGTCAGGTTGAAGGCACGTTCGGGGTCCTCTGCTATCGCCCGGCACACCCTCGCCACCCCGGGCGTGTACGCCATCGAGAGGTCGTCGCGGGTGGCGAGCTGGCGCTTGGGCGTGACCTCTATCTTGCCGCCGAGGTGGATGAGGAAGGTCCTGTCCGAGACGTTCACGATCTCCACTTCCGGCAGCCCTTCTATGGCCTGGATGATCCTGCGTCCGTGCTCGGAGTCGCGGGCGTTGACCGTTACGTCCCGGATGGAGCGCTTCTGCCCCATCCTGACGATGTCCACCGCCCCGACTATCCCCCCGGCCTCGCCTATGGCGGTCATGATCTGGCCCAGGGCCCCCGCCCGGTGCGGGTATTCGACCCTTATCGTGAGGCTGTAGCTGGCGCTCGGTATGGCCTCCATGAACACCCCCTTTTCTCCGATTCCCTCGAGTTGATCCCTTTATCTTCGCACACCGCCTCCCCCGCCGACCTACACCGGCAGGTAGCCGGCCTCGGGGGGAAGATCCTTACCGGGCAAGGCCTCACGCCGGGCCAGAAACCACCTCCCGAGCGGCGTGCGCCCGCCGGCCTCCTCCGCGGCCTTCTCGAGCCCGGCCCGGAGCTCGTGCAGGATCGGCGGTCGCTCCCCGTAGGAGACGACCTCGAGCTCCGCGGCGAGCGCGGCGTCGATGAAATCCCCCCACGCAGAGGATGCCGCCTCGTCCTCGGGCTCCGGTGGGGAGGCGAAGGCCCGCCTTATCTCCTCCGGAAGCGGGGCCCGGGAGATGATCTCCACCCGCTCCGGCAGCTCGGGACGGCCGGAACGTTCCAGGTATGCCCTCGCCCGGATCAACAACATCCGCGAGGGCAGGGTGTGCTTCTGCCAGGACTCCCCCACGGCCTCCCAGTTCACGAACGATCCCCCGTAGAGGGCCTCGAGATCCACCGCGAACACCTCCCGCATACTCTCTTCGGGACCTAGTTTAGCCCGAAGATCGCCCGCAGATGCTAGTATCTGCGCATGGCTACCCTGATCTGCACCGCAAAAAGGGTGGGTGACCTCGAGAGCCGGACCGAGGAGTACGAGCTCGCCTTCGCCGTGGACGGCTCCTCCAAACAGGAGCTCCGGATAAGGTACCAGGCGGCGCGAGCCTACGAGATAAACGCGGCGCTGGACGCAGCGGTCGAGAAGGCCCGGCGCGCGATCTCCGAGGCCGGATCGGAGGCCCGCCCCACCGACGAGGCCCTCTCCCAGCTCGCCTGGCGCACCCTGCAATCCGCCAAGTACGAGCGGGGAGAAGAGAAGCGCAACACGCTGGAGCTCTGAGCCCCTCCTACGGCCGGTCCGCGGCCTCCAGAAGCTCCTCCAGCGTGACCTTACCCTCGTAGAGCGCGGTCCCGACCACAGCCCCGATCACCCCCGGCGTGCGCGCGAGCGCCTCCACGTCCTCCCTGCCGCGCACCCCGCCGCTCGCTATGGTCGGTATGATCCCCGCCACCTCCGCCGTCTCCTCGAGCGACGCCCCCGCGCCCATCCCGTCGCGCTCGATGTCGGTGAAGAGCACCGAGGCGACCCCTTCCGCAGCGAGCTCCGCCGCGAGCTCTCTCACCCCCACCCCGCTCTCCTGGAGCCAGCCGTGGGTCGCGACGACGCCACCGCGCGCATCCACGGCGACGACGAGCGCGTTCCCCAACTCGTCCAGCAGCCGCAGCCGTAGCCCCCTGTCCTCCACCGCCGCCGTCCCGACCACGACCCTCTCCGCCCCGGCCTCCCGCACGGCCCGCGCATCTTCGAGGGTGCGGATGCCCCCGCCGACCTGTAGCGGCACTTCGACCGCGCGGGCGATCTTTCGGATGATGTCGAGCTGCGCCGGACGACCTCCCCGGGCCCCGTCGAGATCCACGACGTGTATCGCCCGCGCGCCACGCCTCTCCCACTCGCGGGCGCGTGAAGCGGGGTCGGCGTCGTAGGTCCGCTCGCGCTCGAAGTCGCCCCGCACGAGCCGCACGCAGCGGCCGCCGCGCAGGTCTATCGCGGGGAATACGGTGAACGTGCCGCCTTCCACGCCTCTACTCTACCGCAGCCCGAGCACGACCGCCGCGACGAGCCCCGCCGCGATGCAGTAGTACCCGAACGGCCCGAGGGCCTCTATCTCCCGTCTCTTGAACAGGTACATGAGGGCCGCCGTAGAGAGGTAGGCCGCGATCCCCGCCACCACCCCGCCGAAGAGCGCCACCTCGAGCGTGTGGGCGGTGCCGTAGCGGACGAGCTTCGGCACCTCCAGGACCCCGGCGGCAAGGATTATCGGGGTGGCGAGCAGGAAGGAGAAACGCGCCGCGACCTCCGCCTTGAGCCCGGAGGCCATCCCTCCGACCACCGTCACACCCGAGCGCGAGATGCCGGGTATGAGCGCCAGGACCTGCGAGGTTCCGACCGCCACGGCCTGCCAGAACGAGAGCTGGGAGGCTCCCTCCTTGATCCGCTTGCGCCTGATCCTCTCCCCGGCGAGGAGGAAGATCCCGTTGAAGACGAGGACTATCGCCGCGAGCATCGGACGGCCGAAGTTGGCCGAGAGCCCCTTCTCGAAGAGAAGCCCGACGAGACCGGCGGGTATGGTCCCCACGATCACGAGCCACGCGAGCCGCCCGTCCTCGTTGCCCCTGAGACTGCGCTCTGATAGCGAGAGGAAGAACCCCCGAATGATCGCCCACCACTCCCGCCGGAAGAACGCGAAGAGCGCGGCGGCGGTCCCGAGATGCAATACAACGAAAAACGGCAGAAAGGTGGGGCTCTCCTGATTCACGTCCCAGCCGAGCAGCGAGGGAAGTATCACCCCGTGCCCCAGGCTCGAGACCGGCAGTATCTCCGTCGCCCCCTGCAACAGCGCCAGAACGAACGCTTCCCAGATGCTCAAAAGTCCTCATTCCTTTCGATCCGACCCGCCCAAGCAGCCGCAAGGATAAACCAGCCGTACCCGCCCGTGATGGGCCGGAAGGGGGATCTTACGCAGGGTTAACCTATCTTTTACCTTCGTTTAACTCGCTGGCCCAGCGCAGGAAGTTCTCGTAGAGAGCGAGCCCGGCCCGGCTGGACTTCTCCGGGTGGAACTGCACCGCTACCAGGCTGCTCCGCGCCACGGCGGCGCAGAAGGGACCACCGTATTCGCTCTCCCCGAGCAGATCCTCCCCCCTGTCCGGCACCGGGTAGTAGGAGTGGACGAAGTAGAAGAACTCCCCGTCGAGGCCCTCGAGCACGGGATGCTCCCGGACCACCGAGAGGGTGTTCCAGCCCATGTGCGGCACCCTGAGATCCTCGCCGCGGAACCTGACCACCCGCCCGGGCAGGATCCCGAGTCCCTCCACCCCCGGTGACTCCTCGGAGGTCTCGAAGAGGACCTGAAGCCCGACGCACACCCCGAGAAATGGCTTCCCGGAGCGGTACGCCTCCCGGCACGCCGCATCGAGCTTCCGTTCGCGCAGCTTCCTGACGCAGTCCCCGAACGCCCCCACGCCCGGCAGGACCACCGCCTCGGCGGCGAGGAACCGCTCCGGGTCCGGGGTGAGCTCCACCCGAGCGCCCACCTTCTCCAGCGCCCTCCTCACCGATAGGGTGTTCCCCGCGTCGTAGTCGGCTACCGCGACCCTCATCCCCTCAGCCACCGGCCCTTACCCCGCTCTCCAGGATCCCGAGGCGGGCGAGCTCCTCCGCGAGCATTTCGGGGTCCCGGAAGACGACCCCGTAAAAACCCAGGGAACGCGCGGCCGCGACGTTCTCCTCCACGTCGTCGACGAAGAGCGTGCTCCGAGGATCCAGGCGGCACCGCTCGACGAGCCGCCGGTAGATCTCGTGGTCCGGCTTGGCGACCTTCTCCTCGCCGGAGACCACGATCTCCTCGAACCACCCGAGAAATCCGTACCTCTTACGGGCGATCGCGAACGTCTCCGAGGACCAGTTGGTCAGCGCGTAGAGCGGCACGCCCCGCCCGCGCAGCCTCCCGAGGAGCTCCACGCTCCCGGCGATGGGCCCGCCGAGCATCTCGCCCCACCGGCTGTGGTACGCCTCTATCTCCCGGGCGTAGCGCGGATGCCTCGCGCGCAGCTCCGCGACGGCCTCCTCGAACGGCCGTCCCAGGTCGAGCTGCCGGTTCCACCGCGGCGAGCACACCTCAGAGAGGAAACGCTCCATCTCCTCCTCGTCGGAGAAGAGCTTGCGGTAGAGGTAGCGCGGGTCCCAGTCGACGAGGACGCCCCCGAGGTCGAAGACCACGCTCCTCAATCGATCACCCCCTTCGTCGAGGCGCTGCCCGAGGTACGGCGGGCGGCCGCGGCCCTCAGGGCGAGCGCGAGGGCCTTCACCCCCGACTCGACCTTGTGGTGGGCGTTCTCCCCGTAGTGACAGTTGAGGTGCAGCGTGAACCGCCCGTACTGGGTGAACGCCCGCAAGAATTCCGGGAAGAGCTCTGTATCGAACGTCCCGATCTTCTCGGGCATCCCCCCCAGGTTGCAGGTGAGGTGGCTCCGGCCGCCGAGGTCCACGACCGCCGTGGAGAGCGCCTCGATGAGGGGCGCAGAGGCGTCGGCGAAGCGCACCAGACCCGACCGGTCACCGAGAGCCTCATCGAGAGCCCGCCCCAGGACCAGCCCGGTGTCCTCGACGGTGTGGTGGTCGTCCACCCACGTGTCGCCCTCTGCCTCCACCTCGAGATCCATCCCGGAGTGGTGCGCCAGCAGGTGCAACAGGTGGTCGAAGAACCCCACGCCCGTGGAGATCTCCGCCCGCCCCTCCCCGTCGAGCTCCAGCCTCACCCGTACGAACGTCTCGCCCGTCTTGCGCTCCACGCTCCCGCTGCGCCCCATCATGCTCCTTCTGCTCTCTGGCCTGCGCAAAGAGGCATTTTAGCCGACCGATCCGAAACCAATCGTCAACCAATGTTGACACATGAACGAAAGCAGGAAGACGCAGGTTGGTGGACCGCAGGACCCGCGGGGTGGTCGTGGGCGCAGATCGCCGAGGTCCTGGGCGTGAGCAGGCAGGCGGTGCACAAGAAGCACGCGAGAAGGATAAAGGAGAAGTACCCCGGAGATTTGCCGGTGAGGAAGGGAAGAGAGGCGTGATGTTCACGCGTTTGACCGACAAATCCCGCGGGGCCGTGGAGGCCGCTGGGGGTGACGCTCGAAGCCGCGCGGGAAGAGTCCGAGGCGATGCTCTCCGAGGCGCTCTCTTCGGTCGGGATCCCCCTCGAAGACATCCGCCAGCAGGCCGGCGACGCCTTCGAGATGCGCATCCCGGAAGGCAGCCGCTCCCGTTCTCACCCCGGGCGAAGAATGCCCCGGTCGAGGCGCACAAGGAGATGCGGCGGCTGGGAGACAACTACATCGGTACCGAGCACGTTCTTCTGGGAATTCTCGGCGACAGAGACGGGACGGACGTCAGGCTGCTAGCGAGGCTGGACGTCTCGGCTGAGGCGCTGGAGGAGCGATTGTACGAGGGGCACGGGGCCGAAGGCTAGAGTTCCATCGCGAAGTGGTAGTGGCGGATCTCCATCCCCTCCCGGAAGTAGAAGCGGTGCGCCCTTCCCCGCTGCACGCCCGAGTCGAGGTGCAGCTCCCGGCAGCCCTCTCTCCTCGCCTCCTCAGCGAGCCAGCGGAAGAGCATCCGGCCGTAGCCCCGCGAGCGGGCGTCATCGGCGGCGACGAGGTCGTCCACGTAGAGGTGCCGGCCGGAGATCAGGGACTCCTGCACCCTGAAACCCGCGACGCTCCTGACCTCCCCGTCCTCCAGGACGGCGGCGAGCCGGTAGCCCTCCTTTCGCATCCTGCGCACCCGCCGCAGATAGTCCTCCGCCGAACCGAGGTGCGGCCGTAGCTGGCGCATCACGCCGAAGGTCGCCGCGACCTCTTCGTCGGAGAACATCTCCCTCACCTCGACGGGGCTCAATCCAGCCTCACCCGCACGCTTCCCGCGTGGTTCTCGAAGCCTTCGAGCCGGGCGAGCCGCTCGACGTGCGGCCCGAGCGCGGCGAGCCCGCGGTTTTCGTAACGCATGTAGCTGGTGCGGGCGGTGAACTCGTGGGTCCCGAGCGGCGAGGCCCAGACGGCGGCCCCTCCGGTCGGCAGGGCGTGGGAAGGACCGGCGGCGTAGTCCGAGAGTGCGACCGGGCTCGCGTCGCCCACGGCCAATAGCCCGACCGCGTCGAGGCCGTGGGCGACCCTCTCGGCATCCGCGCAGATCACGTGCGCGTGTTCCGGGGCGTAGAGGTTGGTGAGCTCGACGGCCTGATCCAGGCCGCGCACCAGCACGAGCGTCACGTGCTCCGCCGGTTCGCCGGAGAGCAGGGGTAAGACCCCCTCGATGAGGTTACGTTCCGGGGTGAGCAGGATCGAGGAAGCCCCGGAGAGGTGTTCGGCCTGGGCCATCAGGTCCCGGGCGACGTGCTCCGGGCGGGCGGAGGAGTCCGCGATGACGATGAGCTCGCTCGGCCCCTGCGGGGCGTCGATCCCCACCACCCCGAAGACCTCCAGCTTGGCGGCGGTCACGTAGTCGTTGCCGGGGCCGACGATCTTGTCCACCTTCGGGATGCTCTCGGTGCCGAAGGCCATCGCGGCTATCGCCTGCGCGCCTCCGACGCGGTATATCTCGCGCAGACCGAGCATCCGGGCGACGGCGAGGACGTGCGGGCTCACCCGTCCGTCGGGGCCCGGTGGGGCGCACACGCAGACCTCCCGCACCCCGGCAACCTGCGCCGGGACGGCGCTCATCACCAGCGTGCTCGGGTAGGCCCCGTGGCCGCCGGGGACGTAGAGGCCGGCCCGCCGCAGCGGGCGGACGCGTTGGCCCACAACCGCTCCCTCCCGCCGCAGCTCCCAGCCCCGGTCGAGCTCCCGTTCGTGGAAAGCGCGCACGTTCTCGATCGCGACCCGGAAAGACTCCTCGATCTCCGGCGGTAGCCCGGCACCCGCCACTTCCTCCTCGGGCACCCTCAGCGGATCCGGGCGCAGTCTGTCGAACCTCTCGGCGTACTCTAGGACCGCCGCATCCCCGCGATCTCGCACGTCCTCCACGATCCTGCGGGCCGCCTCGCGCACCTTCCCGGCGAGGAAGCCCCCGGGCCGGCGCAGCCGCGCGAGCAGCTCCTCCATATCGAGCGTGCGGGCGTCCAGCGTCTCAGCCAAGGATGCTCCTCTCCATCCGCTCCGTCAGCGCCGCGACCTCCGCGTTGCGCAGCCGGTAGGAGCCGCGGTTCGCGATCAGGCGTGCCGTGGAGCGGGAGATCTCGTCCAGCACGACCAGGTTGTTCTCGCGCAGGGTGGTCCCGGTGGCGGTGAGGTCGACGATACCCTCGGCGAGCCCGACGAGCGGCGCGAGCTCTATCGAGCCGTGCAGCGCGATGATCTCGGCCTGCCGGCCCATCCCCTCGAAGTAGCGGCGGGCGGTCCTGGGGAACTTGGTCGCGACCCTTATCACCTCGGCGTGCGAGATCCTCTCCTGCACCCGCCCGGCGGTCTTTTCGGGTACCGCGAGGACCATCCGGCAGGCCCCGACCCCGAGGTCGGCGAGCTCGATGACGTTGGGCTCCTGCTCGTCGAGGACGTCCTTGCCGACGATCCCGACGTCCGCCGCCCCGTACTCGACGAAGACGGGGACGTCTGAGGGACGGCTCACGATGAAACGGACCCCCTCCCTCTCGTGCACGAGCCTGCGCCCGTTCTCGCGCAGTATCCCGGCCGGAAGCCCGGCCCCCTCGAGCACCCGCAGGGCATCCTCGAAGATCGCACCCTTCGGTACCGCGACCCGCAGGGGCCCGCTCACGCCGAGACCCTCCCCGCTGCCTCCTCGGGCGAGAGCTCCTCGAACCCGCCGACACCCCGCTCCGAGACTGGGGCGAGCTTCACCCTCTCCCCGGCGGGATATGCGAGCCAGGAGGCCTCGACCGTGCGAGCGTAACGGGCGGCTTTCTCGGGGGGATCTTCGTCAGCGAGCTGCAGCACGGCCACGCCGCGGGCGCGCAGGGTGCACGCGGCGGCCGTCGCCCCGGTCGAGGAGCCCACCAGGACGACGAGGGGATCGGGTTCCCTCTCCGGCAGGATGGAGAGCAGCCGCTCGAGCGAGATCGCGAACCCCGTCGCCGGCATCGGCGCGCCGAAGCGGGAGAGCAGCTCGTCGTAGCGTCCGCCGCTCGCGACGCTGAAGCCCAGGCGCGGGGAGTAGGCTTCGTAGACCACTCCCGTGTAGTATCCGAAGCGCCCGATGAGCCCGAGGTCGAGGATCACCGAATCCAGGCACCCGTGGACCTCGAGGTGTGCGAGGATCTCGCGCAGGTTCTCCAGCGCGCCCTCGGCCTCCCCCAGGGCGTACTTCTGCGCCCTCTGTAGCAGCTCGCCGTCGGAGGCCGGCCCGACGAGGCGCGGTATCTCACGGGCTCCGGCCGCGGCTTCGTCCGGCAGGGACGCGGCGAGGGCGTCCACCCGCGCCAGGTCCTTGTCGGCGAGCGCGGAGAGGATCTCGGATGCGGCCTCGGGGGCGGCACGACGCAGCCACCCGGCGTAGAAGCCGCTCTGGCCGACGACGATCGCGAACTCCCCCTCCCGACGCAGCCCCACCGAAGAGAGGACGTCGGCGAGCAGGGCTATCGCCCCGGCGTCCTCCGCCGCGCTCGAAGATCCGACGACCTCGACCCCGGCCTGATGGAACTCCGCGCTCTGACCCCGCCCCACCCCGGTCCTGCGGTAGACGGGCAACACGTAGGAGAGCCTGTGCGGCGGCGGGCTGTTGCGCAGCCGCTGCGCGACGAGCCGGGCTATCGGGGAGGTCATCTCCGGGCGCAAGAGGAGCATCTGGTTGTCCGCATCGAAGAGCTTGAAGGAGGCATCACGCAGCCGGGGCTCCTCTATCACCTCGGAGTACTCGAGCGCCGGGGTGATGACCTCCCTGAAACCCCAGGCCGCGAAGCGCCCGCGTACCCTGCCCTCGAGCCCCACGAGATGCGTGGACTCCGGGGGCAGGACGTCGCGGGTGCCCGGCGTGGTGGCGAACCTGCTGCGTGCCCTGCGCTCCATGAACGAGGCTATCTTAACCGATACGGCCACCGGCGTGCCCCGAATCCACCGGGCGGGTGAGGTAGCATTCTCCCCATGAACGAGATATCCGATTCCCTCAAGCAGCGATTCGCCACGATAGCCGACCTGGACGCCGCCTCGGCCGTCCTCTCCTGGGACCAGCAGACGCACATGCCGGAAGGCGGGCTCGCGGCGCGGGCGGAGCAGCTCTCCACCCTGAGCCGCATCTCGCACGATATGCTCGTCTCGGAGGAGACCGGGGCTCTGCTGGAGGAGACCGGCAACCCGGATCCCATCTCCGTGGAGGGTGCTTTCCTGCGGGTGGCCCGGAGGGAGTACGAACGGGCGGCGAGGCTCCCCTCGCGGCTGGTCGGGGAGCTCTCCCGTACCCGCTCGCTCGCGCAGGGGGCCTGGGAGAAGGCCCGGGCAAACTCGGACTGGGAGCTTTTCGCCCCGCACCTGGAGCGGATGGTCGCGCTGCAGCGGGAGGCGGCGGAGCACCTGGGCTACGAGGAGCACCCCTACGACGCCCTACTCGACGCCTACGAGCCCGGGATGCGCAAGTCGCAGCTGGACGAGCTCTTCGCCCGGCTCAGGGAGGAGCTCGTCCCGACCGTGAAGAAGCTGCCGCGCGAGGCAACCGGCGAGGAGCCCTTCCGCGGGAGCTTCGACGAGGGAAAGCAGGAGGAGTTCAGCACCCGCGTCATAACGGACTTCGGCTACGACTGGAGCCGGGGCCGGCAGGACCGGGTGACGCACCCGTTCTGCACCTCGCTCGGCGGCCCAGCCGACGTGAGGATCACGACCCGCTTCGACCCCACATGGTTCTCCTACCACTTCTTCGCCACGCTGCACGAGGCGGGCCACGCCCTCTACGAGCAGGGCGTCGACCCCGCCTACACCCGCACCCCGCTCGCGGGCGGCGCCTCCCTCGGGGTGCACGAGAGCCAGTCGAGGCTGTGGGAGAACATCGTGGGGCGCAGCAGGGAGTTCTGGAACCACTACCAACCGCTGTTCGGGAAGACCTTCCCGCAGGCCGCGGGGGCGAGCGCCGAGGATCTCTACCGGGCGGCGAACGTCGCCTACCCCTCCGAGATCCGCACCGAGGCCGACGAGCTCACCTACAACCTGCACATCCTCATCCGTTACGAGATAGAGACAGCTCTCCTCGAGGGTGACCTGGAGGTCTCTGGGCTGCCCGGGGTCTGGAACGAGAAGACGAAAAGCTACCTGGGCTTCACACCCCGAAGCGACGCCAGAGGCGTGCTGCAGGACGTCCACTGGGCGATGGGCCTCATCGGGTACTTCCCGACCTACACTTTAGGTAACGTGCTCTCGGCTCAGATCTTCGAGGCGGCAGAGAGTGCACACCCCGAGATAAGGGAGCAGATCTCCGAGGGCCGCTTCGAGACGCTCCTCGGCTGGCTGAGGGAGAACATACACCGCCACGGCCGACGCTACGAGCCGCGGGAGCTCATCGAGCGCGCGACCGGACGCCCGATGGAGAGCGGCCCCTACGTCTCCTACCTGAAAAGGAAATACGGAGAGATCTACGATCTCTGAGTGGATGGGGCGCCGGGATCAATCCTCCGCACCTTCCCGGGGGATCTCCCAGCGCTCCTCTATCCGGCCCAGCCTCCAGACCAGGTAGGAGACCGCCCAGGCACCGAGGAAGACCACGACGACCGCATACCCCAGATAGCCGAAGTCCAGCCGCTGCAGGCCTCCGAGAAAACCGCCGAGCTCCACCCGTGAAGTCGCGACCTGGAAGAGCTCCACGGTACCGATGAGGAGCGCCACCGCGACCGAGAGCCCGGTGACGGTGAGGTTGTAGTAGACCTTGCGCACCGGGTTGGTGAAGGCCCACCCGTAGGCCTGGGCCATGAAGGCCCCGTCGGCTGTGTCCATCAGACACATCCCGGAGGCGAAGAGGACCGGCAGGGTCAAAATCGCTGCCACCGGCATCCCCTGCGTGGCGGCTCCGGCCGAGAGGGAGAGCAGAGCTATCTCGGAGGCGGTGTCGAACCCGAGCCCGAAGAGCAACCCGATGGGGTACATCTGGTAGCTGCTCCGGATGGAATCGAAGAGCCTGCCGAAGAAGCGGCTGGCGAGCCCCCTCCCGGCGAGCAGGCCCTCCAGTTCTTCCCGGTCGTACCTCCCCCGCCGCATCCCGCGGAAGACTTTCCAGATCCCGACCAGCACGATGAGGTTCAAAACCCCGATCAGGTACAGAAACCCACCCGAGACCGCGGTCCCTATCACCCCGCCGACGGCCCTGAGGGTGGGCAGATCCTTCTGTGCCTCACGGGTCGCCAGAGCGAGCGCGAGCGCCATGGCCGCGACCACGGTGGAGTGCCCTAAAGAGAAGAAGAACCCCACCCCTACCTGCTTCCTGCCTTCCTGCAGGAACTTCCTGGTGGTGTTGTCTATCGCGGCGATGTGGTCGGCGTCGAAAGCGTGCCTGAGGCCGAGCGTGTACGCGAGCACGCCGAGCCCGAGCATCTTCGGGTGCTGCGGAGCGACGACGAGAAACAAAAGCCCCCACCCCACGAGGTGCAAAAGCCCGGCCACCCCGAACACCCCCCCGAGCCGCAGCCGTACATCCCCGCCCCAGGAGAAGCTCCTCAACCGGCCTCCTCCCCCGAGCATCGGGAGCACACCCCGACCGCGACCAGGTGCACCTCCTCCACCTCGAATCCTCCCGAGACCTCGCCGAGGACCTCCACCAGCCGCCTCTCGGCCTCCCTCTCCGGGTGGAAGACACCCCCGCACTCCCTGCACACCAGATGCGGGTGCCTCTCCCCCCTCGCCTCGAAGAGACGGGGTCCCTCCGGTGGACGGCTCTCCACCACGAGCCCGGCATCACACAGCGCATCGAGCGAGCGGTAGACCGTAGAGAGCTCGAGCCCCGGCAACGCCCCGGACACCTCCCTCCATACCTCCTCCGCCGTGAGGTGCCCGCCGGAGCCGGCCAGAACCTCCCAGATCCTGACCCGCTGCGGCGTGACCCTCAAACCCCGCTCGCGCAGCGTCTCGTCTATGTTCCCGGCCATTGTGTGCGAATTATTTGCAGAAGCCTGGTCTTTGCGCAAGGGTCTTCGGTCGGGGAGGATTTAGAATTTTCGCGGGGTCAACGAGCGCGAGAGATCGGAGGCGGATTGCGTCTGAGTCCGGAGCTGCTGGAGCTGGCCTACCGGCAGGGGGCCTTCCCGATGGCGGACGAGTCCGGGGAGGTGCGCTTCTACCGCTGCGACCCGCGGGCGGTGCTGGAGTTCGGGGATCTGCACGTCTCGAAGTCGCTCGCGCGCGTGCTGCGCAAAGGGGTGTACGAGGTACGGGTGGACGAGGATTTCGAGGGTGTGATCCGGGGCTGCGCCGACCGGCCCGAGACCTGGATCGGCGAGGAGATCATAGAGGGCTTCCTGGGGCTCTACGAGCGGGGTCTGGCGCACAGCGTCGAGGCCTACCGGGAGGGCGAGCTCGTCGGGGGGCTCTACGGGGTCACGCTCGGCGGGGCGTTCATGGGCGAGTCGATGTTCAGCCGGATGCCGGACGCCTCGAAGGTCTGCCTGGTGCATCTGGTGGAGCGGCTCGAGGAGCGCGGGTACGTGCTGCTCGACTGCCAGATCCAGAACGACCACCTCGCCCGCATGGGTGCCACCGAGATCCCGGAGGCCGAGTACATGAGGCGGCTCGAAGAAGCGCTCGGGCTCCGGAGGAGCTTCGTGTGAGGCCGGCGTGGTAAGCTAGCCCCATGGACGAGAGATATCTCAAGCTGGACCGGAGACCGGATCTGGAACGCCCCGTACTCGTGTGCGCCTTCACCGGCTGGAACGACGCGGCCGAGGCGGCGAGCGTCGCGGTCGCCACGCTCGGCAGCTCGTGGGGGGCGGAGCGCATCGGCCGCTTCGAGAGCGAGGAGTTCTTCGACTTCCAGGCCACCCGGCCGCAGATAAAGCTCATCGACGGCATAACGCGCGAGATAGAGTGGCCGGAGAACGTCCTGTGGGCCACGTCCCGCAGCGTCGAGGCCGCCGGCGGGCGCGGAGCGGTATTCCTTTCCGGTCCCGAGCCGAACCTGCGCTGGCGGACCTTCTCGCGCACGGTGGTGGAGCTCGCGCGAGAGCTCGGCGTCGAGATGGTCGTCACCCTCGGCGCGCTGCTCGCCGACGTCCCGCACTCGCGCCCGATCGCGGTGAACGCCAACTCCCAGGATCCCGCGCTGATAGAAGGGCTCGGCCTCAGCCCCTCACAATACGAGGGCCCCACGGGGATAACCGGCGTACTGCACCGGATGTGCGCCGACGCCGGGCTGCCCTCGGTGAGCTTCTGGGCCTCCGTGCCGCACTACCTGCCCGCGGTCCCCTCCGCCCCGGCGGCGCTCGCCCTCCTGGAGAGCTTCTCCGAGCTGCTCGGGGTCGAGGTGGAGGTCGGCAACCTGCGCAAATCCGCCGAAGAGTATCAGGAGCAGGTCTCCGCCGCCGTCGCACGCGATCCGGACCTCACCTCCTACGTCAGGATGCTCGAGGAGCGCTACGACGCGCAGGGGCCCGGGGAGCCGAACATACCCTCGGGAGACGATCTCGCCCGGGAGCTCGAGGACTTCCTGCGCAACCAGCGCGGGGAGGACGGCTAGGAGAGGACGGGCAGGCTCCTCTTCTTCCTCTTCAGCCCTTCGTTGAGGCTGCCGGAGCGGTACCCGGAGAGATCGAGCGCGACGTAGAGGAAGCCGGCCTCCTTGAGCTCCGTGGAGATCTCCCCGCGCATCGCGAAGGCCCGCTCCATCTCCTCCTCGCCAACCTCGAGGCGGGCGATCTCGCCGTGGTGGCGCACCCTCACCTGCCGGAAGCCCTCCCGGCGCAGGAACTCCTCCGCCCGGGCCACCTGGGCGAGCTTCTCGGGGGTTATCTCCTGCCCGTACGGGAAGCGGCTCGAGAGGCAGGCGAGCGCGGGCTTGTCCCAGGTGGGGAGCCCGAGGTGACGCGCGAGCGCCCTCACCTCCTCCTTGCCCATCCCGGCTGCGGAGAGCGGGGAGAGGACCCCGAGCTCGCGGGCGGCCTTCCTTCCGGGCCGCCAGTCGCCCTCGTCGTCGGCGTTCGCGCCGTCCACGATGCAGCCGTAGCCGCGTTCCTCGGCGATCTTCTTCAGGTCGGTGTAGAGCGTGCTCTTGCAGAAGTAGCAGCGGTTGGTCGGGTTGCTCGCGTAGTTGGGGTCGTCGAGCTCGCGGGTGTTTATGATCACGTGCTCGACCCCGAGCGAGGCGACGAACCGCCTGGCCTCCTCGAGCTCCGAGGGCAGGTAGGTCTCGTTGTCCGAGGTGACCGCGAGCACCCGCTCCTTCGGGAGGACCCGCGCGGCGACCGCGAGCGCGAGCGAGGAGTCCACCCCGCCGGAGAACGCGACGAGCGCGCTCCCGTGGGGACGGACGATCCCTTCGAGCTGCTGCAGCCTGCGCTCGAGCTCCTGGGGAGAGAAGTCGTGGTCCGGCACCTGGCACCCTCCTTCCGTCCGGCCTACGGTCACTGTTTTACCGCACCACGTCCTGAGAGCCAGCGCACGACCTCCCCCGCGTGGGCGTCCGGCGGGAAGACCGGGTAGAAGACGTGCTCGACGCTGCCGTCGCGCACCACGAGGGTGAGACGCTTTATAAGGACCATCCCCTCCACCTCGAAGGTCGGGAGCCCGAGCGCGCGGCAGAAGCCCAGCCCCTCGTCGCTCAAAAGTTCGAACGGCAGGGCGAGCCTCTCCTTCGCCTCCTGCTGGTAGTCGGTGTCCTGGGTGCTCAGGCCGAAGACGCGGGCCCCGAGGGCCAGGATCTCATCGTGGTGGTCGCGGAAACCGCAGGACTCCGGGGTGCAGCCGCGGGCGCCCGGGATACTGTCCCACCCCTCGGGCAGCGGCGCGCCGGGGCGTCCGGTCATCGGGTAACAGTAGACGACGGTCGTTCCCGGGAGCGAGGAGAGATCGACCCTCTCCCCGGAGGTGGCCGGAAGGGCGAGGGACGGCACCCGCGCACCGGGGAGGTGGTCGCAGGCGCCGTCGTCTTCGGGGACGGGCAGGTCCTCCGGCAGATGCTCGTAGCCGCCCGCCACCTACACCCTCTCCAGCACGACCGCCGCGTTGTGTCCGCCGACGCCGAGGTTGGCGCAGAGGGCGACCTCGAGGTCGGGGGCCTCTCGCGGCTCGTCCACGACGTAGTCGAGCTTCGCGCAGTCGGGGGCGAGCTCTTCGAGGTTGCGCATCGGCGGGACCGTCCTCTCCTTGAGCGCGAGCGCGCACACCGAGGCCTCTATCGCGCCCGTCGCCCCCATCGCGTGCCCCAGCGTCGACTTCGTCGCCGAGACCATGGCGTTCGGGTTGATCTGGTACATCGCGCGCGACTCGGGGCCGTCGCCGGCCGGGGTGCCCGCACCGTGGGGGTTGATGTACCCGACGCGCCCGCCCTCGACCCCGGCCCGTTCCAGCGCGAGCTGCATCGCCCGCAGGATCCCGCGCCCCTCCCTGTCCGGGTCGACGGTGCTGTAGGCGTCCGTGGTGCGCCCGACTCCGGTTACCTTCGCGTAGGGGTCGGCGCCGCGGCGCGCGGCGGACTCCTCGCTCTCCAGGACGAAGACCGCCGCCCCCTCCCCGAGCACGAACCCCCGGTGGTCGCGGTCGTAGGGCCGGCAGGCCCCCTCGGGGTCGTCGTTGAGGTCGCTCATCGCCCGCATCGAGATGAACCCCGCCAGGAAGACCGGCGTTATCACGGCCTCGGTGCCGCCGCAGAGCACCATGTCCGCGTCCCCGCGTCGGATCAGGTCGAACCCGAAGCCCAGGGCGTCGGTGCCGCAGGCGCAGGCGAGCGCCGGGGAGGCTGAGGGTCCCTGCACGCCGTACTGGATCGCGACGTGCGCCGCCGCGGCGTTCGGCATGATCTTGGTGACCGCGAACGGGTTGACCCGGGTGGGACCCTTGGTGTCCATCGTGCGCTGGGTCTCCTCCATGCTCGCCACCCCGCCGATGCCGCTGCCGAGGACCAGCCCGACCCGCTCGGGGTTGCTCTCGAGCTCCCCCCAGGCCCCGGCGTCGTCCAGCGCGAGCTTCGAGGCCGCGAGACCGAAGTGGGTGAAGCGGTCGGTCCTCTGCACCACCTTGCGGTCCATGAAGTCCCTCGGGTCGAAGGAGCGGCACTCGGCGGCGATCCTCACGGCGAAATCCGAGGCGTCGAAGAGCGTGATCGGACCGACCCCGCTCTCGCCCGCGAGCAGGGCCTTCCAGAAGTCCTCACGCCCCACGCCGACCGGGCTCACGACACCTATTCCCGTTATGTACGCCGCCGGACGACCGTTGTGCATAAAACCTCCAAAGAGCGCCAAACCCAGCCGTCAATCTTAGCATCCCGCAGCCGGGCTTACCCCGCCGCTACAATGTATCCACGATGGAAGGCGAGCACGGCACCGTGGACGATTTCGCGCGGAGATACCCGGGGATGTGGCTCGCGGTGGTGCTCGACGGTCCGGGGAGCCGTTCGGGGACCCTCATACTGGCCACGCCCTCCCGCGAAGAGGCGGGCCGGGCGGTGATGCGGTATGCCGCCGAGAGGCGCCCCGTCTACTTCGGACGGGCGCCGGAGAGGGAGGACGGCCCTGGCGGCGCCACCGGCCCGCGGCTAGGATAGGGTCACGGTAGAAGTGGCTGCAATCCGCTCGGAGGGAGCTTTCGATGTTGGATCTCAGATACATCCGCGAGAACGCACCGGCGGTGAAAGAGAACTGCAGGAACCGGGGCGTCGAGGCAGACGTGGACCTCGTCGTCGAGCTCGCCGGGCGGCGCTCGAAGCTCATAACCGATCTGAACGAGTTGAGACAGAACCAGAACCAGCTCGCCAAGCGCATCGGCAGGGAGAGAGACCCCGCAGCCCGAGAGAGGCTCATAGAGGAGTCGCGCGCCCTGAAGGACGAGATCCCGAGGAGGGAGCAGGAGCTGGCGGAGGTCGAGGAGAGGCTGCGCGAGGAGCAGCTCAAGATCCCGAACATGACCCACCCCGACGCCCCCATCGGGAAGGACGACACCGAGAACGTCGAGATCGGCCGCTGGGGCGAACCGAAAGAGTTCGACTTCGAGACGAAGGACCACGTCGAGATCGGGGAGTCTTTGGGGATCATCGACTTCGAGGCCGGGGCGAAGACGACCGGCAGCAAGTTCTACTTCCTGCGCGGCGAGGCGGTCCTGCTCGAGCTCGCGCTCGTGCGCTACGCGCTGGATGTGCTCGTGGCGCGCGGCTTCGAGCCCGCCATAACCCCGGATCTGGCCCGCGACGAGGCGCTCGTCGGGACCGGCTTCATCCCGCGCGGGCCGGAGACCCAGATCTACTCGGTCGAGGACACCGACCTCTCGCTCATCGCGACCGCCGAGATAACCCTCGCCGCCCAGCTTCAGGACGAGATCGTCGAGGAGGGGGATCTCCCGCTGCGCTTCGCCGGGCTCTCGCACTGCTTCCGCACCGAGGCCGGCTCCCACGGCCGGGCGAGCCGGGGCCTCTACCGGGTGCACCAGTTCACCAAGGTCGAGATGTTCGCGTTCACCACGCCCGAGGGCTCGGAGGAGATGCACCGCGAGATGCTCGCAACGGAGGAGGAGATCTTCCGCAACCTCGAGATCCCCTACCGGGTGGTGGACATCTGCACCGGGGATCTCGGCGGGGCCGCCTACCGGAAGTACGACGTCGAGGCCTGGATGCCTGGCCGGGGCGACTACGGCGAGGTCACCAGCACCTCGAACACCACCGACTACCAGGCACGCCGGCTGCGGATCCGCTACCGCCCTGATGGGGGGTCCCCCAGGCTCCTGCACACCCTGAACGGCACCGCGATAGCGGTCAGCCGCGCCCTGATCGCGCTGCTCGAGAACCACCAGCAGCCGGACGGCTCGGTGGTGCTCCCGGAGAAGCTCGTCCCCTACGCAGGCTTCGAGCGCATAGGGATGAAGTAGCGCGGGGGCATCCGATGCCGGAGCGGGATCCGGCGGGCGCGCTGATCCGACGCTCCCGCACCTGGTCGCAGGCGGCCGACGAGGGAGAGCTCTTCCGGGCCGCCTCCAGCGTGCTACGAGAGGTCTTCGGCGTGGATACCGGCTACTTCGTCTACCGCCGGGGATCGATCCTGGGCGAACCGGCGGGCCCTCTGCAGGTGTACGAGCCGTGGGGGGTGCTCTCGGGGAGGCGCGAGGAGATCGCACGCCGGGTGGTCCGGCAGGATGAAACCCCGGGGGCGCTCTCCGGGTTGAGCGAGCGCTGGATGGACCTCTCCGAGGTCCCGCCGGAGGTACGCTCCGACTGGGAGCGCTGGGGCGTGAAACAGGGAGGTTCCTGGGCGCTCACCTTCCGCGGGGAGCGCGTGGGGGCGATGGTGCTGCGCCGCGCCCGGCGGCGCGCACAGGTCGACGACGGGGATCTGGTATCCCTGTGCGCGGTGCAGACCTCGCTGGTTCTGGAGCTCATCTCCGCCCGCCGGGCCGCGGAGGAGGCGAGCGAGCGGGACTTCCTGACCGGGCTGTGGAACCGGCGGGGGTTTCTGGAACGGATCGCCGGGACCACCTCCGGCGGCCACCCCGCCCTGCTCATCGGGGTCGTCGACCTGGACAACCTCAAGGAGACCAACGACGAGCTCGGCCACCCGGAGGGAGACCGCCTGTTGCGGAAGACGGCTCGCCTGCTGCGCGAGCACCTCGGCGGCAGCGGGATCGCCTGCCGGTGGGGTGGGGACGAGTTCGTGATCCTGCAGAGCGCGGCCGCACCGGGCAGCCCGCACCACGCGGCGCGTCGGCTGGAGGAACATCTCGCCGCCGGCGGGGTGACGGCCAGCGCCGGGATCGCAGTCTGGGGTGAGGACGGAACGAGCTGGGAGGAGTGTTACGCCGCCGCCGACCGCAGGCTCTACGCGCGCAAGATGGCCCGGCAGCCCGGCTGACCCTACAGAGAGACGCCGAGAAGGCCCCGCGTGAGCTGGAAGGCGACATTCCCCCTCCCGAAGAGCTTCGGCAGGTAGCGGCGGGAGGCGACCAGCATGATCGCCTCCATCAGCGATTCGGTCCACCTCCCTGCATCCCCCGCGAGCACCGCGTCGAGGTCCTCCGCGTACCGCTCTACCGTTCCCGGGTCGGAGGAGACCTGCACCAGCGGGATCATCCGGTGCGCCTGCAGCGGGCGGCCCGCCACGTGCGCGAGCATCACCTCCACCCCCGTCGCACCCATCCCGGTCGCGGTCTCGACCCAGTGCGTGGTCGGTGTCTCCATCACGTGCAGCCCCGGATTCTCCGCGACCTGTCCGTAGGCGAGGGTGATGCGGGGCCTCACATCCCCGAGAACCGCCTGGCGGTAGGCCCGGCTCTCGAGCAGGGCTCCGCGCCCCGGCACCACCACGGTCCCTCCCGCCCCGACCACGGCGAGCGTCACACCGGCCAGCGCGAGCGCCGCTCCCTCGGAGAGGGGCCCTGCGGCATGCAGCCCCAGACGGAGGTTCTCTAGCCCGACCTCGAAGCCCTCCATCTCCCCCATCCCCGCGAGCGCCGCCTCGAACCACTCCTCCACGCGGCGCGTCACACGCTCTATCCCGCCGTCGAGCTGGATGCTCGCCCAGCCGAACGCCTCCGGGTCGAGCCCGCGGGAGGAGAGGAGCGCCCGGAAGTAATCGTTGTGGGTCTTCTCGCAGCCGTGCTCCAGGAGCAAAGCGGCTCCGACGAGCGGATGGGCGAGGTAGCCGAGGACGGTGCGGCCGTAGATCTCCTCGGAGGAGCCGCCCGAGACGCCGCACCCCTCGGTGTGCGGCAGCGCGACGAACCGGGAGAGCTTCCCCTCGCCGAGACCGCTTTCGTCGAGCTTCTGCGCGATGCGCAGCGCGATCTGCCCCGAGCACAGGCTAGTCGGCATGATGAGCCCGACCCTGTCCGCGGCGGGCCCGCGCCCGCCCCGCACGGCCTCGTAGGTCCATCCCCCGGAGGGCCGGGAGCCCACCACCGCGAGCGGCTCGCCGTCCGGGGTGGGCGAATCCAAAAGACGGTCGAGGTTCCCCGGGCCGGTCTGCCTCCACTCGCGCCAGATCGAGACCTGGGAGTGCCCGGCCTTCTCCCCGGCGGTCCTCTCTCCGGATGCGACGCGCAGGGTGAGATCGAAGGTCCTGCGGCCGAGCTCTTCCATCGGGGTGCCGTCCAGGTAGGCCCCGGCGTTCACGTCCATCTCGTCCTCGAGCAGCCGGTAGCGGCCCGTGGTGGTGACGAACTTGATGGTGGGTACGAACGGGAAGTTGGTGATCGAGCCGTTGCCGGTGGTGAAGAAGATCAGGTTCGCCCCCGAGGCGACCTGACCGGCGACGCTCTCCAGGTCGTTGCCGGGGCTGTCCATGAAGTAGAAGCCCGGTGCGTCCATCCTCTCGCCGTACTCGACGACCTCGTCGAGCCTGACCTCCGGGTCCTTCTTGCGCGCCGCCCCGATGGACTTTATGGAGATGTTGTAGAGCCCGCGGAGGTTGTTCCCGCCGGAGGGGTTGCCCTCGGCGGTGTGCCCGTGCCAGGCGGCGCGCTCCTCGAACCTCTCCACCATCGAGAGGAAGCGGCGGGCGACATCGAGGTCGCGCACCCGCGAGAGGACGTACTCCTCCGCCCCGATCAGCTCGTCGGTCTCCGCCAGGTTCGCGCTCCCGCCGTGCCGGAGCACCTCCTTCGCCACCCACCCGGCGAGCGGGTTGGCCGAGACGCCGGAGAAGGCGTCGGAGCCCCCGCACTGCAGCGCGACCCTGAGCCCCGAAAGCGGCTCCTCGGTGCGCCGGGCGCGTCCCACCTCCCCGAGCCAGCCCGCGACGATCTTCTCCGCTCGCCGCAGCCCGGACTCGAAGGGCCCCTCGAGCGTCATGAAGCGGTGCGGGACGTCGCCGAGCGGGTAGCCTCCCTGCCAGGCGTAGCGGCGCACCATCTCGCCGGTCACGGGCGCCCCCGGCTCGTCCACCGCGAGCACGGCCCCGACGTTCGGGTGGACCATGAACCCCGCGAGCGTCCGGAGCAGGAGGTCGAGGTTGTTGGGCGTGCGGTCCTCGCCGCCCTCGGTGTGCGCGACGGCGACGACGCCGTCCAGGCCGGGATGCCCGCCGGCGGCCGCCCTCATCCTGCGCTCCAGAGCCTTCGCGAAGGAGCCGGTGCGCGAGGTTATCCCGAGGACCACGACGTAGTTGCGGGTCCCGACCCCGCGTCCGCCGCCACGCCGGTACCCGTAGAACGTGGCGCGATCCGGGCGTAGAGGCACCTGCTCCGCCGGGCGAAAGCGCTCCTCGTCGAGCCGGTAGGGCAGAAGCGGTGCGTCGGTGAAGTTGGCCTCCCGCGGGAGCCCGAAGCCCACGCGCCGCTCTCTCAGAACCCGCAGGATCTTCTCGTTGCACAGGTACCCTCCGGGCGGTATCCCGCGCACCGCCTCCCCGAACGGGAGCCCCCAGGAGAGGAGAGGGTCCCCCCTCCGGATGGCGCGCACGGCGAAGCGGTGCCCCTCGAGTACGGTGTGCCGGATCACGATCTCATCTTCGCCGCACATGACCCGCGTCCCGGCCTTCAGGGTGCGCACGGCGATCGCAGCGTTGTCCCGAGGGTCCGGGAGACGTCCGACCTCTTCGAAGCCAACCCGCTCGTACGCACCCAAGATGGCGCCCCTCCTCTTCTCCCGACGTTACCGGCTCCAGTGTACCCCGGATGCGGGGGCCGGGGCCCGGAAGATATACTCTTCACCCAGCAGGGCAGGCTCGCATCGAGAGAGGAGACGCGCATGGCCGAAGTCGTCGAGAGGCTCACCAAGAAGAGCGAGGACCCCAGCCGCTGGTATCTGGACGTGATCCGGATGGCCCGGCTCGCCGACTACGGCCCGGTGCGCGGAACCTTCGCGATAAGACCCTACGGGTACGCGATCTGGGAGAGGATGCAGCGGGATCTCGACGACCGCTTCAAGGCGACCGGCCACACCAACGCCTACTTCCCGCTGTTCATCCCCGAGAGCTACCTGAAGAAGGAGGCCGAGCACGTCGAAGGATTCAACCCCGAGGTGGCCTGGGTGACCCGGGCCGGGAGCGAAGATCTCGAGGAACCCATCGCCGTCCGCCCGACCTCCGAGACGATAATCTGCGACTTCTACCGCAAATGGATCGACTCCTACCGCGACCTGCCCATCCTGATAAACCAGTGGTCCAACTTCGTGCGCTGGGAGAAGGTGACCCGGCCCTTCCTGCGAACCACGGAGGTTCTCTGGCAGGAGGGCCACACGGTGCACGCCACCGCGGAGGAGGCCCGCGAGGAGGCCCTGCGGATGCTCGGGGTCTACAGGGACTTCTACGCCGAGACCGCGGCCATCCCGGTACTCACCGGGGCGAAGAGCCCCTCGGAGCGCTTCGCCGGGGCCGTCGAGACGTTCACCTGCGAGGCGCTGATGGGCGACGGGCGGGCGCTGCAGGCCGCCACCAGCCACGACCTCGGGCAGAACTTCGCGAGGGCGTTCGACATCACCTTCCTGGACGAGAACCAGGAGCGGGTCTACCCCTACCAGACCTCGTGGGGCTTCTCCACCCGGGCGGTCGGGGCGCTCATCCTGGTCCACGGCGACGACCGGGGGCTGAAGCTCCCGCCGCGCCTGGCCCCCACCCAGGCGGTCATCGTCCCGATCTACCGGGGCAAGAGCAAGGGAGCGGTGCTCGAAGAGACGCGGAAGCTCCTCTCGGAGCTCGAGGGCTCCGGCCTGAGGGTCGAGGCCGACCTGGACGAGGAGCACTCCCCCGGCTGGAAGTTCAACGAGCACGAGGTACGGGGGGTGCCGGTGCGCATCGAGCTCGGGCCGAAGGACATCGAGAAGGACCAGGTCGTCCTGGTGCGCCGCGACACCGGCGAGAAGGAGTTCGCGGGCCGCAGAGGGCTGACGCGGCGGCTGCCGGAGCTCCTGGAGGAGATCCAGGAGAACATGCTGCGTCAGGCGCGCTCGTTCCTCGAGGAGAACACCCGCCACGTCGAGAGCTACGAGCAGATGAAGGAGACCATCGCCGAGAAGCGCGGCTTCGTCGTCGCTCCGTGGGACGGCACCGAAGAGACCGAGCAGCGAATAAAGGAGGAGACGAAGGCGACGATCCGCCTCCTGCCCTTCGAGCGGGAGGAGGGCAAAGACCCGGTCTCCGGCCGGCCGGGGAAGACAGCTGTCTTCGCCCGGGCCTACTAGGCCCGCCACTTGACCGGGGCACGGAGGGCGGCTAGGATTCCCGAACGCACGTTGTAAGCGGAGTTCTATTCATAGAACTTAGTACCCTTGGAGGGGGGAAAAGTGCACGACCTTCGTGGTGCTCTCGGGCGACCCGGACCTCTCCGCGCCCGAGCAAGGCTGTTCTGGGTCATGGCCCTCGCGCTCGCCGTATCGCTCTCCGCCGTCGTGCTCGCGATTTCGGACCGAAAGGTCGAGGCGCGCCAGCGGCCCGCGCTCCCCCCGGCGGGGAAGCCTGTGATCCCCTACCTGCTCTCCGACCGGAAGACCGTGGCGGCGCTCGAGAAGGAGTTCGGGCTGAACGGCGATAAGAAGAGAGAGCTCCTGCTCGCCGTCCGGCACGAGAACCGCGCCATCGCCGGCGCCTACGCCCGGAGCGAGCGGGTCCTGGGAGCCGGGAGGAACTCCATGGCCCGCAGCGGAGATGCCGTCGTCGTCTCCGCGTACAACCGCCGGGTGAGCCGGGCGGAGGAGCGGGCCAGAGCCGAGATCCTGGGGCTCGTCCCCGCCCGGGAGCGCCCCGCCCTGAGAAGCTGGCTCGGGAGCCGGTGGAACCAGGCGGTGCGGCAGAACTGCGGGGGCTACACGCGGCTCACGTACAACACCAGATCCTCTCTGGGGGTCACCGACAGGGTCTACGCCACCCAGTACAACGGCTACACCAACTTCGAGGTCGCACTGCCGCACCGGGCGCTCAAACAGAAAGGCGGCTTCAGGGTCCGCCTGAGCTACGGTGGACGCAGCGTCTGGGTGCGGGTGAAGGAGGTCGGGCCGTGGAACACCCGCGACAACTACTGGCAGAGCAGCAGGTACCGCACCATGTGGCGCAACCTCCCCCGGGGCGTGCCGGAGGCCAAAGCCGCCTACTGCCGGAACTACAACCAGGGCGAGGACGAGTTCGGCCGCACCGTCGCCAACCCCGCCGGCATAGACATAACCCCGGCCGTCGCCCACCGGCTCGGCCTCGCGACCTACGAGAACGCCAGGATCACGGTCTACTACCCCTGGGTCGGACACTAACCTCCTTGACCGCGGGGCGATGATGCTTTAGCATCTCTGCCCAAGCGCGAACCCGCATCGAGAGCGGTGGAGGGAACTGGCCCTGCGAAGCCGCGGCAACCGGCGGAGCTCCTCGTAAAGCTCCGTGAGGTGCCAAATCCAGCAGGCGGCGGCCCATAGGTCTCCGGCCTGGAAGATGTGGGAAGAGCCTGAAAAGCGGCCTCTTCTGCGAGCGGGTTAGCGCGCCGGGCGGTGGGACAGCCGCCTCATGACGTGTAGACCCGACGAGGGAAGGAGGCTGTATTACTCCGAAGCATGGCACAAGATCCGGGGGCCGGGGCTAAGGAAGCCCCGGCCCGTTCGGGCAGGGTTCTCTGCCGCATAGGACCTTTCGAACCGGAGCTCGGCGGCCATCTCCCCGAGGTAGTTCTGGCCTACGAGACCTGGGGCGAGCTCAACGGGGCGAGGGACAACGCGGTTCTCATCGTCCACGCCCTCACGGGCGACTCGCACGCCGCCGGGGAGCCGGACGAGGAGTACAGGCGCGGCGGCTGGTGGCATCCCCTGATCGGGCCGGGGCGTCCGGTGGACACGGAGCGGTACTTCGTGGTCTGCTCGAACGTGCTCGGCGGGTGCTCCGGGAGCACGGGGCCGGCCTCCCGCGACCCGGTCTCCGGCAGGCCCTACGGGATGCGCTTCCCGCTCGTCACGATCCGGGACATGGTGCGGGCCCAGAAGCGCCTGCTCGAGGAGCTCGGCATAGAGCGTCTCGAGCTGGTCGCCGGGGGCTCCATCGGCGGGCAGCAGGCGCTCGAGTGGGCCGTAGAGTTCCCCGGGTTCGCGAGGAGGGTGATCCCGGTCGCCGCGACCGGCGCCCTCGGGCCGCAGGGGATCGGTATGAGCGAGATCGGACGCCGGGCGATCATGTCCGACCCCGACTGGCAGGGGGGCGACTACTACGGCACGGGGCGCTCGCCGGAGCGGGGTCTCGCCATAGCCCGGATGGCCGGGATGATGACCTACCAGAGCGCGCAGGGGCAGTGGGAGCGCTTCGGGAGGAGGCCGGCGACGCGTCCGGCGCTCTACGAGGAGTTCGGCGGGCGCTTCGAGGTGGAGAGCTACCTGCACTACCAGGGACGCGACCTGGTGAGGAGGTTCGACGCCAACTCCTACCTGTACCTGACGCGCGCGATGGACCTCTACGACGTGGCCGCGGGCTACCGGTCCGAGCAGGAGGCGCTCTCGCGCATGGAGTCGGAGGTGCTCTTCGTGGGCATCTCGAGCGACTGGCTCTTCCCGGCGGCCGAGGTGCGCGCCCTCGCGGAGAGGGCGCGGCGGGCGGGGGCGAGGGCGCACTACACCGAGATAGAGTCCCCGAACGGCCACGACGCGTTCCTCAAGGACTGGGACGCGATGGAGGCGGTCTTCAGAGACTTTCTGGAGTAAGGAGCAGGAGAAGCGAACGGAGCGTGATCCATTGAGAGAGAAACCCCTGGTGATCAAATTCGGGGGCACCTCGGTCGGCGGGGGCGAGCAGTTCGTCCGCGCCGCGGGGATAGCCGCCGAGGAGGCCCGCAGACGTCCGGTGGCCGTCGTCGTCTCGGCCATGCGCGGCGTGACCGACGAGCTCATCGGGTACACCGGGGAGGCGGGCTCTCGAACCGCACCGGGGGTCGAGGCCCTGCTCGAAAATCTGGCCCGGCGACACCTCGAGGCGGCGCGGTGGGCGTGCTCCGGGGAGCGGCTCGCGGAGCTCGAGGATGATCTGTATCGTCTCCTGTCGGAACTGAGGGGGCTGTGCCTGGGTGGGGGGGCCGATCGCAGGGAGGCCATCGCGTCCTTCGGCGAGCGGCTCTCGGCGAGGATGATGGCTGCGGTGCTGGACGAGCTCGGCGTACCGGCCGCGGTGGCCCCAGACCCGATAGCGACCCGCGGCGGCGGCGACGGCCCCGAGGTCGACCCGGAACGGACGCGGCAGCGATGTAACCGCAGCGTCACGCCGCTGCTCGAGGAAGGGATGGTCGCGGTCGTCCCCGGCTACGTCGGGCGTGCCCCGGACGGCGGCGTGGCGACGCTCGGACGGGGAGGCTCGGACCTCTCGGCGACGGTGCTCGGCCGGGCCCTGGGCTCCGAGGAGGTCTGGATCATGACCGACGTCGACGGCGTGCTCTCGGCGGACCCGGCCCTCGTGCCCGGGGCGGTGCCGATCCCCCACCTCTCCTACGAGCAGGCCGGGGCGTTCGCCCGCCTCGGGGCGAAGGTGCTGCACCCGAGGACGATGGAGCCGGCAGAGGCGGCCGGGATGGAGGTCGTGGTGAAAAACACCTTCAACCCCTCCTTCCCCGGCACGCGCATCTGTTCCGGGGAGAGCGGCGGGGCGCGCTGCGTCGGCCTCCGGCGGGGCATCGCCGTCGAGATCCCCTGCGGCGGGGGACGCAGGCGCCGGGCGGCGGCCGTCGTGTGCATCGGCGGCCGGGAGAGCGGGCTGCTCGAGCGCGGCACCCGCTGCCTGCTCGCGGCGGGGATCTCCCCCCTGCACGCCACCTTCTTCGGACCTGGGGCGATCTTCTTCGTCGCCGAGGAGCGGGAGAGGGAGGCTCTGCGCGCGCTGCACGACGGGCTCGTCGTGAACTCCGCGGTGGTGGGCGAGGGGGTCGCATGAAGCGGCTCGAGATAGTCCAGCTCGGGCTCGGCAACGTCGGGCGGGCCGTCGCCCAGATCGTGCTCGAAGAGCGCAAGCGCTGGCGCGAGCAGATGGGGATAGACATCCGCTACCGGGCGGTCTCGGACACCTCGGGGGCGCTCGTCGGCGAGGAGTTGCTGCCGCAGGCGATACGTCTCAAGGAGAAGGGAGGCAGGCTCTCCGAGCTCGGCACCGAGCCGCTCGAGGACATCCTCCTCTCCGAGCCCGCCCCCGGGACGGTGAGGGCCGTCGTGGACCTGGCGGTGCACGGCGGGACCTACGACCTCGACCTGCTCGGGGTTCAGAACGGCTCATACCTCGTGCTCTCGAACAAGGGTCCGCTCTCCGGCACGACGGAGCAGTACGAGAAGCTCGTGCACATGCTCCCGGGCCGGCTCTGGCGGGAGGCGACGGTTGGGGCGGGGATGCCGATCCTCTCGACCATCGACGCCCTGCTCTCCAGCGGGGACGAGATCTTCGAGATCCAGGCCAGCCCGAGCGGCACCCTGGGGTTCATCATGAGCGCGGTGGAGGCGGGACACTCCTTCTCGGAGGCGGTCCGCAAGGCCGTCGAGCTCCGCTACGCCGAGCCCGACCCGCGCGACGACCTCTCTGGGCTCGACGTGGCGAGGAAGGCGATAATCCTGGCCCGCGCCATCGGCCGCAGGATAGAGCCCTGGGAGGTGCCCTACCAGTCGCTCGTCCCGGAGGGCCTCGAGGACGTTCCGCTGGAGGAGTTCATGCGCCGGGTCGGCGAGGCGGACGACGCCTTCGAGGAGCGGCTGCTCTCGGTCGAGCCGGGCCACATGCTGCGCTACCTGGCGCGCATCCCGAAGGAGGGGCCGGTGGAGGTCGGTCTGCACGACGCGCCGGTCGAGAGCCCCTTCGGGCCCATCTCCGGGCCGGAGAACGTCTTCGAGTTCCGCACCCGGCGCTACTCGGATGTTACCCTCACGATATCCGGGCCCGGAGCGGGGCCGGAGCGCACCGCGAGCGGCGTCGTCTTCGACCTGCTCGACATAGCCAGAAAGCGAGCGACGGACGAGGAGATCTGAGAAGAGAATGTCCGAGGGATACAACGTCGCAGTAGTGGGAGCGGGGCTCGTCGGGGAGAAGCTCGTCTCCGAGCTCTACCGCCGCGGGTTCCCGGTACGTGATCTCAGGGTGCTCGCCCGCACCGCCCGTACCGCCGAGCTCGCCGGCAGGACCTTCGAGATAGGCGTCGCCGAACCGGAGGCCTTCGAGGGAGTGGACATCGCCCTCTTCGCCGGAACCGAAGGCGAGAAGGGTGCGGCGGTACGGCTCGCCCGCGAGGCGATCGCTCGCGGCGCGACCGTCATAGACAACGGCAGCGACTTCCGGCTCGACCCGGAGGTCCCGCTCGTCGTCCCGGAGGTGAACCCGCACGCGCTGGAGAACCATCGGGGTCTGATCGCCAACCCCAACTGCTCGACGATCCAGATGGTCGTCGCCCTCGCTCCCATCGCCCGCAGCTTCGGCCTCGAGCGGGTGGTCGTCTCGACCTACCAGGCAGTCTCGGGCGCGGGCAGAGCCGGGGTCGAGGCGCTCGAGATGGGCTCCGGGGACGCCTTCCCGAAGCCCATCTCGGGCAACGTCCTCCCGCTCATCGGATCCGTCGGCGAGGACGGATACACCACCGAGGAGAGGAAGATGCGCGAGGAGTCGCGCAAGATCCTCGAGATGCCCTCCCTCCCGGTCCACGCCACCACGGTGCGCGTCCCCGTGCACACGGGCCACGCCGAGAGCGTCTACGTCGAGACCTCCGAAGAGGTGACCCTCGACGAGGTCCTATCTGCCCTCTCCGAGGCCCCCGGGATCGAACCCTACGCCGACCCCCTTCAGGCCCCCACCCCGATCGAGGTGGTCGGCGACCCGAAGGTCCACGTCGGGAGGGTGCGTGCGGAGGGCAACGTCGTCGAGCTGTGGTGCGTGGCCGACAACCTCCTCAAGGGCGCCGCCACCAACGCCGTGCAGATAGCGGAGGCGCTCGTCGGCGTCGGGGCCCCGAAGGCCGTATAATCCTTGAACGTGCAACTAATGCACTCGGACACTCCGGCGAGCGAGAGAAGGTGATAGCATGGCTGCCGAACATCCCTCATTCTGGAGACGCCTCTTCGACGTCTCCCACCCGTCCAGCCGGGAGGAGAAGGTCATCTCCTACATCTGCCACCGGCTGAAAGAGGGCGCGCACCTGGAAGACATCCTCGAAGAAGACTACGTGCGCAACAACTGCTCCCCCAAAGACATCGAGGACATCCTGCGCAACCCGCGTCTGATCCACACGGCCCGCGAGAGCATGGAGCGCGAGATACACGCGGAGGAGGAGAGCTTCAGACACCGCCGCTGAGCCTCCCGGGGACGAGAGACCGGAGCCGTTTTCCCGCGCTGTATAATTTCACGAGGCTGCGGTCGATATACGATGGGAGACTGGAGATAAGAGATGCCGATATACGAGTACAAATGTGATAACGATCATGTCTTCGACATAATGCAGAAGATCTCCGACGCCCCTCTCACCTCCTGTATAGAGTGCGGCGCCCCCGTGCGTAAAGTCCTCCAGCCGGTGAGCATCGCATTCAAGGGCTCCGGCTTCTACTCCACGGACTACGGCCGGTCGAACGGAAGCCGCCCGACCGAGAAATCCTCCTCCGACAACGGAAGCGACTCGAAGCCGGCCAAGAAAAACGGCGAATCCTCCGAAACCAAGGCCCAGAGTAAGAAAAGCGACTAACCCCACAAGAGCGGCCCCTGCCGCGACCGCCCCTCCCGGCTCCGGGGGACGAGAACCCCACGCCCGTCAGGACGCAGGCCCTTCGGGGCCGCTTTTCTTTTCACGCGGAAATCCCTGCAAAACGCACCTCAAGCACAGGTTGAAGCTGCTCTGGACACCGGCGGGCGCAGGGTATATATTGCGCGGCGGTGAGGATGGATGGGGAGAACAGGCAGGCTCGCGGGGCCCGGATGATTCCGGGCTCTCCGCTCCTCTCTGGGGATCATCCGGGAGGTGGTTCGGATTAGCGGCGCGCCCTTCGCACACCTGCACTGCCACTCCGAGTACTCGATGCTCGACGGGGCGAGCCGGATAAAAGACCTGGTCTCCTTCGCCGCCTCGGAAAGGATGCCGGGGATAGCGCTCACCGACCACGGGGTCATGTACGGGGCGGTGAAGTTCTACCAGGAGGCGAAGAAGGCCGGGATAAAGCCCGTGATGGGCTGCGAGGTCTACGTCACCGCCGACCGCAGGAAGAAGGACAAGAGCCCCTACTACCACCTGACGCTTTTGGCGCGCACGCCGGAGGGCTACCGCAACCTGATGAAGCTCTCCACGGTAGGGTTCCTCGAAGGCTTCTACTACAAGCCGCGGGTGGACCTCGAGACGCTGAGGAAACACGGGCGTGGGATCATCTGCCTCTCGGGGTGCCTTTCGGCGGAGGTTCCGAACAGGATCCTCGAGGGGAGGATGGACGAGGCGCGCAGGCTCCTCGAGGAGTACCGGGGGATCTTCGACGCCGTCTACCTGGAGATGCAGGATCACGGCATCCCGGAGCAGCGGAGGGTGAACGAGGGTCTGATGCAGCTGCACCGGGAGACCGGGCTTCCGCTGGTCGCGACCAACGACAGCCACTACACGGCCAGGAGCGACGCGAAGATGCACGACGTCCTTTTGTGCATCGGGACCGGCAAATTCCACTCCGACCCCAACCGGATGCGCTTCGCCTCCGAAGAGTTCTACATCAAGCCCGTCTCTGAGATGGAGCGGCTCTTCCCGGACCACCCCGAGGCGCTCGAGAACACCGCGAAGGTCGTCGAGAGCGTCGAGGACCCGGGCATAGAGCTCGGCAAGACCCGCCTCCCCGCCTTCCCGAAGCCCGAGGGGTACACCGCGAGGGAGTACCTGAGGGAGCTGTGCGAGCGGGGGGTGAAAAAGCGCTACGGAGAGATCACCCCGGAGATCCGCCAGCGGCTCGACTTCGAGCTCGAGACCATCTCCAAGATGGGCTTCGAGGACTACTTCCTCATCGTGTGGGACTTCGTGCGCTACGCCAAGGAGCGTGGGATCGCGGTGGGCCCCGGTCGCGGGTCGGCCGCGGGCTCGCTCGTGGCCTACGCCCTGGAGATAACCGACCTCGACCCGCTGCGCTACTCGCTGCTCTTCGAGCGCTTTTTGAACCCCGACAGGATCAGCATGCCCGACGTGGACATAGACTTCTCGGTCTCGGGCCGGGCCGACGTGATGCGCTACGTCACCGAGAAGTACGGCGGGCACGAGCACGTCGCCCAGATCATCACCTTTGGAACTCTGGGGGCACGCGCAGCGATAAGGGACGCGGGCAGGGTCTTCCAGTATCCCTACGGCGAGACCGACAAGCTGGCCCGGCTCATCCCCGAAAAGCCTGTCGGGACCACCCTCAAGGACGTCTTGAAGAAGGAGAAGGACCGCTACCTGCCCACCGACAAGCACCCCGGTCCGGCGCGCGAGATCCTCTCCCTCATCGAGAAGGACGAGGGGGCGAAGAAGATCCTCGACATAGCCTTCGAGATAGAGGGCTTCGCCCGCCACGCCTCGACCCACGCCGCCGGGGTCGTCATCTCCGAGGAGCCCCTGACGGACATCGTGCCGCTGCAGAAGGGGGCCAAGGGCGAGGTCGTGGTCCAGCACCCGATGTCAGACGTCGAGGCGCTCGGGCTCTTGAAGGTGGACTTCCTGGGCCTGCGCAACCTCGACGTCATCGAGGAGACGCTGCAGAACATCCGCGCGACGCGCGGCGAGGAGGTGGACATCCGGGGCATCCCCCTCGACGACGAGGAGACCCTCGAACTCTTCGCCCGCGGCGACACCTTCGGGGTCTTCCAGTTCGAGTCGAGCGGGATGCAGCGGATGCTGCAGGAAGTGAAACCCGACCGCTTCGACGACCTGGTCGCCCTGAACGCGCTCTACCGGCCCGGACCGATGGAGCACATCCCGGAGTTCAAGCGCGGCAAGCACGACCCGGAGAGCGTCGAGTACCCCGACGAACGAATAAGGCCCATCCTGGAGCCCACCTACGGCGTCGCCGCCTACCAGGAGCAGCTCATGGAGATCGCCAAGACCCTGGGCGGCTTCACCCCCGGCGAGGCCGACACGCTGCGCAAGGCCATCGGCAAGAAGAAAAAAGACCTGATGGCCACCCTCAAGGACAAGTTCATCGAGGGGTGCCGGTCCAACGGCGTGGACCCGCGGACCACGGAGAAGCTGTGGAGCTGGATGGAGGCCGCGGGCGGATACTCGTTCAACAAGAGCCACGCCGCCTGCTACACGTTCCTCGCGTTCCAGACGGCATACCTAAAGGCCCACTACCCGGCGGAGTACATGGCCGCGCTCATGAGCAGCGTGATGAACACCAAGGATCGTGTTCCCCAGTACGTCGCCGAGGCGCGGGCGATGGGCATAGAGGTGCTCCCGCCCGACGTAAACACCTCGGGCAAGCGCTTCACGGTCGTAGACGGCACCATCCGCTTCGGCCTCTCCGCCGTAAAGAACGTCGGCGAGGCGTGCGTCGAGGCGATCATCGCCGCGCGGGAGGAGGGTGGTCCTTTCGAAGACATCTTCGACTTCTGCGAGCGGGTCGACCCGAAGACCTACAACAAGCGCACGCTCGAATCGCTGATAAAGTGCGGCGCCTTCGACTTCTCAGGACACTCGCGGGCGGCGCTGCTGGAAGTGCACGCCGAGGCGGTCGAGAGGGTGGCGAAGAGCGCAAGATCTGTAAGCTCGGACCAGTTCTCGATGTTTGATGCCTCGGAGATCGCCCCGCCGCGCCCGGAGGTTCCACGGGTGGAGGAGGACCGGCGCCGGGCGCTGGAGTGGGAGAAGGAGACGATGGGTCTCTACGTCTCGGATCACCCCTTGAGGCCGGTGCTGCACAAGCTCGGCAGGCACACCGACACTTCGATCCCGGAGCTCGAGGGCTGTCGGGACGGACAGGCGGTCTGGATCGGAGGGCTCGCGACGAGCGTGCGGCGCAACACCACGCGCAAGGGAGATACCATGGCGGCGCTGCAGCTCGACGACACCCGGGGGCTCGCCGAGGTGATCGTCTTCCCCAAAGTCTACTCGAAGTGCGCCGGGGCGATCCGGGAGGACGCGATCCTGAAGGTCCGCGGCAGGGTGGATCGAAAGGAGGGTACCCCGCGCATCGTCGCGCTCGACGTCGAGGAACTCTCCCTGGAGCCGGGCCCGGACCCGTTGTACCTGTACGCCGCGGCCTTCGTCGGCAAGCCCAAAGAGGAAGCCGAGGAGGCCTTCCGCCTGATCTCACGGCACCCCGGCGAGCACCCTCTGGTGCTGGTCTCGGGGGACGGGCTCCCCGATCGGGAGATCTGCACCGTCGAGGACTCCTCAGATCTGCACGCGGAACTCAAGCGGATGTTGGGGCCGGGTTGCATCTCCGCCGTGCGGCGCGCCGCCGAGCGGCAGATGGAGCGGGTCTCCTAGCCCCTTCCCAGAAGCGCGAACAACTCTCCCGGGCGCAGCAGGTGGTAGGGGCGGTGCAGGTTGCGCCGGTTGATGTAGTCCACGAAGTACGCCGGGTTCTCGGTGTTCCCCGCGACGAGGTCGTAGTGGGTCGGGAAGACCATCCCGACGTCGAGCGTCTCGGCGAGCTCTACGGCCTCGCGGAAGTCGGTGTTGCCGACTATCTCCCGCGCGGTGCGGAAGTAGTCACGCCCGTTTATCGGGAGGAACATCGCGTCCAGGCGCCAGCGGGAGAGGGTCTCGATCATGCCGTCGTAGACCACCGTGTCGCCCGCGTGGTAGACGGTGACGCCGTTGCACTCTATGACGTAGCCCAGGTAGCGGTAGCCGCGGTCGGTCCTCTCCAGCCCGGTGTGCGCGGAAGGGACCGCGGTGATGCGCGCGCCCGCCACCTCGAACGGCTCGTCCACCGCGGGGACCGTGACCCTCTCTGGATCGATCCCGGCCTTCGAGAAGTCGCAGGCGTAGGGGGCGTAGAAACGCGCCCCGGGAGAGGAGGAGGCGATGGAGCCGAGCGTCTCGGGGTCGAAGTGGTCGACGTGTTCGTGGGAGACGAGGACGCAGGAGGCGTCGTCTATGGCGGCGGGATCCACCGGTGGCTCGAAGCACCTATCCAACCTCTCCCCCTCGCCGCCGTAGTCGGTCAGGTAGGGATCCACGTAGATGACGCCCTCGGGACCCCTGATCCCCACGCCGGCCTGCCCGAGGCCGAGTATGACCAGCATGCCGGGCGGGACCTCCACGGCCTCCAACCTCGGGATCAAACCACGTTCTCCGCTCTCGCTCATCTCCCACCTCGCATCGTCATGCCGCCCGCAGACCGGACACCTCTCCCGACCCGCTCCCAGGCCCTTCAGGCCCTCGAGCTCCCGGTGCCCCGGGGAGCAGGCAGCCCATGCCGATCCCGGCACTCACGCATCTGCCGGGTCTGGTAGGGCACGATGACCAGGTCGGACTTCGGCTTACCCGTACAGGGAAGTGCGAAGCCGCATTTCTCGTCCTGTTCGAAGTAACGGCGGGAGTCGGATTGGTCGACCTCGCCGTCGAGTACCTTCACGGCGCAGGCGAGGTCCCATCCCTGCTCGCACAGGCTCGGGAGGTCGAGCCCCGCCCTTCGGGCGGCGTCGAGGATGTACTCCTCGACGCCGGCCTCGAAAGCTCTCTCCTCACCGTCGGGAAACTTCACCCTGACGGTGAACTTCTTCTCTTTCACTTCCCCCTTCTTTTAGGGGTTGTACAGCGGACGGTTCTTGGAGTAGGGCGCATCTCCCGGCTCGCCCCGGCGGAAGTGACCCGAGGGCCGCACCACACCGTCTCTCTCCATCGAGAGGAGCTCTATGAACCACGCCTCGTGCTCTATCTCCTCGTTGAGGATGCGTGCAGCGAGTCCGTAGGTGCGCGGATCCTTGCCTCCCGCCGTCAGATCACACACCTCCGACCACGTGCGGATCGCACACCGCTCGGCCTCGAGCAACACCTCCAGGATCTCTTCGGCCTTGGGCCCGCTCCCGTTCCCCATCTCCGGGGCATGTTGTCCGTCGCCTGTCCCAGGCAGGTAGGCGTCCGGACAGCTCGCCCGGTCCGCGAACTGACGGATGTCGTAGGGTATGGAGCCCCCGAGCTCGTAGATCCTCGGGGTCATCAGCTCGAAATGTGCCCTGTCCTCGAGCCGGGCGTCCTCGCAGATCTCCTTGTAATCCTCGTTCCCCGCAAGGTACATCCGCAGGATCGTGTAGTAGTAGTAGGTGGTGAACTCGGCGGCCACGGCGTCGATGAGCTTCTCCCTGAGCTCCTCGACGTTCACCCCACGGGCCTCCATGACCTCTATGCCTACCCTCTGCGTCACGTCCCCGGCCCGGACTTTGCCTTTGGCATGCGGCCTTTCATCGCCAGCCATCGGCCACGACCTCCTTCCTCACGACGGTATTCTTGGTAGTTCTCATAATTGTTCCTACCCGTCATCGGCCGAGATAAACGGACGCCTCGGGAGGGGTTGTGAACGATCCCACAGAGCCGGGCACGGAGGGTCGGCCTTCCCTCACTCTCCACGTCCGGCCACCGGACTCCCGCTCCGACAGGGGCAAAAGCCGTCAGCATCCCGGACGAGCCTCGGTGATCGTTCTTTCGTTCGCATCACGCGCTCTCCTCGCGGGCGGATCTGGCCAGCGTCCTTCAGCGGAACTCGAAGATACGCCGGTAGGAGTCCCAGCCGTAGCTCGTCGGCAGGGGCTCGCCGGGAAGAAGACGAAAGGTGCGCGAGCCGTCCGGGAGACGCTCGGCGCGCAGAAAGAGCATCCCTCCGTCCCTCCTATCGTAGAGGCTGCGAGCCAGGTCGTAGAGGTGGGTGACGAAGAAGACCCGCACGCCGGACTCGACCATCGCCCGGACGACCTGACGGGCCATCTCGGAGCCCTCCCGCTCGTTGGTCGAGGAGAACGACTCGTTGCACAGCAGCATGCCACCGGGCCCGATGCGCTCCGCGATCCTCCCCATCCTCCCGAGCTCCTCGTCGAGCCTGCCGCTGCGCATCCGCTCGTCCTCCTCCCTGCGGTAGTGGGTGAACACCCCCGAGCAGATGCTGGCGCGAAAGGACCCGGCGGGCACGAACATCCCGCACTGCATCATCAACTGTGCGAGCCCCACGCTGCGCAGGAAGGTGGACTTGCCGCCCTGGTTGGCGCCCGTGATCATCACGAGCCCTTTGCCGTCGGCGTCGATATCGTTGCCGACGACGCGCCCCTCGACGCTCAGGCTGAGGGAGACGTCGTAGAGCCCGCGGGCCGAGAGCGCCTTCTTTTCGATGGGCTCGGGGGTGGGGAAGCAGAGCGGCTCCCCCCTGGCCGCGAGCCGGTCACGCAGGTTGAGGCACCCGACGTAGAAGGCGAGCTCGGCGCGCAAAAGCTCGAAGAAACCGAGGATGTTGTCCGCCGAGCGGGCCGTGACGTCGGCGACGCGGTTGAGCCCCCGGTCGGAGAGCTCGTCCAGGGCCCGGAAGCCGCTCACGTCGCGGTCCGGGACGGTGAAGCCGTAGCCGGAGCGGTCGCCGAACGGGAGGCGTTCGAGGAGGCGCTGACGCCTCGGGACCCTCAGCACGTAGTCCCTCCCCCTGTTGCCCCGGCCGAGGCGCGCGCTGAAGAGCATCCCACGGCTGAACTCGAGCTCCCCCAGGTGCCGCTCGACCTCGGCGAGGTAGTCGTCCGAGAGATCCCGCCGGACCATCTCGAAGAACCTGCCGAAGGCCTCCGAAGAGAAGCTCCCGGCATGCTCGTCGGCGAGGCCCCTGAGCCTCCTCAGGTGCTCGAGGAACATCCCGAGAACCTGGACCGCACGGTTGAGTATCGAGCGCGGGGAGTCGTGAAGCAGGCCCACGAAGACCTTCCGCTCGCCTTCGATGGCTTCGATCGCGACGCGATGGATCTCCCTCACGACCTCCGCCTCCTCGAGGCAGTCGGCGAGCGCCCGCTGGCGGTAGAGTATCTCCTCCGGCTCGGAGAGCCCGTCGAGCAGCGCCTTCCTGGCGACCTCGTACACGAAGTCGTCCCCCGAGGCCATCGCCTGCAGGAGCGGCTCGAGGCCGAGGTCCCGCGTGAGATCCTCCGTGTTCTCCGGCAGCCCGCCTCCCGGGTCGAAGTCGCGGTCGCGGTGCATGAGGAGCACCCTCATCTCTTCACCCTCCTCTTGAGATCCTCGTAGGTGAGCCCGTACTTGCGGGCGAGCGCCAGCGCGTAGGCGAGCCCTTCGGGGGGCTTGCGCACGATCCGGAAGGTCCGCACGGACGGGTCTTCGGGGTCCACGGTCCCGACCATGCTCACGGTCTCCTCCCCGAGGGTGGCCAGCTCGTCGATGAACGTGACGCAGACGCACAGCGCCCCGAGCCTCTCGATCCGCCCGAGCAGGTCGGTCCCGATGCGGGCGGCGTCCTCGAGCGTCGTCGAGCTGAAGCTCTCGTTCAGGACGATGAGGCTCTCCCCGGTGGCCTCCCGCAGGATCTCGTGCAGCCGCACGAGATCGTCTTCGAGTTTGCTCCGCAGCCGCTCGACGCCCTCCTCCCTCTCGAAGTGGGTGAAGATCGCATCGGGGATGTGAAGGTGGGCCTCGGCGGCCGGGACCGGGAGCCCCAGGCTCGCCAGGTAGTGCAGCTGTCCGACCATCCGGGCGAAGGTGGTCTTGCCGCCCTGGTTCGGCCCCGTGACAACCAGGATGCGCTCCGGGTGGCGCAGGTGGAAGCCGTTTTTCACCACCGATCCCCCCTCGCGCAGAAGCGAGGCGGCGAGCGCGAGGTCGAATCCCTCCTCGACCCTCGTCTCCCCCACCTCTTCGGAGACCTCCGGGTAGCAGAACGGGAGGCCCGCCTCCCTGAAGCGCCCGGCGTACTCCAGGTAGGCGAGGTAGAACTGCACCTCGCGGTCGAACGCCGCGACGGTCTCGTCCAGGTAATCGCGGCGGCGTCTGCAGAACTCGTCCAGCCTCCCGAAGACGTCCGGATTGAGCCGGGCGACGAGCTCCAGGATGCGCTCCTCGACGTGGCCCAACTCCGGGGGATCGCGGAAGCGCACCCGGTGGTCCTTCGCCGCGCCGCGCGCGAACCGGGCGAAGACCCTCTCGATCTCGTCCCCGTAGTCCTCCTCGTCCTCGTAGGTGTCGACCCTGACCCGGTTGCCTCTTATGTGTACCGTGTAGACGACCCCGGCCAGGTCCTCCCGCAGCGCGCGCACCTCCTCTTCGAGCCCGGAGAACTCCTCCGAGCCGGCGTAGCCGGCGAGGTAGTCGCTCAGCGCCCGCAGACCGCGCGAGGCGGGCTCCCGCTGCGGGAGTTCCCGGGCCAGAGAGCGGACGGCCTCGCAGTAGACACCGGCGGCGTCCAGGAACCAGCGCTGCTTCTGCAGCTCGTGGTGGAGCTTCCCGGCGAGGGAAAGGCACTCGCGCATCGCCCGCATGCGCCGGGCGAAGTCCTCCACCACTTCCCGCACCTCACCGCGCTCGAGATCACGCGCCACCTCCTGCCGGTAGGTGACCTCTCCGGGCTCGCGTAGAGGGGTGTGGAAGAACGGAGCGAGGTCGTATTCCTCCCTGCCCGAGAGAAGCTCCTCCACCACCGCATCGAGACGGAGGTCGGAGAAGAAGGTGGGCTCCGCGGCCCGGAGCTCTCCGGCCCTTCTATCCTCGAAGAGTATGCTCTGGAAGGTCTTCTCCATCCCTCTCACCTCCTCCGGGTGGAGGCCAAACAGAAAGGCCCCCACCGGTCGGGGAAACCGGTAGAGGCCATCAGCCGGCTCCGCCGGCAGGAGCCGCAGAGAGAGCTCTGCGGCCGGTGCGAGCCTCATCGCATCGGCGGGTTGGCCGCCGCAAGGGGATTGTAGCCATGCCCCGGGAGCCCATCAACCTCCGGCCGTCCTGCGGGTGGCGAGCAACACCGGCACGGCGAGGAGCTGCACCACGACTGAGAACGCCACGAGCCCCATGACCGAGTGGTCGTAGAGCACGCCGAGAAGCCAGCTCCCGACGAACCAGGCGACGCCGTAGCAGGCGCTGAAGACGCCGTAGGCGTAGGCCCTCCTCGTGGCGGGGATCATCCCGGCGACCGGGGCGCTCATCAGCGAGTCCTGTATGCCCATCCCCACCCCCCAGAGGACGACGCCGGCGGCCGCCGTCCTAGTCCCCCCGAGAAAAGCCAGCGGCGCGAAGAACGCGGAGATCACGACCGCGAGCGCCAGGACGGGCATCCCACCCCGGTCGAACCAGCGGCCGAAGAGGAGCGCCGAAGCGCCGGAGACCGCCATCGCCACCGCGTAGAGGATCGGGATGAGGCTGCTGGAGGTCTCCGAGGCGAGATGGAAGGAGATCAGGCCGAAGTCCGCGTACCCGAGCGCGACGAGCATCATGGCCCCGAGGTAAGTCCAGAAGGCGGCGGGGAGCCTGCTCCCCACGTCTTTCTGCGCGAACGCCTCTCCTGTCCGCTCCATGCTGCGGGGGTTGGGGTAGCGCAGCCTGGCCTGCAGGAGGACGAGCAGCGAGACCGCGGCGGGTACGGCCAGGAAGGCGAAGGCGAGGTGGTAGCTACCGCCCAGGTAGAGGATCGCGGCCACGGCGAGCGGTCCCACGAGAGCCCCGGTCTGGTCGAGGGCCTCGCGCAGCGCGAACGCCCACCCCTGCCCGATGACCGTGCCGGCGTGGGAGAGCATGGCGTCGCGCGGCGGGTTCCTCAGGCCTTTGCCTATACGCTCCAGGACGATCAGGGCCGCGGCGAGCTGCCAGTCTCCCGCAAGCGCCAGAAGCGGCGCGGCGAGCAAATTCACCACGTACCCCACCCCCGTGATGAGCCAGTAGCGGCCGGTGCGGCTGCTCAGGTAACCCGAGAGCAGCCGAACACCGTAGCCCGCGAGCTCCCCGAGCCCGGAGACGAACCCGACGAGCGCCCCGGAGACGCCGAAGGTGGCGAGGAAGGGCCCGTAGATACCCCGGGCTCCCTCGTAGGTCATGTCCGCGAACAGGCTCAAGACGCCTATGAGGACGACGAAGGAGAGTGCCGCGGAGGCCTCCCTTCCCCTACCTGGGCGAGCTTTTCTCACGCCGGGATCACCCCTTCCATCATCCCGCAACCCGGCGACCCGATCAACGGCCGGACCACCGGGCGAGGAGATCCCTGGCGGCTTCGCCGACCCGTCCGCCCCCTTCCCGGCTCACCTCGCGGAGGAGATCGAGCGTCCCTTCGGCTGGACCGAGCCTCTCGAGCGCATCGACCGCGGCGAGCCGGACCTGGACCGGACCATTCCGCAGGGCATTCTCCAGCGTCTTTCTGGCCCGCTCGTCGCCGATGGCCCCCAGACCGCTCACGGCGGCCGCCCTCAGGTACGGGTCGGCCGCATCATCCTCCACCAGCTCGCTCAGAGGCTCCACCGCCTCGACCGCGCCGAGCTTGCCCAGGATGCCAGCCGCCCGCACCGCGGTCTCCCCCTGGGGGTGGTGCAGCGCCCAGATGAGCCTCTCGACGTAGGTCTCCCCCGTCTCGCTCCGCAACGGAGCACCGCAGCGGGCACAGTACTTCGCCTCCCGACCGTTGACCTCGTAACACCGCGGGCAGTAGAGCCAGCTCACCCTTCCATCCCCTCCGCTCCGTACATCACCCCGCCCAGAAACTGCGCAACATCTTCGCAGCGGTCGATTGCCTCCTCGAGCCGGTCGTAGATGTCCTTCCAGCGCATCGTCTGGACGGGGTCGGCTCCGAGCACCAGCAGGGCCGTGAGGGCCGCCCGGTAGGCGACGTCGGCCTCGTTCTCCACGGCGGCCGCCGCGCGCACACGCTCGCTTATGTCCTCTCCTCTCTTCACGCCCTCGACGCAGAGCGACAGCTCCTCCGAGATCCGCCGCAGGTAAGAGGCCAGCCTGACCGACTGATCGGTCGGGACTATCTCGAAGCGGTGGTAGATCCGCATGAGGTCCGAGATCTCCTCCAGCGCGTCCATCGCGGCGTCGAGGTGCTGGGAGAGGATGATGAGCCGGACCCCGCCGAAAGGGTGACCGTCTCCGGACCTCTCGGCCGCACCGAGCATCTGTGCGATGGTGAGGTCGGAGGCCCGCTCCAGGGAGTCTATGTATGTGGCGTGAGAGGCCATCCGAGAAGGGTCGACGAAGGCGGCGTGCAGAAGCCGCGCCCCTGCGACGAAATCCTCCACGAGGTCGGAGAGGGCCTCCAGCACGGCCCCGCCGGCGAGGGCTCGCTTCCCTTCCGTCTCACCGGGCATCCGCTCTTCCCCGCGTCGCGAGCGCGCCGAGCGCGGCCTGAGCGACCTCCGGCCGCGGGTCTTCCGCGGCCTCCCGCAGCAACGCGAACGCGCCCGGCACCTTCGAGAGCGCCCGGGCCGCCGCGTTGCGCAACCCGGGATCCTCCCCTCTGAGGAGCGCGTAGAGCGGCAAGAGTCCCTCGCGCGCCTCGAGATCCCCCAAGGCCCGCACCGCGGCGAAGCGGACCTCGGGATCGGGATCTTCCAGGAGCGGCAGGAGTTCAGGGGCCTGCTCTCGGGCCCCGAGCCAGGCCAGGGCGTCGACCGCGGCGCGGCGCTCTTCGGCCTGCGGAGAACGTAGAAGACCGGCGAGGAAGGCCCCGGCCCCCTCGCCGAGGATCTCATGAAGGGCGCGGAGGGCGTACGGCCTGAGCCCCGGCCCCTCCCGACAGAGCGCCTCGAAGAGCGGTGGCGCCGCCCGGTGGGCCTTCGAGCGGGCGAGCGATTCCGCCGCCACCCGGCGCACGTCGGTGCTGGGGTCACAGGCCAGAGCTTCGAAGACGGGCTCGAGGTGATGCACGCGTACGAGCAGCGGCACCACCGCCTCCCGCACCCGGGGCTCGGGATCCTCGAGAGCCTCTTCGAGCACCCCGGCCGCCCTCTCCCCCGCGACCTCTGCGAGGGCCCAAAGCGCCACCCGGCGTACGCTCCAGGACCGGTCGCGCACGAGCTCCCGGAGGACCCTCTCCCCCGCACCGAGTCCTCCCAGCGAGCGGGCTGCCTCCGCCCTTACCTGCGGGTCACGGTCGCGGGCGAGGAAGACGAGCGCCGGCACCGCCCCACGGTCCCCGAGCCTCCCGAGCGAGCGCGCCGCCGCCCGCCGCACCAGCCCCACCTCGTCCGAGGCGAGGACGAGCAGATCCCCGAGAAACCTCCCGTCGCCGATGGCCCCCCCGCACACCGCGGAGGCGTAGCGGCGGGTGTAATCGCCGCTGCGCGCCAGTTCCTCGATCCCCTCGGGAACCTCCGTGACGCCGAGGGACTCGAAGGCCCGGGCGAGTTCGTCCACCTCGGCGAGCTCGCAGCTGCGCAGCCGCTCCACCAGCCGTCCGACGTCCCCGATTCGGCTCTTCATCGGGAGGTCAGCCTGCGCCAGAGGCCCCCGAAGAACCCCCGATGCTCTTCGGGGGCCTCCATCTCGAACACCGGGCGGGTGACGCTCTTCGGGAAGGGGGGCTCTATCCGGTCCGGGTCCCCTCCCCTTCGCCTGAGCTCCTCCTCGAGGAGGGCGACCTCGCGGGCGAGGGCTTCTATCTCCTCCCTCAGGGGCCGTACGGTCTGCTTCTCCATCTTTTCGAGCTCACCGGCGAGGTCGGTGTACTCGTCGCGCCCGGAGGCGTACTCGCGGCCCTCCGTGGCCTGCCACAGTTCGAGCACCTCGTAGGAGGCGCGGGTCTGCGCCAGCATGAGGACGAGGTTCTCGAGACGCTCCTTCGCGCTCCCCTCCATCGCGAGCTTCTTCACCTTCGGCTGCTCCAGGTACGAGCGCGCCCCGCGCTCGAAGACTTCTTCGGCGGAGAGACCCAGCGTCTCGAGCCTGCGGATGGCCTCAGACATCACCCTTATCTGCACGCCGCCTCCTTTCCGCAAGGGCCATGCGCAGAGCCTCCCGGCGCCTCCCGAGGCGCTCCCGCTCGCTCTCGAGCCGCGGGATCAGGTACTCCCTGGTCGCCGCGACCTCACGCCTGAGGGCGGAGTTGATCATCCTGCCGGTCTGGTCGTCGCGGGCGGCCTCCGCCAGGGAGTGGTGCAGCCGGGCGTAGGCTCCCTGGTAGTCGGCGAGTTCCTGGTAGAGCTGTTCTGGGTCGTCCTCCGGCCGGGCGTCGAGCTCGCTCAGGGCGAGGCCGAGCAGGAAGACGTAGGAGAAGAGATCACGCTCCCTCGGGTACTCCTCCTCGCTCTCGAGCGCGGCGCCGAGCCTCTCGAGGAGCGCCTCCGGCGGCGCGACCTCGACGTGCGAGACCTCACCGCTCATCCGGACGACCTCCGGTCGGGGAGTGGTCGGCGGTCGAAGATCTGCGGTCCCCCAAAAGCGGTCTCCTTTCCTCTCGTACGGGAGCACCAGGGACCGTCAGCCTCGTGGAGAAGAGGCGGTTCGGCGGCTCTTCCGGCCGCCGCGCGAACCCCATCGCGCTTACACGCCTCATTATACCAGCGAGACCCTCTACACCCCGTATTCGTCCGCGCGAGCCGCGGCCAGGGCACGGGTCCCCTCGTCGAGCCGGACGCGCTCGCCCCCGAAGCGCTCCAGGGCCTCCGAGGCGAGCGCCTCGACGACCTCGTCCAGGGGAGCCCGGCTTCCGGCGCGCCGCAGGCTCCCGATCGACCCCGGCCGCAGCGGCAACCCCATCGCTCCGTAGACCCGCGAGAGCACCCGCGCCAGCTCCTCCTCGCCCTCGACGATCACGATCCCCCCGACGCTCGCGGCGTCGCGGGTGATCCGCTGGGCGATCCCGCAGATCTTCATCCCATCCCGGTATCCCCCGACGCGGACGCTGTGGTCGCCGGGGCAGAACTCGTCCCTGACCTCCCCGACCTCCGCCGCGATGCCGAAGCGCGAGAGGGTGCCGAGGAGCAGGGAGGAGGCCAGCTCGTAGCGCTCCATCGGGTCCATGTCCCGCCCGTCCGGGCTTACGATCGAGAACCCGAACGTGCCCTCCGAAGCCGCGATCGCACCCCCTCCCGCAGAACGCACCAGCACCGGATATCCCTCCTCCCGGGCGGCGCGTACGGCCTCTTCGAAACCCTCCCGGCGTACGTCGCGCCGGGTCACGCCGACGTGCCGGGTGGAGGGCGTGATCGAGAGCGTCGCCGGGCGCCTGCCCGCAGCGACCTGCTCGAAGAGCACCGAGCCCAGAGCGTAGCCGCAGGCGGCGTCCTCGAAACCTTCGTTCAGCAGAACCTGCACCGGGGTCATTCTACAGCGCAAGCTCCTTCAAGCAGGCACAACCACATTGCAACCTGCCGACGATGCGTGTATATTTGCGCCCGGTGTCAAACCGAATGGGCGATGGAGCCCGCCCGAAACCGCACGCGGTGGCGTGCTGATGGCTTCTACTCCACGGCGCGTGGAGTAGGGGCCTTTCTTTTGCCTCCTCTCCCGCGCCGGTCGGGAAGATGACGGAGAGGAGCGTGGTGATGGATGAAGAGCGCTATACCGGCGGATCTCCAGCCCCTGGGGCCTGCTTTCTCTGCGAGGGAGAGGAAGGTCCGGCGGTGGCGGTGTGCCACCGCTGCGGGGCCTTCGTCTGCAGGGGGCACGCGGTGAGGATGGTCTACCCCGAGGCGCGGCGTCCGGTGGGGCTGATGAGCCCGCCGCGCCGACGGGCGAGAAGGACGGAGATAATCTGCGAGGTCTGCTACCTGGAGGAGCTGGCCTCGCGCAGGGAGGCGGTCTAGCAGGTGACGCTCCCTCCGGTCGTCCTGCAGATTTTGCAGGTACTCACCCTGCTCGTCTTCTCCCCGCTCGTAAGCGGCGTCATCTCGCGGGTCGAGGCGATGCTGCAGGCGCGCAGGGGCCCCAGCGTGCTTCAGCCCTACTACGACATCTGGAAGTATTTCCACAAGGGACGCTCGGTGCCGGAAGGCGTCTCGCCCGTCTTCACGCTCGCCCCCTACGTCGCGTTCGCCTGCTACATGACCGTCGCGATGCTCATCCCGGTGTTGACGAGCTTCGGGCTCCCCTTAGGGTACATGGGGGACATCCTGGGCGGGGCGTTCGTGCTCTCTCTGGCCGCCTTCGCCGTCGCGCTCGCCGGGCTCGACTCCGGCAGCCCCTACGCCGGGCTCGGCTCCAGCCGGGCGATGATGGTCAGCGTGCTCGCCGAACCGACGCTCATCTTCGTGTTCTTCACGGTCGCCCTGATCAGCAAGACCGATCTCCCCTACGTGATGGGCGAGACGCTCAGGAGTTCGTGGGGGGCGGTCTTCTCCCCGACCCACGTGCTCTCGGTCGCGGCGTTCTTCCTGATGATCCTGGTAGACACCGGGCGCATCCCGATAGAGAGCCACTCCTCGACGCTCGAGTTCGGCATGATAGACGAGGCACGCATCTTCGAGCACTCCGGCCCCGAGATGGCGCTTCTGAAGTGGGGCTCGGCGATGAAACAGTTTCTGCTCTACACGGTCTTCCTGAACATCCTGGTCTTTCCCTGGGGTCTCTCCCACGACGGGAGCCCCTCGAGCGTGCTCGTCGCGCTCCTCGCGCTTTTGGCCAAGATGATGGTCGTCGCGGCGGTCGTCGTCGCGATCGAGTCCTCGTTCTCGAAGCTGAGGCTCTTCAAGATCCCGGAGTTCATGGGCGCCGGGTTCATCCTCTCGGTGCTCGCGATCGTGACGTTCTACCTGGGAGGAAGGTAGCATGCAGCAGGCGCTCGACGCCCTCGGCGGGTTTTCGGCGGTGCTGGTCGTCCTGATGCAGTTCGGGCTCCTGCGCTCGCGCGCGATCCACGGCCACGCCGCCCTCTACGCCTTCGAGTCGCTCTTCGTCGCCGCGTTCTCCGCGCTGGCCGGGATCACGAGCGGAAACTTCGAGCTCTACGTGCTCGCCGCCGTGACGGTCGTGGCCAAGGTCTTCGTCGTCCCGGCGCTCATAATGCGCTTCACCCGCGACCTGGACGAGCACGCCGAGGTCGAGATCCCGCTCGCCGTCGGGGTCCCCTCCTCCCTGCTCGCGGCGCTCGCGCTCACCGGTCTCGCCTACGCCGCCGCGCTCCGGCTCCCGCTGCACGGGCCGCTGTTGCCGCACACCTCCTTCGCGCTGGGGCTCGCGGTCGTCCTGATCGGGTTCTTCTTCATGGTCACCCGGCTGAACACGATCTCGCAGCTCGTCGGGATCCTGACGCTCGAGAACGGCATCTTCCTCGGCACCGTCGCCATCGCCCCGGGGTTGCCGCTGCTGGTGGGGCTCCTGATCCTCTTCGACGTACTCATGGCCGTGCTGGTCTTCGGCGTCCTGGTGCGCCTGCTCGCGGTCCGGCGGGCGACCGTGACGACGACCCCGCTGAAGGAGCTCAAGGGATGATCTACGTCCTCGCTGCGCTGGTCACGATCCCGCTCGTCCTCGGTCTCGTCAGCTACCTCTCGCCGCTGCCGCGCCTCTCGCAGGTGCTCACCGTCGCGGGTGCGGTGACGACGCTCGCCCTCGCCGCATCGCTCGTAGGAACGGGCGGAGGCAGGGTCTCGGCCTTCGGCGGCCTCCTCTACGCCGACCCCTTGAGCGTCGTGCTGCTCCTCGCGGTCGCGCTCGTCTACGCGACGAGCGCCGTCTTCTCGATCGGATACCTCAGGAGCGAGGAGAACACGGCGGGCTTTCCCCGCTACGCCCGCAACTTCTACGCGCTGTTGAACCTCTTCGCGTTCACGATGCTCCTCGTCCCCGCGACGGACGACATGGGCGTGATCTGGGTCGCCATCGAGCTGACCACGATAGTCTCCGCGCTCATGGTCGCGCTGGAGGGGACCGCCGCTTCGCTGGAGGCGGCCTGGAAGTACGTGCTCATAGCCTCCTCCGGGCTCGCGCTCGCGCTTCTGGCGGTGGTCCTCCTGTACGCGAGCGGGACGAACACCCTCGGCGAGGGGTACGATCCGAACTGGACCGTGCTGCTCTCGGCGGCCCCGAAGCTCCAGCCGGACACCGTGCGCCTGGCCTTCCTGCTCGCGGTCGTGGGCTTCGGGACCAAAGCCGGGCTCGTCCCGATGCACACCTGGCTCCCAGACGCCCACTCCGAAGGTCCGACCCCCGTCTCCGCGCTGCTCTCGGGGGCGCTTCTCGCCGACGCGATGTACGCCATCTTCCGCTTCTACGGGATCACGGGCCACGCCGTAGGGTTCGGCTTCCCGAAGACCGTGCTCTTCGTCTTCGGGGTCGCATCGCTCGTCCTCTCGGGGTTCTTCGTGCTGATCCAGCGCGACTTCAAGCGCCTGTTCGCCTACTCCTCGATCGAGCACATGGGGGTCCTGGCCGTCGGCGCGGCGTTCGCCACCCCGCTCGCGCTCTACGGGGTCGCGCTGCACGTGATCACCCACGCCGCGACCAAGAGCATGGCGTTCTTCGGGGCCGGGAGCATCCTGAAGAAGCTCGGCACCCGCGAGACCGCGAAGACCCGCGGGATCATCCACCTCATCCCCGCGACCGCCGTGCTGTTCCTGGCGGCCGGGATGGCGATCGGGGGGCTGCCGCCGTTCGGGATCTTCCGCAGCGAGTTCCTGATCCTGGCGGGGGGCTTCTCGGAGCCCGGGGTCCTGCTCGTCCCGGCCGTCCTCCTTCTGGCGCTGGTGAACCTGGGCTTCCTCGGGCTCTTCCGCTACGCGAACCGCATGGCGCTCGGGGAACCTCCGGAGGGGGCGAAGCCGGGCGAGGCTTCGCGCTGGATGGTCGCGGCGATGGCCCTGGATCTCGTCTTCGTCCTCGGCCTCGGACTGTGGGTGCCGGATGCTTTGAGCGCGGTCCTGCGCGACGCGGCGAGCGTGATCGTGGGAGGTCTCTAGCTTGGACGAGATGGCGAGGATCGAACGGAGAACCGGCGAGCACCCGGAGCGCACGCGCTGGGGCGGGCTGCGCCTCTCGATGCCCCCCGAGCGCCTGGCCTACGTGGTCCCGGCGCTCGCCGTCGAGGAGGACGCCCGCTTCGTCGCCGAGTTCGCCTCCGAGCGCGACGGGCGATTTTACCTCCACGCCGTCGTCGAGATCGGCGGGACCTACCTCATCCTCGAGGCCCCGCTCGCGGGTGGGCGGTTCAGCTCGCTCGCGCTCGAGCTCCCCGCCGCCGACTGGCCCGAACGGGAGATGAAAGACCTCTTCGGCCTCACCCCCTCGGGACACCCCCACCCGGAACGCCTCGTCCTCCCCGAGGGCTGGCCGGAAGGAGAGCATCCCTTGCGCAAGAGCTTCGCACGCGAGAAGGAGGTGGAGCTCGCGCCCCCCGAACGGGAGAGGCCCATCATGCGCGATCCCGTCGAGGGCGACGGCGTCTTCCACATACCCTACGGCCCCATCCGCTCAGGTGTCTTCGAGTCCGCGCAGTTCGTCGTGGATACCCCGGGGGAGAAGATCCTCAAGCTCCACCTCAACATGTTCTACAAGCACCGCGGGATGGAGAAGATCTTCGAGGGGGTGCCCCTGGAGCAGGCCCCGCTCGTCGCCGAGCGGGTCTCGGGCACCGACTCGTTCGCCCAGTCTCTCGCCTTCTGCGAGGCCGCGGAGCGGGCCCTCGGCGTCGAGGTCCCCCCGAGAGCCCGCCACTGGCGCGTGATCCTCTCCGAGCTCGAGCGCCTCTACAACCACATCGACCACGTCGCGAAGCAGTGCGAGGCAGCCTCGCTCAACGTCGCGAACGCCCGCTTCGCGATCCTCAAGGAGCGCATCCTGCGCCTGAACGCCGCCCTCACCGGCAGCCGCTACCTGCGCGGCGTGAACCGCGTCGGCGGGCTCAGGTTCGAGCCGGGGGCGCTCGAAGGCGCCCTACTTGAGGAGCTCGCGGGGATAGAGCGCGACTTCACCCGCGACGAGCGGCTCTTGCGGCGAACCGACTCGTTCCTCGACCGGATCGTCTCGGCCGGCCCGCTCTCGCGCGAGGACGCCGCAGCCCACGCCGCCGTGGGCCCCGTCGCACGCGGCTCCGGCATCGACCTCGACTGCCGCAGGGACCATCCCTACGCCGCGTACCCGGAGCTGGACTTCGAGGTACAGACGGCATCCGCGGGCGATGCCGATGCCCGCTTCGACGTGCGTCTCCGGGAGGCCCACGAGTCGTTCTCGCTCATCCGCCAGGCCAACGGCCGGATGCCCGAGGGACCGGTGCACGCCGCCTCCCCCGCTCCGGAGCCGGGAGCCGAGGCGCTCGGCTGGGCCGAGGGCGCGCGCGGAGAAGAACTCTACTACCTGCGCTTCGGCGAGGAGGGTGCCCTGGACCGGGTGAAGGTCCGCACCGCCTCCTTCGCCAACTGGCCGCTCTTCGCGAAGACAATAGACGGTCAGATCCTCACGGACTTCGCGTTCATGGAGCACTCGTTCGCGATGTCGCAGGCAGCCTGCGACGGTTAGAGACGGGAGGTTTGCACGACATGCTCGGATGGTTCTACAGGGGGCTCACCGGAGGAAGGGTCACGACCCGCTACCCACAGAGGGAAGAGCGACTTCCGGAGGGCTTCCGGGGGCGCCCGGTCGTCCACCCGGAGAGGCTGGACCCGGAAGGCTCCTGGGAGGAATACGAGAGGGCGTGCCTGCCCGGCGCGATCCGGGTGAGCGAAAAGACCCTCACGCTGGACCTCGGCCGCTGCATCTGCTGCGGGCTCTGCGCCTCCGTACCCGGGGGTGCTTTCACGATGGAGCCGGACTTCGAGCTCGCGGTCTCAGGCCGAGGGGACCTCGTAACGGTGGTGCACCGTGACTAGGGAGGAGCGGGAGATCCGGGAGGAGCTCGCCGGGCGAGTGCGGGCGTTCGGGCGCTCGCTGCACGTACGCCACGTGGACGCCGGTTCGTGCGGGGCGTGCGAGTCGGAGGTGCAGGCGCTGCAGAACCCGTTCTACGACCTGCACCGCGTCGGGCTCTTCTTCACCCCCTCCCCCCGCCACGCCGACCTGCTGCTCGTCACCGGGCCGGTGACCCGGGCGATGGAGCGTCCCCTGAAGATGGCCTACGAGGCGATGCCCGACCCGAAGGTCGTGATCGCGGCCTGCGGCCCGGCGTGCGGCGGCGGGATCTACGGCCGCTCGTACGCCACGCTGGGCGGTGTGGACGCGGTGCTGCCGGTCGACGTCTACGTCCCGGGGAGCCCGCCTCACCCGCTCTCGCTCCTGCACGGCATCCTGCTCGCCCTGGGACGCATCGAACAGAAGATAGGCCGCGAGGAGCACGTCGCCGGGAGGGTCTCTTGAGCGGCACAATGTTCTCCCTCTGCCTGCTCTCGCTCGCGCTCGGCGCCGCCGTCTCGCTCCTCTTCGGGAAGCGCGGGGCGCAGGCAGGCCTCACCCTCGGGGCCCTGGGAGGGGCTCTTGCCATCGTCACCGGGCTTTTGGCGATCTACGCCGGCGGCTTCACGCTCTCCGTGGAGCTCGGATACGGGCCCGGCAGGGCCGCCTTCTCGCTCGACGGGCTCTCCGGGTTCTTCGTCCTCACGACCGGGCTCGCGCTGCTGCCGGTCTCGGTGTACAACCTGCATCAGCGGGTGCGCGGAAGCCGCGGGACCTACGCCGCGCTCTACGATCTTCTGGCCCTCGCGACGCTTTTGGTCTTCGCCGCGGAGAACGCTTTCGCCTTCCTGTTCTTCTGGGAGGTCGCGGCCGGGGCGTTCTACGCGCTCGTCGCCTTCGAGGACGGAAGGGAGGGGCGCGTCGGCGCCGGCTACCTCTACTCGGCCGCCTCGAAGCTGGGTACGGCGATGATCCTTGCGGCCTTCTTCCTGGCCTTCGCGCAGGCCGGCACCTTCGGCTTCCCGGAGATGGCCCGCTCGCACCTCTCCGGCGGGTACGCGAGCGCAGCCTTCGTCCTCGCGCTCGTCGGTTTCGCGGTCAAGGCCGGGGTAGTGCCGCTCCAGGTCTGGCTCCCCTCCTCCTACTCCTCGGCCCCGCCCGGCGCCGCAGCGCTTTTGGCCGGAGGTATCCTGAACCTGGGTTTCTACGGCATCGTGCGCTTCGACGTCCAGGTGCTCGGCCCGGGCCCCACCTGGTGGGGAAT
>JAIMBO010000060.1 GCA_023511405.1 Rubrobacteraceae bacterium
CGAGCTCGCCCGCGAGAAGACCGACCTCTCCGAAGAGAAGCTCGCCGAGCTCCTCGACGCCCGCAGGATGACCGAGGCTTAGGACAGGCCATTGTTGGAATGACCGCATGGAAGTCGTCCGCAGACAGGTTGCTGCCGACGAGCTTCTCTGTATGCCCGACGACGGCTTCAGGTACGAGATCGTGCGGGGTGAGCTGCGGTGGATGACGCTGGCGGAGAGCCCGGACGGACGGGTGGCGATGAGGCTTCGCCTGGCGTATGGCCAGGTATGTCAAAGAGAACCACGCGGAGGTCGAGGAGAAGATCTTCGACTGGTTGGACTCTAGCACGAAGATGGTGGTGATCGCCAACCTCCGCAAGCGTTCGGTTACCGTCTACGAGCTCCCCATCCGACATCACCGTTCTCGCCGGAGACGGGATCCTCAACGGCAGGAATGTCGTGCCCGGCTTCCGGGTCCCGCTACACGAGATCTTCGCGTAGCTGTTGCACCTTGTGCGACAAACGTGGTTGCGGGTAAGATGAGCGGCAAGCGGGTGGGAACAGGTTCCCGTGAGGTGTTCGGGGAAGGATATCCTGGCGGATGCTGTGCATGATGATGCTGCTCCGGCTGCCGAGGGGACGGCTGCTCTACGTGACGAGCCATCACATCGCCTCCCCGATCGTAGACTACTACCTGCACCTTCCACCGGTCATCCCACACTGTCACGCCCGCAACCGGCTGACGCCCTTGAGCTGCCACGACGCTTCCAACTTGCCGCTGACTCAATCACGACCAGGTTCTGGACGGCCCGTTGGGTCAGGTGTTCCTCGGTAGCACTTTCCCTGCTGTCCGAGCATACTGCATGGAGATCCAAGAGCCCGATTGGCGGGTTGCCGGGGGCCTCAAGCGGCACGGGGTGCTGGGCCGTTTCGCTATAGACTTCGTCTCGGTGCGGCGCGAAGGCCGCTGGGAACACCGCACCATCAAGACCAACCTGAGGACAGGCGACACCACTCATCCCTACATTATGCAATTTCTCACCGACGGTTACTACGACCCGGAGGGCGGCCTCTACCACACTCCTACGGGGTAGCCACGCTACTACTTCACCTCGGACAACCCCAGAGCCCGGCCTACCGTGGCCTCACCCGAAGACCTCATAGACATCGCCGTCGACCACCGGTTGCACTTCGACGCCGCTTCCCAGCACGGCGTGGTTTTTTACCTCATCGGCGGGCTCTCGGAATATAGCAAGGTCGGCACCGTCTGCATCGGCGATAGTCGCGAGAGCGCCGAAGCTTTCTGCTGCGAGACCGTCGCCATCCTCGGCCATGAGACGGGCGGATAGCACACTTCGAGCATCTGTTTTTATCAGGGTCATCGTCCTGCACCTTGTCGAGGGGCAGTTTGCAGGCCGGTTACTCGGACGCTTGCTGTATCGAAGAGCTCTCAAAGTAGGAGAGGTATTCCTCGTGGGCTGAGAACATCTCCTCGAAGATATTCTCGGCCTGCGGATGACTCCCCACTAGTGGATCGTTTTTAAAGGCTTGTAGGGCTAGGTTCTTATTACCGGTCAGGGCGGCATCTACTATGGTTTCCTGGTTGAAAACGTGCGGGTATATCAGGGCTGATAGCGACGCGGGTAGCTTGCCGAACGAGATACCCGAGGCCCCGTTCCCATTTATTACACCGTATGTCTCCACGACAGCTCCGAGCGGCAGGCCATGAAGTTGCCCAGTGTTCGGTAGGTTCACTATGTTGACGGAATCCTGCCCGGTCCAGGCTGCGGCTATTATGTCGGAGATTTCCTCCCGTGAGCGCTGCACTGGTATCTCTTCCTCGCCGTCTGCCATCTTCCTGACTCGATCTCTGTTTTCGGTCAGGCGTTTCCGCCTGAGATCCACGGTAGTTACGCGCAGGTCCAGACGTTCCCTTTCACGCTCATTCTGCAGGTATCCTGGAAAGAACTCGCAGAGATGTCTGTCTCCAGCCGCTGGCAGATAACCGTAGCTCCGACACATCTCGGTGCGAAATCCCCAGGTGTTGATGAAGGGATCCAGATCTCTTCCGGCATGATCAAGCGCGATCCTGCGGGCTTCGCCCTCCGCTATCCGCCTGAAAGCCTCTTCGGTAACATCGCGGTTCTGTACGGCGACCTCGGTGATCCAAATGAAGTGATTTACCCCTGCTACCCTGACGCTCAGAACTTCCTCAGGCACACTGAACATGCTGGAGAGCATATCGAGGGTGCCGAAGAGTTCGTGGCAAAGCCCGATGCAGCTTACAGAAGTGCTTTTTGTTATAGCCCTGGTTAGGGTCGTCATTGGGTTGGTCAGGTTGATCATGAAGGCGCCAGGACAGAGCCGCTCCATAGCGCGGGCGATGGCTACCACCACGGGTATGTTGCGCAGGGCACGGAAGAGCCCTCCTGGGCCGACCGTATCTCCCACGGTCTGCACGATCCCGTAACGCTCCGGGACCTTAAGGTCGTGTTCCATAGCATCCAACCCGCCGGTCGAGATGCTCAACACGACGAAGTCCGCTCCTTCCAAAGCATCGTCGAGACGCTCCGATTTCTCCAGGATCATATCGGAACCTGCTAACTCTTTGGCTCTATTACCCCAGCGAAAGAGATCATCGAGTGCCTCATGGTTGATGTCGTGCAGAACCAGACGGCAGCCGCGCAGATCATCATTGAGCGCCACATCCAGAATAATCTTCGGTCCCCACTGGTAGCTACCACCCCCTATAAAAGCAATTTTGGGTCCAACGCGAGCTTCCATGTTTTCCCCCTATCCACAGGTTGACAACGACTAATTTCTATCATAGCATTTGTTAGCGCTAACGTTAGCGCTAACAAAAAAGATTGGGGAAAGATTGAAGAGGATCACCATCGCTGATGTAGCGCGAGAGGCGGGAGTTTCTACCCAGACCGTATCTCGCGTGCTCAACAACAAGGCTGAGATCAGTACCTCCACGAGAGAGACGGTGATGAGGGTGATAGAGCGCTTGGGTTACCGGCCGAGTGGGGTGGCGCGGGGGCTAGCTACTAGCAAAACCCTCACCGTTGGCTTGGTTGTGCCGGACATAGCCAACCCCTTTTTCCCTGAGATTGCCCGAGGTGCAGAGGACTTGCTGAGAAGGCAAGGCTACGAGATGTTCCTGTGCAATACCGTAGAAGATCCCGAGCGGGAGAGGGCAGTTCTGGGAGCTTTGGAGGAGAAGAGGGTGGATGGGGTGGTAATCTGTAGCTCCCGCCTGCCTGATGAGCAGTTGTTCCCGCACCTGCGGCGGCAGCGGGCGGTTGTATTAGTCAACCGTTCTGCACCTGAGGAACTGGCCGGAACTGTTTGCGTGGACGATGCCTTCGGTACGGAGCAGGCGGTCAACCATCTCCTGGCCAGCGGTTGCCGGGTTATAGGGTTCCTGGCTGGGCCTCCCAGATCCCACAGCGGGAGAGAACGGGCCAAAGGCTTCGAGAGAGCCCTCAGGATAGAGGGGTACAAACCGGACCCCGGCTTAATAATTCACTGCTCGCCGAACCACGAGGGGGGATACGATGCCGCGCTCTCTTTGCTTTCGGCGAGGCCTGATATAGACGGTTTGATCTGTTACAACGACCTGGTCGCCGTCGGTGCCCTAAGAGCCTGTGCACAACTGGGTCGCAAGATTCCTGAAGAAGTCGCAGTTGTAGGGTGTGACGACATAATGATCGCGGGTCTGGTCTCACCTGCGCTTACCACCCTACGAGTATCGAAGTATGAACTCGGTACGATGGCAGCTCGCTTGCTTCTTGATCGTATTGAAGGACGTCGCGAACACAGTAAAGCCAAGCTTCGGCCCGAGCTTGTCGTTCGTTCAAGCACTCTCGCGGATGATGTTGTGTAGGAGGGTCGTGATGATGAGTAAGGAGGTTGGGTTGGTGAACCTGTTGGGAAGTGGCGAGGAGTAGTTTTGAGCCAAAAGAACCGAAAAGTGCGTTTCGGAATAGTGGGGTGCGGGGTGATCGGACCACACCACGCCCTGGCCATCTCCGGGCTTGAAAACGCCGAACTTGTGGCCGTGGCTGACCTGGTTCCTGAGCGAGCCCGGAGGTTGGCCAGCGAATATCATTGCGACTTCTATCGGGATGAGACCGGTCTATTGGCTCGGAACGATATAGACGCCGTATGTATTTGTACTCCTAGTGGTATTCATGCCGAGGGTGCCATCGCCGCGATGGAAGCAGGTAAAGATGTGGTGGTCGAGAAGCCGGTAGACATAACGTTGGAGGCGGTGGATCGTCTACTCGCTGTCCAAAAGGCCACCGGCAGGAAAGTGGCGGTTATCAGCCAACATCGCTTCGATCCTGCAACAAGGATTGTAAAAGAGGCAGTTGGCAGCGGCAGGTTCGGTCGCCTAACGTTGGGGTCAGCGGAGGTAAGGTGGTGGAGATCCCAATCCTACTACGAATCCGGTGTCTGGCGGGGTACGTGGGCTCTGGACGGTGGAGGAGCCTTGATGAACCAGTCAATCCACTCCATAGACCTATTGCAGTGGCTGATGGGGCCGGTTGTTGAGGTCAGAGCGTACACCGGTTTGCTCGCTCACGAGAGGATAGAGGTCGAAGATACTGCGGTGGCTATCCTCCGTTTCAGTAACGGAGCCCTCGGCAACATCGTGGCGACGACGGCAGCCTACCCGGGGCTCACCGCCCGGATAACTGTGCACGGAGATAGCGGCTCTGCCGTAATAGACAACGACAGGCTCGATTACTTCCACATTGCTGGCGGCAGAGGCGCTGGAGCTGCCTACGGCATTGGTGGTGGTGGGAACCAGGCAGAGAAAGTTATAGAACAGTACGGTACGGTGACGTCGAGCTCTGGTGCAGGCACAGATCCCAGCAGCCTTTCCATGGCGCACCGCGACCAGATACAGGATTTCATAGAAGCCATACGTGAAGATCGCGAACCGCTGGTGAATGTGGAAGAAGGTCGTAAGGCGCTGGCAATAATCCTCGGTATCTACGAATCGGCCAAGACCGGTAAGCCAGTGTGTATACAGGATTGGTAAAGCCAAGGGAGTTCCTGAGCTGTGATGAGCGCCACGCAGCTAGACGTCTCGGGCGGAAGGGGATGATGCGAGAGCTAAATCAGAGACGAGGCTAGACAAGACCGACGCTTGTTGAAAGGGGAGCTCCTTAAGAGGGAAAGGAGGAGACAGACCAGATGGTGAAGAAGAGTACGCTGAGCCGGAGGGAATTTCTCGCGGCAGGCGGAGTTGCGATGGTAGGTCTGTCAGCCCTCGGGTTGGCAGGCTGCGGTGGGGGAAAAAGCGGTGGGGGCAACGGGGGGTCGCTGAGTGTCTTTATAGACAAGAGCCCTACTGCCCCAGGTGCACAGAAGCAGTGGATGGACAAAATCAGCGCGCAGTTCCAGAAGCAGACCGGCGTTAAGGTCTCGTGGGATAGCTTCAGCAGCTCCGATGAGGAGCAGCGAAAGATGGAGAATGCTGTTACAACAGGCAATGGACCGGATATCTTCGTCTTTGGTAGCACCTTTATACCTTCGGCCCAAGCCACAGGCGGATTCCATGTGCTCACGAGCAATGACTGGAAGCTGGCTGGAGGGAAGAGCCGGATCTTCAAGCAGCAGCTTACGATGGCCGGGACCTCCCCGGACAAACTGATAAGCGTCCCATTCTCTATGCGCCCGTTCGCTATGGTCTACAACACGGAGCTGTTTCGGAAGGCGGGCATATCGAGCCCACCGAAGACCTGGACCGAATTCGTCCAGGACGCCAAGAAAATCACCGATCCTTCGCAGGGAGTGTACGGGGCGGAAATAGATCCAGCGGACTCATACGACCCCTGGAAGATTTGGTGGACGTTCGTTAGGCAAATGGGTGGGAGGTTCGTTTCGAAAGATCTGAAGACGGCGCTGCTAGACTCACCCGAAGTGCAGAAGGCCGTCCAATTCTGGTTCGATTGGGCTACGAAGTACAAGATCGCCGATCCGCACTCGATGACCTGGCAGAGTACCGATGCCCTTCGTGCTTTTGTGAATGGCAAGGTGGGGATGCAGATCATGATAAGTACAAGTGTTGAACCGACACTGCGGAACTCTAAGGTAAAGGGCAAGTACGCTTTCGCGCCAATGCCGACGGTTCCCTACGGTATGCAGCAGAGGCCACCGGGAGGAGAGCCTGCGTCAACGATAGTTTCGGGTGACTACCTGGCCGTAGCCAAGTACTCGAAGGCGAAAGACTCGGCGTACAAGCTCATCAAACTGATGACTGACTACCAACCTCAGATCCAGTACAGCAAGGCGGTCGGAGATCTGCCGGTCAATAAGAAGGCCGCGACATACCTGGCTAGCAAGAGTAAGACAGCGAAAGCCTTCATAGAGGCAGAGCAGAACGCTACTCCCACTCCGATGACGGGTGCCTGGGCAACGCTCGAAGTAGCCCTGGCCAACGTCAGCGCGAAGCTGGGTAATGCTGTGGCGGCTGGGAATTACAGCCCATCTCTGGTGAAATCCCTGTTAGAGAAGGCCAACCAGCAGGTCCAGGCGCAGCTCAGATGAGCAGGCAACCCGCTTCTGAAGCCTTCCCGGCGAAGCCGAAGCGCGGCTCCGGCCGCAACGTCGGCGGGCGGCCCATGTGGCTTCTGTGGCCGAGCGTCGGGTTGATTCTCTTCGTGGTGGTCATACCATTTCTGATCGGTGTGTACATCAGCTTTCTCAACTTGGACCAGTACACGATCCGGGATTGGATCCATGCTCCGTGGGCCGGGCTGGAGAATTACATCACTGGGCTGACAGGTGGCGGCGTGCTTCAAACTTCAGCCTTGACATCCCTCGGCGTGAGCGTCGCGTTCTCGGTACTAACCACCCTGGTCACCACCCCAATCGGCATACTGGCGGCGCTCACGGTCAACACCCAGTTTCGCGGACGTGCCCTGATAAGATCTCTATACTTAATCCCTTACGTTATCCCAACGTTCGTCACCGCGCTCCTGTGGCGTATGATGTTTCTGAACGGTACGGGCTTGGTCGATCGTTTCCTGTCTGCAATAGGTGTTGCAAGTGTCAACACCTACTGGCTTATAGGCCCGAGGAGCTTCTGGGCGATGACCATCACGGAGATCTGGGCCGTGTGGGCGTTCATCTACATAATGGTACTGGCAGGCTTGCAGTCGATCCCCACCGAATTGTACGAAGTCGCCGAGCTTGACGGCGCCACCTCCTGGCAGAAGCTAACAAAAGTAGTTCTCCCACAATTAAAAGGACTTCTGGGCTTGGCCTTGCTACTGTCGACGTTGTTTCACTTCAACAACTTTACACTACCGTTCGTAATGTTTGGCTCCTCACCCCCGACCTCTGCGACCGTCTTGCCACTTAACATATATGTGACCTCGTTCAACCTGTTCGATTTCGGCTTGGGCAGCGCCATGTCCGTGATCACGTTGATCATCATGTTGGTTCCGGCGTTCTTCTACCTGCGGGCGCTGCGCTTGGGAGAGGTGACCGCGCGATGAGAAGGAGAGACCCACAGGAGATCCTGCATCCCCGGCTACGCGTAGGCGTGACCGCCGTGTTCGTGGTCCTGATACTACTCCCGATTGCCTACATGCTTCTGCTCTCGGTCACGCCGGATTCCGAAATCGGTACAAGAGACCTGATCCCGTCTCGGTGGGCGTTCGACAACTACATGAAGATGTGGTCGACGGTGAACCTCGGGCGAGGTTTGATCAACAGCCTGATTATCTCCGGGACGGCAAGCGTGATCGCGGTAATCGTTGCTGTGGGCGCGGCCTACGTCCTGAGCAGGTTCAACTTCCGCGGCCGGTTCCCGTTCCTGTACTCGCTGATAGCCTTACAGTCGGCCCCACAGGTGATGCTCCTACTCCCGCTGTTTGTACTCTTCGCCTCAGTCCAGACGGCTCTGCCCTTCAGGTTGACCGGAACCTATCAGGGGCCGATTATTACCTACCTGACCTTTGCCCTCCCGCTGGCCATTTGGCTGATGGTTTCCTACTTGGCAAGTATTCCGGTGGAGCTGGAGGAGGCTGCGCTCGTGGATGGAGCCACAAGGCTCCAGGCTCTTCGTAAGATAGTTGTCCCGCTTGCGCTTCCGGGGATGGTGGTTGCTTTGGTGTTCTCCTTCCTTACCGGCTGGAACGATGTGTTGTTCGCAAGCGCACTGACCTCCCCGAGCACCAGAACACTTGCCGTGGAGCTGCAGACGTTCAGCGTTGCCCAGCAGGGCGGCTCGCTGCCACTGTACGGCCAGCTAATGAGTGCGGCGGTGGTGAGCGGTCTACCGGTCGTCATTCTGTACATGATATTTCAGCGGTATCTGATCGGGGGCTTGACGGCCGGGGGAGTCAAGGGATAGGCCATTTTGATTAGAAGGAGGAGTAGCGCGTGTGGACGTTAACGGGGTTTGCGGATGAGATCTCTCCGGACCTGGACGAGCAGTTGAACACGCTTGCGGATGAGTCTATCCACCACGTGGAGCTACGCAGCGTCTGGAATAAGAACGTGCTCGATCTGACCGACGAGGAGCTTGATATAGTAAAGTCTAAGGTGGTGCGGCATGGGATCAAGGTCTCCTCGATAGGATCTCCCATAGGCAAGGTCCCGGTTACTGACGACTTCGGACCACACCTGAGGCGGTTCCGGAGAGCCCTAGAGGTTGCCGGGAGGATGGAGGCGCCGTACATTCGCGTCTTCTCGTTCTTCATACCGGAGGGACAGGATCCTGTTCTCTACCGGGATGAGGTCCTGGAGCGGATGAGCACCCTCGCGAGGGGTGCCGAGGACTTGGGGGTTACGCTTCTGCACGAGAACGAGAAAGGGATCTACGGTGACGTCCCGCACCGGTGCTTGGATATCCTCACCGGGGTTGGTTCTCCTGCTCTGCGAGCCGTGTGGGACGCTGCCAACTTCGTTCAGTGCGGGGTGAAGCGACCGTATTCCGAAGGTTTCGAGACCTTGCGTCCGTTCATTGAGTACGTGCATGTCAAGGACGCACTCGCCTCCTCCGGGCAGGTGGTCCCGGCAGGCGAGGGAGACGGGGAGCTTTCTGAGACCGTCTCGGCCCTGCGGTCCTCCGGGTTCGACGGCTTCTTCTCTCTGGAGCCGCATCTTGCCCTCTCAGGGACCTACTCAGGGTTCAGCGGCCCCGAGCTGTTCAGGAAGGCCGCCGGAGCGTTCAAACGCCTGCTGCGCGAGCAGGGGATCGAGTGGACCTGATCACCTGCAGCTCGGCATCTCGACCCTGAAAAGCTAGAGCACGGGAGGTAAAAATGCAGGGGGAGAGTCTTTCGACTTCCGAACGGGCTACACTGTATCCGCAGACCAACCCGCTACGCCAGAGCGTTGATCTCTCTGGTTTCTGGGATTTCCGGATTGACCCGGAGGACGTGGGCCGGGAGCGGGAATGGTCGGGTGGCTTCACCGGATACCGTCCGGTAGCCGTCCCCTCAAGCTGGAACGACCAGTTCAGTGGACTGAGGGACTACCTGGGTCCGGCCTGGTACCAGACATGTTTCAACCTACCCTGGACTTGGGAAGACAGACGGGTGAGGTTACGCTTTGGATCAGTCAACTACCTGGCAGAGGTGTGGCTCAATGGTACCCCGCTGGGCCACCACGAGGGCGGGCACCTCCCCTTCGAGTTCGATGTAACCTCGCATGTCCGCCCAGAAAATAACTTGCTCATCGTGCGTGTCGAGGGTGAGCTGGCTCCCGACCGCGTCCCGCCCGGCAACATCCCTCCCGACCCGCGTGACGTGCCCCACCAAAACTTCCCAGATACCTCCTTCGACTTCTTCCCATTCTGTGGCATCCAACGCCCGGTGCTGCTCTATGCCACCCCGTACGATGCGATAGTCGATCTAACGGTTACCACCGACATCGAAGACCGCGACGGATCGGTGCGTGTGCTGGTGGACCGTACGGCTGCAGAAGCGGCAACTGCACGCTTTGTGCTGCGCGGACACGGTGCGGAGGTTGTGGAGGAGGTGGAAGCTTCGGACGAGACTGTGCAAGCGGAGCTGAAGGTGGTGAACGCTGCGCTGTGGGCCCCAGGCTCCCCAAACCTCTATAACCTGACGGTTGAGCTGGTACAGGACGGGACCGTCTTCGACCGCTACTCGCTTCCTGTTGGGATACGTACCGTTTCGATCGAGGGCGACACCCTGCTCCTCAACGGCCAGCCCGTTGAGCTCAAGGGATTTGGACGTCACGAGGACTTCCCGGTGACGGGTCGTGGGTACGTGCCAGCGGTGATGAACAAGGACTATGCGCTGATGGAGTGGGTGGGTGCTAACTCCTTCCGCACCTCCCACTATCCTTACTCCGAGGAGGATATGGACCTGGCTGACCACCTGGGCTTCCTGGTGATAGACGAGACCCCGGCTGTTGGTCTGTTTTTTAAGAAGGATGGAGTAGAAAGGCGCCTTGCACTATGCAAACAAATGCTAAAGGAGCTCATCGATCGAGACAAGAACCATCCCAGTGTGATCCTGTGGAGCCTCGCCAACGAACCCATGTCCACCCGCCCAGGCTCTGGCTCCTTCTTCCGCGAGCTCTACGATCTGACAAAGTCCAAGGACCCCATCCGTCCGGTAACGGTGGTGAGCCGACCGGACGTGAAAGAGGAATCCTTCGAGTTTTGCGACGTGATCTGCATTAACCGCTACTATGGCTGGTACTCGGAGATTGGCCGGTTGGATGAGGGGTGTGCGGTTCTTTCCAGAGAGCTGGACGAACTGCACGAGAGGTATCATAAACCTCTCATCCTCACGGAGTTCGGTGCCGACGCGGTTCCCGGCTTTCATGCCGAGCCGCCGGAGATGTTCAGCGAGGAATACCAGGCTGAGATGCTAAGCAGGTACATCGAGGTTCTGGAGAGCAAACCTTACATCGTGGGACAGCATGTATGGAACCTCTGTGACTTCAAGACTGCGCAGGGGGTATGGCGTGTGGGAGGAATTAACTTCAAGGGCGTGTTCACCAGGGATCGCCGTCCCAAGATGGGAGCCCATCGCCTGCGAGAGCTGTGGAGCGAATAGAAAGGGAAGCATTTGCGTCTACATTTCAAGAGTAAGGATTTTGGCAGCCCTGTACAAGAGATCATAGGCCCCAGTAACTCTCCCTCGGAAGGGTTGGAGCTGGCGCTGGTACGTGCGGACGGCGATGATCGGGTCGAACTGGTGGACGAGGGGCGGGAGTCCGTCCTCGTGATCCTCGGCGGCCGTTGCTCGGTCGAGGTGGAGGGAGGCGGTAGCTGGAAGGAGCTGGGAGAGAGGAAGGACGTCTTCTCTGGGAAGGCGACGGCCGTCTACGTTCCCGCCGGCACACCCTACCGCATCTCTTCGCAGACGGGCTCGGAGGTGGCCATCTGCCGGGCCCCGGCAGATGGTGGCGGCGAGGCGTACGTCGTGAGGCCCGGGGAGGTGAACGCTGCGGTCAGGGGCAGCGGCAACTGGCGGCGTGAGGTGCACGACATAATAGACGAGTCGCGCCCCGCAGCCAGGCTGGTCGTCGGGGAGACCTTCAACGAGCCGGGCTGCTGGTCGAGCTACCCGCCGCACAAACACGACGAGCAGGATCCCCCGCGCGAGGTGCGCATGCAGGAGGTCTACTACTACCGGCTCGACCCGGCGGGCGGGTTCGGGTTGCAGAGGATCTACTCACCGGAGCGCTCCTTCGAGGAGAGCTTCGCCGTCCGCGACGGGGATGCGGTGCTCATACCGTTCGGCTACCACCCGGTGGTGGCCGCGGGCGGCTACCGGCTGTACTACCTGTGGGCGCTCTGCGGCGAGGGAAGGACGCTCCGTCCCAGCGAGGACCCCGCCCACCGTTGGATCTCCGAAGGGGTGCAAGGTCGGGAGGATGACGATGAAGGGCGGTAAGGAAGAGGCCGGGCTCCTCGCCCTCGAAGGTCTTGAGATCCGACGGTCTTCTCTGATCCTCTCGGAGGGATGGGAGTTCGCGCTGGCCGGGGAGGACATCGCCGTTCTCGCTCCGAAAGGCAGCCCTGAGCTCGGGAAGTTCGAGGGTGAGACGAGCGCGCGCGGCGAGAGGACGCTGCTGCTCGGCCCGCTGAGCGGCCGCAACGCCTCCGCGCTGCGCTCCCGCCTCCCCTGGCTCCGTCCCCGCCCGCTGGGACTCCGGACCTCTGCGGGGATGGGCGACCGTCTCGGGCTCGCTACACCGGGACACGTGCGCGCCGTGCGCGCCGTCGGGGGGAGTATCGCCCCGATCTTCGCCCAGCAGTCTATCCGCGAGATGGAGCGCACGGGGCGCAGCCCGCAGCGGGTGATGGACGATGCCACCTGGGGTGCCTTCGCCGAAGGATGGGATGGAGACCTCGGTGCCGACGCGGATCACCTCAAGACCACCGCCAATATCGACGCCTGCCTCGAAGCTGGTTACAGTTTCTTTACCTTCGATCCCGGTGAGCACGTCGACGATGCGGCGGAGGGGATCGATCCCGCCGGGTTGCGGGAGAAGTTTCAGGGGCTGCCCTGGGACGATTTGGAGGACCGCCCGGACGATCTCAAGCGACGCTACCTGACGAAGGACTTCGAGTTCGAAGGGTGCTGCATCTCCTTCGACGAGAGATCCCTGGCGGTGGCTGCGGTGAAATATGGCCGTGCCGTGGCACACGCCGCGAGGATGTACCGCCACCTGCAGAAAAACGCCTGTCGGGAGTTCGAGGTCGAGGTCTCGGTCGACGAGACTGACTCCCCGACCACCCACGTCCAGCACGTCTACATAGCGACCGAGCTGAAGCGCCTGGGGGTGGAGTGGGTGAGCCTCGCACCACGCTACGTGGGGCGTTTCGAGAAGGGCGTGGACTACATCGGGAACGTGGAAGCCTTCGAGCGGGACTTCGCGGTACACGCGGCCATCGCCCGCGCCCTCGGACCGTACAAGCTCAGCCTGCACTCCGGCTCGGACAAGTTCTCCATCTACCCGGCCGCAGTGCACCAGAGCAGGGGGCTCGTCCACCTGAAGACCGCCGGCACCAGCTACCTGGAGGCTCTGCGCACCGTCGCTGCCCTCGATCCCGCGCTGTTCCGCGAGATCTATGCCTTCGCCAGAGAGCACTACGAGGAAGACCGTAGTAGCTACCACGTCTCCGCCGAGCTTTCCAGGACTCCGGAGCCGGAGGAGGTGGACGATGCAGAATTGACTGCCCTCCTCGAAGGATTCGATCCCCGGGAGGTCCTGCACGTAACCTTCGGTTCGGTATTGCGGAAAGAGGGACTGCGCGGGAGGCTCCTGGGGTTGCTGCGCTCGCACTCCGAAGAGTACGCCTCCAACCTGAAAGAACACTTCGTGCGTCACCTGGAGCCCTTCGCCTCGGGTGGCGAGAGGGGGTGAGAACGTGGCACCTGGGGTAGAGAGGCTCTTCTCGCTGGATGGCAGGGTGGCGGTGGTCACCGGGGCGACCGGCGTCCTCGGCGGGGCGATGGCCCGCGGTCTCGCCCGTGCCGGGGCGAAGGTGGCCATCCTGGGCAGGCGCGAGCAGCGGGCCCGCGAGGTGGCCTTCGGGATAGAGAAAGAAGGGGGCGAGGCGATTCCCCTCCCGGCGGACGTCCTCGACGGCTCGTCTCTCGAGCGAGCGAGGGAAGAGGTGCTGCGAGAGTGGGGGCGGGTGGACATCCTCGTAAACGCCGCCGGCGGTAACGCCCCCGAGGCCATAACCTCCCCACGCAAGAGCTTCTTCGAGGTGGAGAAGGCGGCCATCGAGCAGGTCGTGGACCTCAACCTGATGGGGACGATCCTGCCCTCGAAGGTCTTCGGGGAGGCGATGACCCGCGCGGAGGAGCCCGAGGGCTCGATCGTCAACGTCTCCTCGATGGCCGCGCAGAGGCCGCTCAGCGGGGTCGTGGCCTACGCCGCGGCGAAGGCGGCGGTGGAGAACTTCACCCGCTGGCTCGCGGTGGAACTCGCGCGCGCTTACGGGGAGGGGCTGAGGGTCAACGCGATAGCGCCCGGGTTCTTCGTCGGGGAGCAGAACAGAAGGTTGTTGCTCGACGAAGAGGGCAACCTCACCGCCAGGGGAGAGAAGATCATCGAGCACACCCCGGCAGGGCGCTTCGGGGAGCCGGAGGATCTGGTCGGGACCGTGGTGTGGCTCTGCGGCCACTCGGCCAGGTTCGTGAGCGGGGCAGTGATCCCGGTCGACGGCGGGTTCGGAGCCTTCGCGGGCGTCTGAGCTCCGGCCGCGGCGGGGTAGAATAGGGTGGAGAACGCGTTCTGTGCTCCCGGCGGCGAGGAGGTATCTGCATGTCCGAGAAGGCTACGCTCGCGGGTGGGTGTTTCTGGTGTCTCGAGGCGGTCTTCGAGGAGCTGCGAGGCATCGAGAAAGTCGAATCCGGTTACTCCGGGGGGCACGTACCGAACCCCACCTACGAGCAGGTGTGCACGGGGACCACGGGGCACGC
>JAIMBO010000061.1 GCA_023511405.1 Rubrobacteraceae bacterium
ATGAGGGGCTCAACTTTGCGATAAGGGAGGGTGGCCGGACGGTTGGAGCCGGTGTGGTCACCCAGATAATAGAGTAGGAGCCGATACTTGGCGTGTGGAGAGGCGGGTGGATCCCGCCCCTCCCGGTGAGCTTAGAGGAGAAGCATGAGACAGCTGGTAACACTGGCGTGTGAGGACTGCAGGAGGCGCAACTACCACACCCGCAAGAACAGGCGCAACACGCCCGATCGTCTGCAGCTCAGAAAATACTGTCCGTGGTGCCGCCGGCACACCACGCACAGGGAGACCAGGTAGTAAGATAAGTGTCGGCGAAGCGGAGGGCAGTAGCTCAGTTGGTAGAGCAGCGGTCTCCAAAACCGCAGGTCGGGGGTTCGAGTCCCTCCTGCCCTGCTTTTACCTGCGAGGCGAGGCGAGGAAACGATGTCTAAGAGACGGGGCTCTACGGCTCAGCAGCGCCGGGCCGGTGGCAAGAAGGCCCAGCAGAGCGGCAAGCGGCGCAGGGCCGGGTCGGGGGTAGTCGATTCCCTCAAGGAGGCCCGGGCCGAGATACGGCGGGTGAGCTGGCCCGACCGCGAGCAGCTCAAGCAGAGTACGGCGGTCGTGATCATCGTGGTCGTCGTGCTCGGCATCTACGTCACGTTCTGGGATTACATCTTCCAGAACCTGACGCGGCTGGTCTTCTTCTAGTGCTGTAGCGGCTGGGGAGTTGGTTGCTTTGAAGAAGTGGTATGTCGTCAACACGTACTCCGGGCACGAGAACAAGGTCAAGACCACGCTCGAGCGGAGGATAGAATCCCTCGGTCTCGGGCGGTACTTCGGGGAGATCAGGATCCCCACCGAGAACGTCGTCGAGATCAAAAACGGCAAGAAGGTGCCGACGGTCCAGCGGCAGTTCCCGGGCTACATACTGGTGAACATGGAGATGAACGACGACACCTGGCAGGTGGTGCGGCAGACGCCGGGGGTCACGCAGATCGTCGGGGCGGGGGACAAGCCGGTACCCCTCAGCCGGGCGGAGGTCGAGAGGCTTTTGCATCCGGGCGAAGTGGAGACCCGCGAGAAGGTCAAGACGACGGTGGACTACGAGATCGGGGAGACCGTACGCGTGGTGAGCGGTCCCCTCTCCGACTTCACCGGCCAGATCTCCGACATAAACGTCGACCAGTCGCGGTTGAAGGTGATGGTCTCGATCTTCGGGCGTGAGACGCCGGTCGAGCTCTCTTTCAACCAGGTCGCCAAGCTCTAGTTGTTCGTTTTGGAGTAAACGTGAGAGGGAGTTTGTAAAGCCATGGGTAGAGGACGCGGAAGAAGGGTGGCAAGGAAACTGAAGCTCCAGATCCCGGGCGGGCAGGCGAACCCTGCTCCCCCCGTCGGGCCGGCTCTCGGCCAGGCCCAGGTGAACATCGGGGAGTTCGTGCGGCAGTTCAACGACGCCACCCGGGATCAGATGGGCCAGATCATCCCGGTCGAGATAACGGTGTACGAGGACCGTTCGTTCTCTTTCGTCACCAAGACACCGCCGGCGGCGTTTCTTTTGCGGCAGGCCGCCGGGGTCGACAAGGGGAGCGGCGAGCCCAACCGGGACAAGGTAGGCTCGGTGAGCCGCCAGCAGGTGGAGGAGATAGCCAAGACGAAGCTGCCGGACCTGAACGCCGCAGACCTGGAGGGCGCGGTGAAGATAATAGAGGGTACGGCGAGGAGCATGGGGATCACGGTAAATGGGTAAGAGGCTGCTCGAGCAGAAGAACAGGATAGACCGGGAGAGGCTCTACTCGCCCAGGGAGGCGATAGAGCTGTTGAAGGGGCTCGACGGAGCGAACTTCGACGAGAGCGTCGAGGTGCACATAAACCTCAACGTCGACCCTCGCCGGGCGGATCAGATGGTGCGCGGGACGCTGATGCTGCCCAACGGCACGGGCAAGACGCAGCGGGTCGCGGTCTTCGCCGAGGGTGAGGCGGCCCGGGAGGCCGAGGAGGCCGGGGCGGACATAGTCGGGTCCGAAGATCTGGTCGCGCGCATCCGCGACGAGGGCTTCCTCGACTTCGACGTCGCGGTGGCGACCCCGGACCAGATGCGCATCGTCGGACGGTTGGGGCAGATACTCGGTCCCCGCGGGCTCATGCCGAACCCGAAGAGCGGCACCGTAACGCAGGACGTCGGAAAGACCGTGCGCGAGATAAAGCAGGGCAAGATCGAGTACCGGGTGGACCGCTACGGGATAATCCACAGCATCATCGGCAAGAAGTCCTTCGACACCGACTCTCTGCTCGAGAACTACTACGCGCTGCGCGACGAGCTGCAGAGGGTGCGCCCCTCGGCGGTCAAGGGACGCTACTTCAAGTCGGTGGCGATAACCAGCACGATGGGGCCCTCGGTGAAGGTTGACCCCGCCGCGACGAGCGATTAGTATCTTTCGCGGACCCAAGAACGACAAAAGAGAGAGGCCAGAGACAGCCGGGGCTCCGGCAAGGAGCTCAAACCCAGCGGGTGACCCGGCCGAGGCCGCGCAGAGAGAAGATTTCGGGATAGAGAGTCCCGGGTGCCTCTACGCGGCCCCGGGGCTCTCTTTTCAGGAGAGGAGTCGGAGGTGAGACGCGAGGAGAAAGCGAAGGTAGTAGAAGAGCTGGCCGAGAAGCTGAGGAGCGGCTCGGCGCTCGTGGTGGATTACCAGGGCATGAACGTGGCCCAGAGCACCGAGTTGCGTCGCCGCAGCCGGGAGCTCGGGGTGGAGTTCGTGGTGGCGAAGAACACCCTGGCGCGCAGGGCTGCGGACGCAGCCGGCATAGACGGTGAGTTTTCCGGGTTTTTCACGGGCCCGACGGCGATAGCCTTCTCGCAGGATCCGGTCGCCGGGGCAAAGCTTCTGGCGGAGTTCGCCGACCAGATAGAGACCTTCACGCTGAAAGGGGGGAGGCTCGACGACGGGCAGGTCCTCGACGCGGAGCAGGTCGTCGCGCTCTCGAAGCTGCCCGGCCGCGAGCAGCTCATCGCCCAGGTCGTCGGCGGGCTCGCCGCCCCGATCTCCGCTCTGGTGAACGTGCTCAACAACACGGTGCAGGGGCTCGTGATCGCGCTGAACCAGATCGCCGAGCAGAAGCGCGCGCAGGAGTCGTAGCAGGTACACGACGCAAAAGAAAAGAAGAACTGGAGGTTTTGGTTCATGGCCGTAAGCAAAGAGGAACTGATAGAGACGATCGAGAACATGAGCGTGCTCGAGCTCTCCGAGCTCGTCAAGGCGCTCGAGGAGCGCTTCGGGGTCTCCGCCACCGCCGTGGCCGCCGCCCCCGCCGCCGGGGCCGCCGCGGGTGACGGTGGGGCCGCCGCGGCCGAGGAGGAGAAGACCGAGTTCGACGTCATCCTGCAGGCGGCCGGGGACAAGAGGCTGCAGGTCATCAAGGAGATAAGGGCCGCGACCGGGCTCGGGCTCAAGGAGGCCAAGGCGCTGGTGGACGAGGCGCCCAAGCCGGTCAAGGAGGGCATCTCCAAGGAGGACGCCGAGGCTCTGAAGGCCAAGCTAGAGGAGGCCGGAGCCACCGTCGAGCTCAAGTAGCCTCTGTGGCGCGCAGCCCCAGGGTGTGCTAAACTTCCGGGCGTTGGACACAAAACCAACGCCCATACTTGTTGTTCGGGATATTCTGCCCCGGATCTCCTTGACTTATACGGGGAAGCGGGGTAGGATATCCGTTCGCGTGCTTAGCCGTTCTTCAACGATTCAGCGTGGAGGAGAGCCGATTTGGTAACCCCTATTGTGCGCCGCAAGCGGCGTCCCTTCTCGCGGACGCAGACTCTGGACTTTCAGATGCCGGGGCTGGTGGACATCCAGCTCGGCTCGTTCAGGAGGTTCCTGGATGAGGGGATAAGGCAGGTCTTCGAGGAGATCTCTCCGATAGAAGACTACACCGGGTCTTATGCCGTGGAGTTCGGGGATTTCTACTTCGAGGAGCCGCAGGTCTCCATAGAGGAGTGTGTCTCGAAGGACAAGACTTATGCGGCCCCGCTGTTCGTGAAGGTTCGCTTCATCATAAAGGAGACCGGTGAGATCCGGGAGCAGGACGTGTTCATGGGCGACTTCCCGCTCATGACCGACTGGGGGACCTTCATAATAAACGGGACCGAGCGGGTGGTCGTCACCCAGCTCGTGCGCTCTCCGGGCGCGTACATCATGGAGCCCAAGGACCCGAGCAAGCAGGTTCTCACGGCGAGCCTGATGCCGGGTCGCGGGTCCTGGCTCGAGTTCGAGGTGGAGTCCAAGGGGTACGTTTCGGTCAGGATAGACCGCAAGAGGAAGCTGCCGGTTACGGTGCTCCTGAAAGCTCTCGGGTTCGGCGGGCCCGAGGAGATAATGGGGCGCTTCGGTGACTCCTGGCTGGTGCGCAACACGCTGGAGCGAGACGACACCACCTCGCGGGAAGAGGCGCTGCTGGAGGTCTTCCGGCGGCAGCGGCCCGGTGAGCCGGTCAACCTGGAGAACGCGCGCAACCTGGTGGAGGGGCTCTTCTTCGATCCCAAGCGCTACGACCTGACCGAGGTCGGGCGTTACAAGGTCAACAAGAAGCTCAAGCTCGACGTGCCGCTCGAGGTACGCACGCTCACCAACGAGGACATAGAGGCGCTTCTCGGGCGGTTGATCGAGATCGCGGAGAGCTTCGCCGAGGACGAGGAGTTCGGCAGGATCAACTACGAGCGCTACCGGCACCTGCTCGACGAGTACGAGCACCTCGGGAACCGGCGTCTCAGGACCGTCGGCGAGCTGGTGCAGGAGGCGTTCCGGATCGGGATGTACCGGATGGAGCGCGTGGTGCGCGAGCGGATGACCACGCAGGACGAGGAGAGCATAACGCCCCAGAGCGTGGTCAACACCAAGCCTGTGGCGAGCGCGATCAAGGAGTTCTTCGGCTCCAGCCAGCTCTCGCAGTTCATGGACCAGACGAACACCCTGGCCGGCCTCTCGCACAGGCGGCGTCTCAACGCGATGGGTGCGGGCGGGCTCTCCAGGGAGCGCGCGCCGATCGAGGTGCGCGACGTCCATCCGACCCACTACGGTCGGATGTGCCCGATAGAGACGCCGGAGGGGCCGAACATCGGGCTCATCGGACAGCTGGCCACCTACGCCAAGGTCAACGAGTACGGGTTCATCCAAACGCCGTACAGGAAGGTCGTCGACGGGGTCGCCACGGACGAGATCGAGTACCTCTCCGCGGACGAGGAGGAGGGGCTCATCATCGCGCAGGCGAACACCCCGGTGGACCCGGAGAGCGGCAGGATCACCGCCGAGCACGTCCTGGCGCGGGCCCGGGGCGGGGAGGTCACGACCGTCTCCCCGCAGGAGGTCGACTACATGGACGTGGCCCCGCTGCAGACGGTCTCGGTCGGGACCGGGCTCATCCCGTTCCTCGAGCACGATGATGCCAACCGGGCTCTGATGGGCGCGAACATGCAGCGGCAGGCGGTACCGCTCCTGAGGAGCGAAGCGCCCTACGTCGGGACCGGGATGGAGTTCCGGGCTGCAACCGATACCGGGGATGTGGTGCTCGCGCGGGAGGCCGGCAGGGTCGAGCGGGTGTCGGCGGACGTGATCACGGTGCGCCGGGAGAGCGGGGAGCTCGACGAGTACCGGCTCAAGAAGTTCGCCCGCTCCAACCAGGGCACGTGCGTCAACCAGCGGCCGCTGGTGAAGGAAGGTGAGGAGGTCCAGGCGGGGAGCGTGCTCGCCGACGGCTCCTCCACCGATCAGGGCGAGCTGGCCCTGGGCAAGAATTTGCTCGTCGCGTTCATGCCGTGGGAGGGGTACAACTTCGAGGACGCGATCATCATCTCCGAGCGGCTCGTCAAGGAGGACGTGCTCACCTCCATCCACATCGAGGAGTACGAGGTGCAGGCGCGGGACACCAAGCTCGGGCCCGAGGAGATTACCCGCGACATCCCCAACGCCTCCGACGACGTACTGATGAACCTCGACGCCGACGGGATCATCCGCATCGGTGCCGAGGTCGGGAGCGGGGACGTGCTGGTCGGGAAGGTCACGCCGAAGGGAGAGAGCGAGCCCACCCCGGAGGAGAAGCTCCTGCGGGCGATCTTCGGGGAGAAGGCCAAGGAGGTCAAGGATTCCTCGCTCAAGGTCCCGCACGGTGAGGGCGGGGTCGTCATAGACGTCAAGCGCTTCTCGCGGGATGCCGGGGACGAGCTCCCGCCCGGGGTCAACGAGATGGTGCGGGTCTTCGTCGCCTCCAAGCGCAAGATCGCCGAGGGCGACAAGCTCGCCGGCCGCCACGGGAACAAGGGTGTGATCTCGAAGATCGTGCCCGAGGAGGACATGCCGTACATGGAGGATGGCACGCCGGTCGACGTCATCCTCTCGCCGCTCGGGGTGCCGAGCCGGATGAACATCGGTCAGATACTCGAGACGCACCTCGGGTGGGCTGCGAGCAAGGGCCTCGGGGAGAACGGTGGCGAGCCGGTCTTCGTCTCCACGCCGGTCTTCCAGGGGGCGCGGGTCGAGGACATAAACAAGGTGATAGACAAGGTCCGCCAGGACGGCGGCTCGAAGGTGAAGATGACCGGCGGGGGCAAGGTGACCCTCTACGACGGGCGCACCGGCGAGCCGTTCGACAGCAAGATCACGGTCGGCTACATGTACATCATGAAGCTGATCCACCTGGTCGACGACAAGATCCACGCCCGCTCGACCGGCCCGTATTCGCTCGTGACCCAGCAGCCTCTGGGCGGCAAGGCGCAGTTCGGCGGGCAGCGCTTCGGCGAGATGGAGGTGTGGGCGCTCGAGGCCTACGGCGCGGCGCACACCCTGCAGGAGCTGCTCACGATAAAGAGCGACGACCGGATCGGGCGCGTCAAGAGCTACGAGGCGATCGTCAAGGGCGAGAACATCCCCGAGCCCGGCGTGCCGGCGAGCTTCAAGGTGCTCCTGAAGGAGATGCAGGCGCTGGGGCTCTCGGTCAAGCCGGTCTACAACGCCGAGGCCGCGGCGGAGGACTCCGATCAGCGAGACTGGGACGAGGCGGCCAGAGCGCTCGGTATAAACCTGAGCCGCGAGGAGCCGACCGGTAACCTGGACGACACCCCGGATGTTTCCAGAGGAGGGATGTAAGGGTTGCAGAGCCTAGAGCGCGACATAGACATAAACAAGCTGGAGAAGATCTCCATCGGTCTCGCCTCCGCTGAGGAGATCCGGGAGTGGTCCCGCGGCGAGGTGACCAAGCCCGAGACCATCAACTACCGGACGCTCAGGCCCGAGAAGGACGGGCTGTTCTGCGAGCGGATCTTCGGGCCCTCGAAGGACTTCGAGTGCTACTGCGGGAAGTACAAGAGGATCCGCTTCAAGGGCATCATCTGCGAGCGGTGCGGGGTCGAGGTCACCCGGGCGCGCGTCAGGCGCGACAGGATGGGCCACATAGAGCTCGCCGCCCCGGTGGCGCACGTGTGGTTCGTCAAGGGCGTGCCGAGCCGGATGGGGTACCTGCTCGACATAAGCCCCAAGGAGCTCGACCGGGTGCTCTACTTCGCCTCCTCGATCGTCACCTGGGTAGACCGCGAGGCGCGGGCGAACGACATAGACACCCTGCGTCAGCGGGTCGAGGACGAGATCCGGCAGCTCGAGGAGGAGCGCGAGGAGGAGATCACCCAGATACAGGCGCTGCGCACCAAGCGGGAGAGCGTGATCCGGGGCGAGAGCTCCCCGGACGAGCTCACCGAGGAGTACGCCGACGTTCCCGAGGAGGAGCGTGAGGCTGCGATCGAGAAGGTGCACCGGCAGGCCGAGGAGGACATCGCCGACATCCGGCGCTCGATCGACGAGCAGATAAACCTCGTCCGGCGGGCCTGGGAGGAGTTCCAGACGCTCGAGCCGCGTCAGATCGTGGACGACGAGGAGCTCTTCCGCGAGATGAAGGACCGCTTCGGGGACGAGTACGGCTACGGCGTGTACTTCCGGGGCGGGATGGGCGCCGAGGCGATCCGCGATCTCATCCAGCAGATCGACCTCGACGAGGAGGCCCGGAACCTGCGGGAGATCATCAACACCTCCAGGGGGCAGCGGCGCCAGAAGGCGATAAAGCGCCTGAAGGTCGTCGACGCGTTCCGCACCAGCGGCAACAAGCCGGAGTGGATGATCATGGACGTGATCCCGGTCCTCCCCCCGGACCTGCGCCCGATGGTGCAGCTCGACGGCGGACGGTTCGCCACGAGCGACCTGAACGACCTCTACCGCCGGGTCATCAACCGCAACAATCGCCTGAAGAGGCTCCTGGACCTGGGGGCGCCGGACGTCATCGTCAACAACGAGAAGCGGATGCTGCAGGAGGCCGTCGACGCCCTCTTCGACAACGGGCGTCGGGGCCGGGCGGTGACCGGCGCGGGCAACCGGCCGCTGAAGTCGCTCTCGGACATGCTCAAGGGCAAGCAGGGCCGGCTGCGCGGCAACCTGCTGGGCAAGCGCGTCGACTACTCGGGACGCTCGGTGATCGTGGTCGGGCCCTCGCTCAAGATGCACCAGTGCGGTCTGCCGCGGCTGATGGCCGTCGAGCTGTTCAAGCCGTTCGTGATGAAGGTGCTGGTGGACCGGGCTCTCGCGCCGAACATCCGCAGCGCCAAGCAGATGGTCGAGCGCCTGAGGCCCGAGGTCTGGGACGTGCTCGAGGACGTGATCAAGGAGCACCCGGTCCTCCTGAACCGGGCCCCGACGCTGCACCGCCTCGGCATCCAGGCCTTCGAGCCGGTCCTGGTGGAGGGCAAGGCGATCCAGGTGCACCCGCTGGTGTGCGCGGCGTTCAACGCGGACTTCGACGGCGACCAGATGGCGGTGCACGTGCCGCTCTCGCCGGAGGCGCAGGCCGAGGCGCGCATCCTGATGCTCTCGACGCAGAGCATCCTGCAGCCCTCGAACGGGTTCCCGATCGCGGTCCCGTCGCAGGACATGGTCCTCGGGCTCTACTACATCACCTATGCCCCGGAGGGCTACGAGGAGGCGGAGCCCAAGGCCTATCTCACCTCTTACGAGGAGGCGGAGGTCGCCTACAGGAACGATGCGCTCAAGGTCCACGACAAGGTCATCTTCCGGCGCGAGGGCGAGCGGATAGAGACCACCCTCGGACGGGTCATCTTCAACGAGAGCATAGAGGAGACCTTAAGGGATTACCTCGGTGACTCCTACGATCCCTCCTCCTACGAGTTCGTCAACTACGAGCTCAGGAAGGGTGAGATCAAGAACCTCGTCGCCGAGTACGTGAGCCGCTACCCGACCGACCTGACCAGCCGGCTGCTCGACACGTTGAAGGAGGTCGGGTTCCGCACGGCGACTCGGGCCGGGATCTCCATCGGCAAGAACGACATCGTCGTGCCCCAGGAGAAGCCGGAGATCGTCGCCAAGTACGAGAGCCTCGTCGCCGAGGTCGAGGAGCAGTGGGACCAGGGCTTCATCTCCGACGACGAGCGGATGGAGCGCATCATCGAGCTGTGGACGCGGGCCCGGGACGAGGTCGAGGAGGCGATGAAGAAGAACTTCTGGAGCCTCAACCCGATGCACATCATGGCCCACTCCGGTGCCCGGGGCAACTACTCGGCGATCACGCAGCTGGCCGGGATGCGCGGCCTGATGACCAACACGAAGGGTGAGATCATCCCGGAGCCGGTCAAGAGCAACTTCATGGAGGGGCTCTCGGTCCTGGAGTACTTCACCTCGACCCACGGGGCGCGCAAGGGGCAGGCGGACACCGCTCTCAGGACCGCCGACTCTGGTTATCTGACGAGAAGGCTGGTCGACGTCTCGCAGGGGATCGTCGTGACCAGCGAGGATTGCGGCACCGACGAGTACGTCGAGATCCCGCTCTACCTCAAGAACGGCGACCCGAACGACTCGGTGGCGGCCCGTTACCTGGCGCGCGATCTGGTCAACCCAGAGACGGGCGAGGTGGTGGCCGAGGCCGGTACGGACGTCACCCCGGACATCCTGGCGCGCTGGCGTGAGGAGCTGCCCAAGGAGACGATGGTCCCGGTCCGGACGCCGACCAAGTGCGAGGACCCGAACGGCGTGTGCCGCAAGTGCTACGGCAGGGCCCTCTCCACCTACCAGCCGGTGGACATCGGGGAGGCCGTCGGGATCATCGCGGCCCAGTCGATCGGCGAGCCGGGGACGCAGCTCACCATGCGTACCTTCCACAGCGGTGGCGTCGCGGGCGAGGACATCACCGCCGGGCTGCCGAGGGTGGTCGAGCTCTTCGAGGCGCGACACCCGAAGGCCGAGGCGATCCTCTGCGAGATCGACGGCACCGTGAGCATCGAGGACGAGGGCGAGAGGACCGTGAAGGTCGTCGTCACCTCCTCCGACGGCTCCGAGAGCCGGGAGTACCGGGTCGAGCGCCAGCTCCTCAACCCCGAGGTGAGGGAGGGGGCCGAGATAAGGGCCAACACACCGCTCACCGACCCGGAGAACACGGCGCTCTACCCGCACGCGATCCTGGAGAACGACCTGCGCTACGGCCGGGGAACGACCGCCACCGAGCGCTACCTGGTCGACGAGGTGCAGAAGGTCTACCGGGCGCAGGGTGTGGACATCCACGACAAGCACATAGAGATCGTGGTGCGTCAGATGCTGCGGCGCGTGGTCGTCGACGATCCCGGCGACACCAGCTTCCTGCCCGAGCAGGTGGTGGATCGCTTCACCCTCGAGAAGGAGAACGAGCGGGTCAAGGCCGAGGGCGGCCGGCCGGCGAGCGCCCACCGGGTGCTCATGGGCATAACCAAGGCGTCGCTCGCCACCGACAGCTTCCTCTCGGCGGCCTCCTTCCAGGAGACCGCGCGCGTGCTGACCGACGCGGCCATAGAGGGCAAGGTGGACGAGCTCTCCGGGCTCAAGGAGAACGTGATCATCGGCAAGCTCATCCCGGCGGCGACGGGTCTGCCGAAGTACCGCAGGCTCACCGTGACCGTGGACGGACACAGGACCGACGATGTCGATGAGCTTGACATAGCGGCTTCTTAAGCCTAAAATAGCGCGTCGCGGTGCGGTGTGCGCTCGCTCCAGGGCGGGCGCGGTGCCTGCCGCGGCGCGTGACTTTGTGCAAACCCCCTTTTCCACGGAGAGAAAGGAGAGGTGCGGTCGTGCCGACGATCAACCAGCTTGTGCGCAAAAAGCGGGTGAGAAAGACCAAGAAGACGGCCACCCCGGCGCTGGGCGGGGCGCCTCAGCGGCAGGGTGTGTGCACCCGCGTCTCGACGCAGACGCCGAAGAAGCCGAACTCGGCGCTGCGCAAGATCGCACGGGTGAGGTTGACCAACGGCAACGAGATCACGGCGTACATCCCCGGGGAGGGGCACAACCTGCAGGAGCACTCCGTGGTTCTGGTGCGCGGGGGGCGCGTGAAGGACCTGCCGGGGGTGCGCTACAAGGTGATCCGGGGCTCCCGGGACGCGCTGGGGGTCAGCGACCGCAAGCAGGCCCGATCCAGGTACGGGACCAAGAAGTCTTAGGAGGTTTCTGAGAGATGCCCAGGCGTGCAGCGCCGCCGAAGAGGAAGATCCCACCCGATCCCGTCTACGGGAGCGTGCTCGTGCAGCAGCTCATAAACAAGGTCATGGTGGACGGGAAGAAGAGCAAGGCGGAGAAGATAGTCTACGACGCTCTTGCGCGGGTCGAGGAGCGCACCGGCAACAACCCGGTGAGCGTCCTCAACAACGCGGTCGAGAACGTCAAGCCCCGCCTCGAGGTCCGCTCGCGGCGGGTCGGTGGGGCCACCTATCAGGTGCCGATGGAGGTGCAGCCCCGCCGGGCGAACACGCTGGCGCTGCGCTGGCTGGTGGGCTACGCCCGTACCCGGCGTGAAAAGACCATGGGGGCGCGTCTCGCCGGCGAGATACTCGACGCGAACGACAACGTCGGCGCGAGCGTCAAGCGCAAGGACGACACCCACCGGATGGCGGAGGCCAACCGGGCATTCGCACACTACAGATGGTAGACGAGGTACTTTGACCTATGGCGGTATCCGTAGCTAGAAAGACACCCCTGAGCCGGGTCCGAAACATCGGGATCATGGCTCACATAGACGCTGGTAAGACGACCACGACCGAGCGTATCCTGCTCTACGCCGGACTGACCCACAAGCTGGGCGAAGTCCACGACGGGAACGCCGTCATGGACTGGATGGCGCAGGAGCGTGAGCGCGGCATCACCATAACCAGCGCCGCGACCACCGTCTTCTGGGGCGGGATCGAGGGAGACTCCAGAAACGGTAAGACCCAGAAAGGTTCCCACAGCCGCATCCCTGAACAGCACCGCATCAACATCATAGACACGCCCGGACACGTGGACTTCACGGTCGAGGTGGAGCGGTCGCTGCGGGTATTGGACGGTGCGATCGCGTTGTTCGACTCGGTTGCGGGTGTGGAGCCGCAGTCGGAGACGGTGTGGCGGCAGGCGGACAAGTACCACGTGCCGAGGATCGCGTTCGTCAACAAGATGGACCGCATCGGGGCGGACTTCTACCATGCGGTCGAGACGATGAAGGAGAGGCTCGGGGCGAACGCGGTTCCGGTGCAGCTCCCGATCGGCAAGGAGGCCGAGTTCACGGGGATCGTGGACCTCGTGGAGATGAAGGCGATCATCTACAAGGACGATCTGGGGGCCGAGTGGGACGAGACCGAGGTCCCGGAGGACATGCGGGCGCAGGTCGATGAGTATCGGGAGAAGCTCATCGAGGCCGCGGCGGAGTATGACGAGGATCTCATGGTCGCCTACCTCGAGGGGGAGGAGATAGATCCCGATCAGCTCCGGGCGGCGATAAGGAAGGGGACGCTCGCGATCCAGATGACCCCCGTCTTCTGCGGTTCGGCGTTCAAGAACAAGGGCATACAGCCGCTGCTGGACGGGGTCATAGACTACCTGCCGAGCCCGCTGGACGTGCCGCCGCTCAGGGGGCAGACCCCCGATGGCGAGGAGGTCGTGCGCGAGGCGGACGAGAACGGGCCGCTCGCGGCGCTGGCGTTCAAGATCCAGGCCGACCCGCACGTCGGGAAGCTGACCTACATAAGGGTCTACTCGGGTACGCTCAGGGCCGGCTCCTACGTGTACAACACCACCAAGGGGGTGCGTGAGCGCGTGGGGCGGCTGCTGCAGATGCACGCGAACTCGCGCGAGCCGCGCGACGAGGTGTACGCCGGGGAGCTCGTGGCGGCGATCGGGTTGCAGAACACGAGCACCGGGGATACGCTGGTCGCCGCCGACGATCCGGAGAAGATCGTCATCGAGCAGATGACCTTCCCGGAGCCGGTCATAGACCAGGCGATCGAGCCCAAGACCAAGGCCGATCAGGAGAAGCTCAGCCAGGCCCTGCAGCGGCTCGCCGAGGAGGATCCCACCTTCCGGGTGCGCACCGACGAGGAGACCGGTCAGACGGTCATCGCCGGGATGGGCGAGCTGCACCTGGAGATCATCCTGGACCGGCTCACCCGGGAGTTCAAGGTCGATGCGAACATCGGCAAGCCGCAGGTCGCCTACCGCGAGACGGTCAGGAGGCGCGTCGAGGGTGTCGAGGGAAGGTTCGTGAGGCAGACCGGCGGGCGTGGTCAGTACGGGCACGTCATCATCAACCTCGAGCACAACGACGAAGGTGGCTACGAGTTCGAGGACAGGATCGTCGGTGGGGTCGTCCCCAGGGAGTACATACCGAGCGTCGACAAGGGCATCCAGGAGGCGCTCGAGTCCGGCGTGGTGGCGGGCTATCCGGTCGTCGACGTGAAGGTGGAGCTCGTGGACGGCTCCTACCACGAGGTCGACTCTTCGGAGATGGCCTTCCAGATCGCCGGCTCGATGGCCGCCAAGGAGGCCTTGAGGCGCGCCGACCCGGTGCTGCTCGAGCCGATCATGGCCGTGGAGGTCACCGTACCCGAGGAGTTCATGGGGGACGTGATGGGCGACCTCTCGGCGAGGCGCGGGCAGATCCAGGGCATGGACAGCCGCGGTGGCGGGCAGGTCATCCGGGCGATGGTGCCGCTCGCGGAGATGTTCGGGTACGCCACGTCGCTCAGGAGCAGAACCCAGGGACGGGCGACGTTCACCATGCAGTTCGACCACTACGCCGAGGTGCCGAAGAACATCGCGGCCGAGATCGCTTCGGAGTAAGGAAGGAGGAACGAGATGTCCAAGGGCAGGTTTGAGAGGACCAAGCCGCACGTAAACGTGGGGACCATAGGGCACATAGACCACGGCA
>JAIMBO010000062.1 GCA_023511405.1 Rubrobacteraceae bacterium
CATTATGATGTATAGACCACATTATAAATTGGTGGGAGCGACGAGTTCAAGGCCGGGCACAGGTACAATGGTCTGGACCAGAAGAGGAGGTGGAGGTGAGGATAGACAAGAGCAGTCCGATTCCGAAGTACCACCAGCTCAAGGAGATCATAAGGGAGATGGTGGAGCAGGAAGAGCTGAAGGAGGGGGAGATGATCCCCTCTGAGCGGGAGCTGTGCGAGAGGTTCGGGATCAGCCGTATGACCGTGCGTCAGGCGGTGATGGAGCTGGTCAACGAGGGGGTACTCTACCGGGAGCAGGGGCGCGGGACGTTCGTGGCGGCGCGCAAGGTGCAGCAGCCGACGGCGAGGCTGACGAGCTTCACCCAGGACATGCGCGAGAGGGGGATGGAGCCCTCGAGCGAGGTGTTGGAGGTGGAGGTGGAGGAGGCCGGTCTTCTGGTGGCACGGAGGCTCGGGGTGGAGGAGAGGGAGCGGGTCATAAGGCTCAGGAGGCTCAGGCTCGCCGACGGGGAGCCGATGGCGCTCGAGACGAGCCACCTCCTCTACGAGGTTGCGAAGGGGGTTCTGGGGAGGGACCTCGCCGGGCGCTCGCTCTACGAGGAGCTGAGCGCGGCGGGGGTTGAGATCTCACGCGCCGAGCAGAGCTACGAGGCGGTGCCGGTGAGCGAGGAGGAGGCGGCCCTCCTCGGGGTCGAACCGGGGAGTGCGGCGCTCCTGATCGAGAGGGTCACCTACGATGCGGGAGAGAGGCCCTTCGAGTACGTCAGGAGCACCTATCGGGGGGACCGCTACAGGATCACCGCCACCCTCACCCCGGGAGACAGGGTCTGGAGGCCGCCGCACTGAGGCTCCGCCACGCGACGCCGGAGGAGGTCGGGGTCGCACCGGACGCGGCGGCCGGGATATGCCGGGCGGCGAGGCGCGGTGTGGAGATCTCGCGCTACCTCGGCGCGGTGGTGCTCGCTGCAAAAGACGGCCTGATATTCATCCATCGCGCTTTCGGGCACGCCGTCCTCTACCGCGACCGGCGGAGGCTGCTCCCCGAGGGTGAGCGCGTCCCGATGCAGGAGGACACCATCTTCGACCTCGCCTCCCTCACCAAGCTCTTCACCGCCATGGCCGCGGTGCAGCTCGCCGAGCGCGGCCACCTCGACCTCGACGAGCCGGTGGCAGGATACCTCCCGCGCCTCTCCGGGAGGGGGAAGGAGAGGATCACGCCGCGCCACCTCCTCACCCACACCTCCGGGCTTCCCGCGCTGGTCCATCTGGAAGATCTCTCCACCCACGAAGAGCGGGTATCCGCGGTCTACAGGGTGCCGCTTCTCGCAGAGCCCGGCACCCGCCACCTCTACGGGGACCCGAACATGATCCTGTCAGGCTGGCTCGTCGAGCGCGTCTCGGGGATGCCGCTCGATGACTACGTCAGGGCGAACATCACCGCGCAGCTCGGCATGACCGACACCTTCTATAACCCACCGGAGAGCATGCGCCCACGCATCGCCGCCACCGAGTACAAGCCGGACCGCGGGATGGTGCGCGGCGTAGTGCACGACGAGAACGCCCACGCCCTCGGGGGCGTGGCGGGGCACGCCGGGCTCTTCTCCACGGCCCGGGACCTTGCGGCGCTGGCGCAGTCTCTGCTCGACGGCGGCGGAGGCATCCTGAAGGAGAGCTCGGTGCGGGAGATGCTCTCCGACCAGACACCGCACCTCCCCGGCTGCGCCCAGGGGCTCGGGTTCGAGCTCGACCGGGAGTGGTACATGGACGGCCTCGCCTCCCCGCAGACGGCGGGGCACACCGGCTTCACCGGGACCTCGCTCGTCATCGACCTGAGGCACCGCGCGTTCGTCATCCTGCTCACCAACCGGGTGCATCCCACCCGTGAGGGAGAGAGCATCAACCCGCAGCGGCGGGCGGTGGCGCGGGCTCTGCTCGAGGCTGTGGATCAGGGGCTGCCGTAGCGCAGCGCGCCGCCCTTCCAGACCGCGACGACCTCGAGCTCCGGCGAGAGCGCCACGATGTCCGCGTCGGCTCCGGGAGAGAGCACGCCTTTCCCGCGCGCGCCGACGAGGCGGGCCGGGGTGGTGGAGGCCATCATGACCGCCTCGGGTAGGGTACATCCGGTGAACGCGATGATGTTCCTGAGCGCCTCGTCCATCGTGAGCACGCTCCCCGCGAGCGTCCCGTCCGCGAGCTCCGGCACCCCGTCGCGCAGGTAGACCCGCCGGCCCGCGAGCGTGTACTCCCCCTCCCCCATCCCGGCGGCGGAGATGGCGTCGGTGATGAGCGCCATCCTCCGCGGACCGAGCTTCGCGCAGACGAGGTCGAGAACGTCCGGGTGGACGTGCCGCCCGTCGGCGATGAGGGTGCACACCACCCGCGCGTCGGAGATTGCGGCCCCCGGCAGCCCGGGACGCCGGTGGTGCAGCGGGCTCATCGTGTTGAACAGGTGTGTCGCACCGCGCGCCCCGAGGTCGAAGGCCCTCCGGGCCGTCACGTAGTCCGCGTCCGAGTGCCCCAAAGAGACCGTAACCCTGCGCTCCACGGCGAGCTCCACGAGAGCGTCGGCCCCGGGAAGCTCCGGTGCGAGCGTGATCAGCCGCACCGGAGCCGCCTCGAGCATCTCCGAGAGGGCCGCCGCATCGGGGGCGGAGAGGTTCTCCTCCGGGTGCGCCCCCCGCTTCTGCGGGTTCAGAAACGGTCCTTCCAGGTGCACCCCGAGCGGCTCCGCCCCATCCCCCCCGAGGGTGAGCCGGGAGAGGAGCGCGGCATACTCCCCGAGCGGCCGCGAGACCACCGTCGGGAGGTAGGAGGTCGTCCCGGTGGAAAGGAGCTTCGCGGAGAGCTCCCCGAGCCTCTCCGGCTCTGTCGCGACGTCCACCCCGAAGGCACCGTTGACCTGCAGGTCCACGAAGCCGGGCACGAGGAAACAATCGGGAACCTCTACCGTCTCGTCGGCCTCGAACGGACCTCCTCCCAACGCCCGGATGACGCCGCCCTCGACGAGCACCCAGGCGTCCTCGAGCACCTCCCTCCCGGCGACGACCCGCCCGCGGAGGGCCAGCACGCTCAAGCGACCCTTCTCCGCAGCGAAGAGGCGGCCTCGCGGTCGAGCAGGAAGAGCGCCCGCGGGTGCTCCTGCAGCATCGAGGCCGGAACCTCCTCGGTGACCGGACCTTTCAGCGCCTCCGCGACCGCTCCGGCCTTGTTCTTGCCGGACGCGAGGAGCACTATCTCCCTCGACTCGAAGATCGTGCGCATCCCGACGGTTATAGCCCGCTTTGGCACCGCCCCCCCGCCGAAATCCCCCGCGTTCGCCCGACGGGTGGAGCGGGAGAGCTCGACGACGCGGGTGCGCGAGGCGAAAGAGGAACCCGGCTCGTTGAACCCTATGTGCCCGTTGCGTCCGATCCCGAGCACACACAGATCCACCCCCCCGGCTTCCCGGATCCCCACCTCGTACCGCTCGCACTCATCTTCCGGGTCTCCCGCCGTCCCGTCCGGAACGCGCACCCTCCCTGGATCCACATCCACCAGCCCGTAGAGGTTCCTCCACATGTACTCGTGGTAGCTCGCCGGATGCCCCGCCGGAAGCCCCAGGTACTCGTCCAGGTTGAAGAACGTCGCCCTAGCGAACGAAAAGCCCTCCTCCCGGTGCATCCTCACCAGCTCCCGGTACATCCCAATCGGCGTCGAACCCGTGGGAAGGAGCAGCACCGCCCCGGGATTCTCCCGCAGCCGCGCCGCCACCACCCGCGCCGCCGCCCGACTCATCGCCGCCCGATCCTCGACGACCTCCACCCGTACCCTGTACTCCGTACTGGACATGACATCTAGATGTTAGTCTGAACACTCCGTTCGTTCAACCCCGGGCCAGGTCTCGGGAGGAGTGAGGCCTCTATCCGGTACGTCTGAACTCGGCTATGGAGATGGCGAGCATGACCACCCCGATGAAGGCGACGATGGCCAGCTCGAGCCAGACCGGGACCTGCCATCCCCACCAGGTCACGCCGGTAACGAGGGCGTGACGGGTGGCGGCGTTGACGTCGAGGTGGTCGAAGACGGCGCGCCGCATGGGGTCGACGGCGTACGTGAGAGGGTTGATGCGGGTGAGCACCTGCAGCCAGTCCGGGAGGTTGGAGAGGGGGTAGAGGGCACCGGAGAGGAAGAACATGGGCATCATGAACATCTGCACCAGGGCGAAGAACGACTGCATGTTCTGTATTCGGGCGGCGGCCATCACTCCGGAGGCGGTGATCGTGAAGGAGAGCAGCAGGATCTCGGCGAGGAGCGTCGCGATCAGAGCGGGAGAGTAGGGAACGCCCACTAGCCCTGCCAGGCAGAGGATTATCACTCCCTGAGAGGTCGCCACGGTGGCGCCGCCGAGGCACTTGCCGATGACGATGGTGCTGCGGCGCACGGGTGCGACGAGCATCTCGCGCAGGAACCCGAACTCCCTGTCCCACACGATGGAGCCCGCCGAGAACATCGCGGTGAACAGCGTGGCCATCGAGAGCACGCCGGGGAACATGAACGTGCGCAGGCTGAGGCCTCCGATCCCGCCGGAGGCCAGCGTGGAGAGGCCTGTCCCGAGCACGAACAGAAACAGCACCGGCTGCAACAGCGAGGTGAACATGCGCAGCCGGTCGCGGTAGAACCGGATCAGCTCGCGCTGCCAGACGATCCTCACGGCCCTGACATCCTGGCGAAGCCCGCGTTCGGGTACACGCACCCGGGCGACACCGGGGGAGGGCACGGCTCTCTCTGCGGACACTGCTCTACCTCCTCGATCGCATGATCATACGCATCTGATCCGCGTCCGAGGCCTCGGCGTCGCGGATGGTGGTACCCGTGTAGGACATGAACACGTCGTCCAGGGAGGGCCGGGAGACGCTCACCGAGCGGATGGGGACTCCGAGCTCGGAGAACAACCGCGGCACGAACCGCTCTCCTCCCGCCACGGCGAAGGTGACGAAACCCTCGTGCACCCCGGCCTCCACTCCAAACCGCTCCCGCAAAGCCTCGATGGCCGCGGCGTCGTCCTCGGTCTCGATCCGCACCCGGTCCTTGCCGACGCTCGCCTTGAGCGCCTCTGGCGTGTCGAGCACGATGATCTCCCCGGAGTCCATGATCGCGATGCGGTCGCAGTACTCCGCCTCGTCCATGTAGTGGGTGGTCAGGAAGATGGTTATGTCCTCGCTGCGCCTCAGTTCCTCGATGTATCCCCAGATCGAGGAGCGGGTCTGCGGGTCGAGCCCTATCGTCGGCTCGTCGAGGAAGAGGACCCGCGGCGAGTGCAAAAGCCCGCGCGCGATCTCGAGCCGCCGCTTCATCCCGCCCGAGAACGTCCCGACCAGGCTCTTCCTGCGCTCCCACAGCCCGACCATCTCCAAAACCCGACGCATCCTCTCCGCCACGGCGGACTTCGGCATGCCGTAGAGCTCGGCGTGGAAGCGTAGGTTCTGCTCGGCGGTGAGGTAGTTGTCGAGCGTCGTGTCCTGGAAGACGAGCCCGATGTTGCGCCGCACCTCGTCCCGCTCAAAGACCACGTCGTACCCCGCGACCTTCGCCTCCCCCGCGCTCGGGCGCACCAGAGTGCACAGCATGTTGATGGTCGTGGTCTTGCCAGCCCCGTTGGGCCCCAGAAACCCGAAGACCTCCCCCGGCTCGACCTCGAAGTCTATCCCCCGCACCGCTTCGACCCCGCCGTAGCGCTTGGCGAGAGAGCGCACCGAGATCGCCGGTCGCTTCACCCCCTCAGCGCTCACCGCCACCCTCCTCCTCGTCCCCGGCCAAAACCCGGTACAGCCGCCGACGGGTCTCCGCCAGGATACGCCGCGCTTCGGCCACCTGCTCGCCGGATCCAGCCTGCACCACCTGCATCGCAGCCACTGCAACCTGCCCGACGAGCCCCCGCATCTCCAGCAGACCTTCACCCAGGTTCTCACACGCCGTCTCCCACGGCGTACCGAGCTCCCCCCGATGCCCGGCCACGTGCGCCCGCCCCTCGTCGGTGAGGTGGACGACCTTGCGCCCCTCCTCCCGTTCTATCCTGACGAGCCCCTCGTCCTCGAGCTGCTGTATCGCCGGATAGACAGATCCCGGGCTCGGACGCCACACCCCCCCACTACGCTCTGTGATCTCCCGAATGATCTGGTACCCGTGCATCGGCCGCTCCTCCAGCAACACCAGGATCGCAGCCCGTACGTCCCCCTGCCCCATCCTCCTGTGGCCTCCCCCGAACATCCTCCCGGCGAAACCACCGAACGGGAAACCCCCTCCAGGCCCGAACGACCCCGCCCCCCGCGCCGCCATCGCAGCCCGTAATTCCCTCGGAAAGAACCTCCCGCCACCGTGCATGCTCCTCGCATCCATCTCTTTCTCCTCTCGATCGTCGATATATCTTTAATGCAAAAGATATATCTGAATGTCTCGAACGTCAAGAAGAGGATCGTACGAACGCGGGGAAAAGATGTGGAGCCCCGGTCAGGGGCTCCGTCACGAGGCACCAAAGTGGTGTGGTCTAGCCGGCCGAACCGGCGAGTCTCCGCCAGAAGTCGTCTCGTTCGCCGGGTACGAAGGGCGCGTAGAGGGCGACGCGGTCTATGAGGCCTTCGTAGCGCTCCCGCAGTGCCGGTCCGACCTCGTCGGGAGCGGCCTCGAGCGCGAAGGCGGCGAGCATCTCGTCGGTGACGAGGCGCGGCATCTCCTCCCACCGCTTGCGGCGGGCGAGCTTCGAGAGCTCCTCCCCCACCTCCTGCCAGCCGTGGGCCTCGAGGACGGTGCGGTAGGTCGGGGTCGAGGCGTAGAAGGCGATCTGGGAGCGCATCTCCTCCCGCCTCCGGGAGCGCTCCTCCTCGTCGCGTCCGGTGATGACGAAGGCGCTCGTGGCGAGTTTTATCTCCCGGGGGTCGCGTCCCGCCGCGCGGGCGCCCTCGGAGATCGCGGGCAGGACGACCTTCCTGACGTACTCGGGGCTGTGGAAGGGGTGGACGTGGAACCCGTCGCAGACCTCCCCCGCCACCCGGGCGAGGCGGGTGTTCACCCCTGCGATGTAGACCGGGATCTCGGGGTGCTCTATCGGACCGGGGTTGAAGAAGGGCGTCATGAGGGTGTGATGGTAGAACTCGCCGCGGAAGTCCAGCTCGTCTCCGGTCTGGAAGGTGTGCCAGATCGCACGCAGCGCCAGGACGTACTCGCGCATCCTCGCCGCAGGGCGCCCCCAGGGCATCGAAAAGCGCTTCTCGACGTGCGCCTTGACCTGGGTGCCGAGCCCGAGGATGAGGCGGCCTTCGGAGAGCGCCTGGATGTCCCAGGCGAGCTGGGCGGTGACCATCGGCGAGCGGGAGAAGGCGATCGCGACCGCGCTGCCGAGCTCTATCCTTTCGGTCCCGGAGGCGGCGAGCGCGAGCGGGAGGAACCCGTCGTGCTTGGTCTCGGTGCTCCAGAGCCCGGAGAAGCCGAGCTCCTCGGCCGCGGCCGCCGTCCTCTGCATCTCGCGCAGCGGGGTTCCCTCCACCCCGAGGTTCGCGTCCATCCTCATCACGGCACCAGGATGAGCTTGCCGGTCGTCCTGCGACCCTCGAGGTCGCGGTGGGCCTGCGCCGCCTCGGCGAGCGGGTAGGTCGCGCCGATACGCACCTGGAGGTTGTTCTGCCCGATCCAGGAGAGGACGCTCTCGGCCCGCCACAACAGCTCCTCGCGGGTCGCGGTGTAGTGAGCGAGCGAAGGCCGGGTGACGAAGAGCCCGCCCTTCCGGTTCAGGACCTGCAGGTCGACCGGCGGCACCGGCCCGCTCGACTGACCGAAGAGGACCAGGTAACCGCGCAGCCTGAGCACGTCGAGGTCTCCGTCGAAGGTGGCCTTCCCGACCCCGTCGTAGACGACGTGGACCCCCTCGCCGCCGGTCAGTTCTTTAGTCCTCTCGACGAAGTCCTCCCTGGTGTAGACGATGACCTCGTCCGCACCCGCCTCCTTCGCGAGGTGCGCCTTCTCCTCCGTCCCGGCGGTACCGATGACGCGCGCCCCGCGCATCTTCGCCATCTGCACCAAAAGAAGCCCCACGCCACCCGCGGCGGCGTGCACGAGCGCGGTCTGCCCCTCCTCGAGCGGGAAGGTGCTGTGGGTCAGGTAGTGGGCGGTCATCCCCTGCAGCATCGCCGCGGCGGCGACCCGCGCCTCGACGAGCGTCACGTTCACCGGGACGAGCTCCTCCACCGGGGCGACGACGTACTCGGCGTAGGAGCCGGGGACGCTAGCCCAGGCCACGTAGTCGCCGGGCTTCACCTCCTCCACGCCCTCTCCGACGGCGACGACCTCGCCCGCGCCCTCGAGCCCGAGGGTGAAAGGGGGTTCCGTCGGGTAGAGACCCGAGCGGTGGTAGGTGTCTATGTAGTTGACCCCGGCGGCGGCGACCCGCACGAGCGCCTCGCCAGCTTTCGGCTCGGGCTCGGGAACGTCCTCGTAGCCAAGGACCTCCGGGCCGCCGTGTTTCTTTACGACCACAGCTTTCAAGTGCGCCCTCCCTCTTCCAGAGACCTTCATCGGACATTGTACGGCAGAGCGGCCGCCTCTCCTGCTATATTTGCCGGGACGGGACGAGGGCTTTGAAAGGGGCGAACAAGGCGATGGCGACGGTCCGCGAGGTCACGCACGAGCTTCTGAGGAGGCTCGGGATGACGACCATCTTCGGCAACCCGGGCTCGACCGAGCTCACCTTCCTCGAGGACTTCCCGGAGGACTTCCGCTACGTGCTCGCGCTGCAGGAGGCGAGCGCCCTCGGGATGGCGACCGGCTACGCGCAGGGCACCGGGAACGCCGCGCTCGTCAATCTGCACACCGCGCCGGGTCTGGGGAACGCGATGGGCGCGCTGGTGACCGCCTGGCACAACCGGACCCCGCTCGTCGTGACCGCAGGTCAGCAGGACCGGAGGCACATAAACCTCGAGCCGCTCCTTACCGGCGAGCTCGTCGAGCTGGCGAGGCCCTACGTCAAACGCAGCTACGAGCCCCGGCGCCCGCAGGAGGTGCCCTCCGAGATCCTGCGCGCCTACCACACCGCGATGCAGCCGCCGCGCGGGCCCGTCTTCGTCTCGGTGCCGATGGACGACTGGAACGCGGAGTGCGAGATGCCCCCCTCCCACGAGGTCTCGCACCGGGTCGCGCCGGACCCGGCGGCGATCGAGCGGGCGGCGGAGGTCCTGCGCGGGGCGCACAGCCCGGCGATCGTGGTCGGGCCCGGGGTCGCCCGCTCGCGCAGCTTCGACGAGGTGGTGGCGCTCGCCGAGAGGATGAAAGCGCCGGTGTGGCAGGAGGGGATCGTCGCCCTCGCCGGATTCCCGCAGGGGCACCCTCTTTTCATGGGCTTTTTGCCGCTCGCCCAGAAGGGGGTCTCGGAGACCCTGGCCCCGCACGACTCCGTGCTGGTTTTGGGCTCCGCGGTCTTCCCCTACTACCCGTACGTCCCCGGGGAGGTCGTGCGCGAGGGGACGGAGGTCGTCCAGATCACCGACGACCCCGAGGAGGCCGCCCGCGCCCCGCTCGGGAGGAGCATCTTCGGCGACGTCGCGCTCGCCGCGGCGGGCCTCGCGGAGCTGCTGCCGGAGGCCGACCGTCCGGCCCTCCCGGCGCGGGAGGAGCCGCCGGAGCCCGAAGCCGCGGCACCGATGAGCGTGGACTACGTGATGTGGCAGATAGCCCGCGCGCTGCCGGAGGACGCGGTCGTCGCCGACGAGTCCACCTCGAGCAAGGTCGTCCTGCACAGGTACGTCAAGACGAACGACCCGGTCGGGTACCACACCTCGGCGGCCGGGGGTCTCGGCTTCTGCATGCCAGCCTCGGTGGGGCTCAAGCTCGCGATGCCCGAAAGGCCGGTGGTCTGCGTCATCGGGGACGGGTCTGCGATGTACTCGATCCAGTCGCTGTGGACCGCAGCCCGGAACGGCCTCGCGATCCCCACGATCGTCATAAACAACCGCGGATACACGATCCTCAAGAGCTACCGGAACGCGCTCGGGATCTCCGATAGCGTGCCCGGGCTCGACGTGCCGGGGATAGACCTGGTGCAGGTGGCCCGCGGGCTCGGCGCGGACGGCGAGGCGGTCGAGAGGCCCGAGGACCTCGAAGGGGCTCTCGGCCGGGCGCTCGAAGCGGAGGGGCCGTACCTGGTCGACGTCGCCGTGGACACCTCGGTCCCGAAGTTCGCCCGGTAGTCCGCGTCCACGACGAAACCTCTATCGCCCGGCTCTCTCTGGCCACAGAATCCAACCACAAACCACGCGTCCGTTGCCGCATTTTGAAGCGAGCGTATATTATTGGCGTGCTGGTGTGTCGGAGGGTCCTCGAAAGGTGGGAGGTCACATGCTCGCGGAGCAGAGGCGGGAGGCGATACTCAGGGAACTCGAGGAGCGGGGCAGCGTCTCGGTGATGGACCTCTCGGAGAAGCTCGGGGTCTCGGACATGACCATAAGGCGAGACCTCGAGGCGCTCTCGAAGAGGAGGCTCCTCAAGAAGGTGCACGGCGGGGCCGTCCCCGTGCCCAAGGCGGCCAGGGAGCCGCACTTCGAGTACAAACGCAGGCTCAACCGGGCGGAGAAGGCGGCCATCGCGCGGGCGGCGCTGCCGATGATCGAGGACGGGGACACCGTCGCGCTGAGCGCCGGCACCACCACCTGGCACATCGCGAGCCTCCTGCGGCGGGCCTCCCGGGAGCTGACCTTCATCACCAACTCGACGAACATCGCGCTCACGCTGCAGGAGAACGGCTGGGAGCAGATAGTGCTCTCCGGAGGCATCTTCCGCACCCCCTCCGACGCGCTGGTAGGTCCCTTCGCCGAGCGGACGCTGCGCACGCTCAACGCCGACATCCTCTTCCTGGGGGTGCACGGCATCCACCCCGAGGCCGGGCTCACCACCCCCAACATCGCCGAGGCCGAGACCGACCGCTGTCTCGTCGAGGCGGCGCAGAAGGTCATCGTCGTCGCGGACAACACCAAGCTCGGGGTCGTCGCGCTCGCCCGGATAGCGCCCATCAAGGAGGTGGACGTCCTGATCACGGACTCAGGAGCCTCCCGGAAACTGCTGCGCGAGATAGAGCTCGCCGGGGTCGAGGTCGTCGTGGTAGAGACCGGCGAGGACGAGCTCGCCCGGGCGAACTGAGGTCGGTGGTGCGGGCGGCCCTCTTCATAACCTGCTTCAACGACACCCTCTTCCCGGAGACCGGGATCGCGACCGTGAAGGTCCTCGAGCGCCTCGGGGTTGAGGTCGACTTCCCCCGGGAGCAGACCTGCTGCGGTCAGATGCACTTCAACACCGGCTACCAGCGCGAGGCGATCCCGCTGGTGCGCCGCTTCGTCGAGGTCTTCTCCCCCTACGAGGTCATCGTCGCACCCTCCGGCTCGTGCGTCGGGATGGTGAGAGAGCTCTACCCGATGGCGGCCGGGCTCGCCGGGGACGCCGCCCTCGCCCGCGAGGTCGAGGCCCTCGCCCCCCGCGTCTTCGAGCTCTCGGAGTTTCTCGTAAAGAAGCTCGGGACGACCGACGTCGGGGCGTACTACCCGCACCGGGTGACCTACCACCCGACCTGCCACTCCCTGAGGATGATAAAGGTCGGGGACGCCCCGTTGAGGCTGCTCGAGGCGGTGCGCGGCGTCGACCTCGTCGAGCTCCCCGAGGCGGAGGAGTGCTGCGGGTTCGGGGGGACCTTCGCCGTCAAGAACGCCGACACTTCGGCGGCGATGCTCGCGGACAAGGTCGCGAACGTCCTCTCGAGTGGGGCGGAGGTCTGCTGCGCCTCGGACAACTCCTGCCTGATGCACATCGGGGGCGCGCTCTCGCGGCAGAGGACCGGGGTGAAGACCGTGCACCTCGCCGAGATACTGGCGAGCGAGGAGGAGAGATGAGGGTTTCGGAGAGACCGTTTCAGGCGCTCGCGCGCGAGGCGCTCGCCGACAGCCAGCTCAGGAGGAACCTGGGGCACGCGACCGCGACGATCCGCAAAAAGCGAGCGGCCGCCGTCTCGGAGCTGCCGGACTGGGAGGAGCTGCGGGAGGCGGGCGCGGCGATCAAAGAGCGCGCCTTGAGGCACCTGGACGAGTACCTGGTGCGGCTCGAAGAGTCCGTAACGAAGGCCGGAGGAGAGGTCCACTGGGCGCGCGACGCGCGGGAGGCGAACAGGATCGTCGCGGGCATCGCAAAGGGGCACGGGGCGCGCGAGGTCGTCAAGGTCAAGTCGATAGCGACAGACGAGATCGGGCTCAACGAATACCTCGCGAAGGAGGGAATCGAGGCGGTCGAGACCGACCTCGCGGAGCTCATCATCCAGCTCGCCGGCGAGGAGTCTTCGCACATCCTGGTCCCGGCGATCCACAAGAACCGCGCCGAGATCCGGGAGCTCTTCCGCGAAAAGCTCGGCGCGAAGGACCTCTCGGACGACCCGCGCGACCTCACCGAGACCGCCCGGCGCTACCTGCGCGAGCGGTTCCTCTCGGCGAAGGTCGGCATCAGCGGGGCCAACTTCGCCGTCGCCGAGACGGGGACCGTCTGCGTGGTCGAGTCGGAGGGGAACGGCAGGATGTGCACGACCCTTCCCGAGGTGCTCGTCACGGTGATGGGGATAGAGAAGGTCGTCCCCACCTGGCGCGACCTGGAGGTCTTCATGCAGCTCCTCCCCCGCTCCTCCACCGCAGAGCGGATGAACCCCTACACCTCGTTCTGGAGCGGGACTTCCTCAGGGGAGGGGCCGCGGGAGTTCCACCTGGTGCTGCTCGACAACGGCAGGACACAGGCGCTCTCCGACCCGAAGGGAAGACAGGCTTTAAGGTGCATCCGCTGCTCGGCGTGCCTGAACGTCTGCCCGGTCTACGAGCGGGTGGGAGGTCACTCCTACGGCTCGGTCTACCCGGGTCCGATCGGCGCGATCTTAACCCCCCAGCTCACCGGGCTCGGGAGGAAGGGCCCGGATTCGCTCCCCTACGCCTCGTCGCTGTGCGGGGCGTGCTACGAGGTCTGCCCGGTGAAGATAAACATCCCGGAGGTCCTGATCCACCTGCGCGGAAGGGTCGTGAGAAACCGCCAGGACTCGGGCTCCCCGGCCGCGAAGCTCGACCCGGAGGGCGCGGCGATGCGCACTCTGGCGCGCACCTTCGCCGACCGCCGCCTCTACGAGGCCGCGCAAAAGCTCGCCCGCGCCGGGCAGTGGCCGCTCGCGCGGGGCGGGAAGATACGACGCCTCCCCGGCCCCCTCTCCGGGTGGACCGCCGTGCGCGACCTCGAGGCCGTCCCGCGCGAGACCTTCCGCGAGTGGTGGAGGAGGGAGCGCGGATGAGCCAGGCGAGGGAGGAGATCCTGCGCCGCATCCGCCTCGCCACCCGCGACGTGCCGCAGGAGGAGAGCCCGGAGGACGTTTCCGTCGAGAGGAGCTACCGCGTCGAGAGCGTCTCTCCGCACGAGGAGGTCGTGGGGCGCTTCGTCGAGAACGTCTCCGAGTACCGGGCGAGCGTGCGGCGGGTCGGGGAGGAGGAGCTGCCGGAAGCGATAAGGGAGGCCCTCGCGCGACGCGGCGCGCGGAGGCTCGTCGTCGCGCCGGGGGTGCCGGATGGGTGGATCCCGGAGGGGGTGGAGGCGCTGCGCGACGGGGAGGGCGGAAGACCGCTCACGAATGAGGAGCTCGACGCGAGCGACGGGGTCCTCTCCGGCTGCGCCCTGGGGATAGCCCAGAGCGGCACGATCGTCCTCGACGGCGGCAGGATGCAGGGAAGGCGGGCGCTCACGCTGCTCCCCGACTACCACCTGTGCGTGATCTACGAAGATCAGATAGTGGAGCTCGTCCCCGAGGCGGTAAGGAGGCTCGAAGGGGGCGTGCGGGAGGGGAGATCCATCGTCTTCGTCTCCGGGCCGTCGGCCACCTCGGACATCGAGCTCGACCGGGTCGAGGGCGTCCACGGCCCCAGGACGCTCGAGGT
>JAIMBO010000063.1 GCA_023511405.1 Rubrobacteraceae bacterium
TCGCGTCCGAAGGCCCGGCTCGTCACCTTTATGCCGATGGGAGCCTGGCGGCGCTTGTACTCTGCGGCGTCGACCATCCGGACCACCCGGCGCACGTCCTCCTCGTCGTAGCCTTCGGCCACTATCTCGCCCACCCCCTTGTCCTCCTCGATGTACGCTTCGAGGATCGGGTCGAGAACCTCGTAGGGTGGCAGTGAGTCGGTGTCCTTCTGCCCCTCGCGCAGCTCGGCGGAGGGTTCTTTGGTCAGGACGGACTCCGGGATCACCTCACGACCCTCGGTCTCGTTGATGTGGCGGCAGATGCGGTAGACGAGCGTCTTGGGAACGTCCTTGATGACCGCGAAGCCGCCGGCCGAGTCGCCGTAGAGGGTGGAGTATCCAACGCTCATCTCGCTCTTGTTGCCGGTGGAAAGAAGGATCCAGCCGAACTTGTTCGAGAGCGCCATGAGGACGTTGCCCCGGATGCGCGACTGCAGGTTCTCCTCGGTCACGTCCTCGGGTAGCCCCCGGAAGGCGGCGGCGAGCATCTCCCTGTACGCGGAGAAGGCGGGCTCTATCGGGATCTCGAGCACTTCTATGCCGAGGTTCTTGGCAAGCGCGAGCGCGTCGGTGTTGCTCCCTTTGGAGGTGTAACGGCTCGGCAGCAGCACACCGGTCACGTTCTCCGGTCCCAGGGCACGGGCCGCGATGGCCGCTGAGAGCGAGGAGTCCACCCCGCCGGAGAGCCCGAGGACGGCCCGCGAGAAACCGTTCTTCTGGAAGTAATCCCTGAGGCCCAGCGTCAGCGCCTCCAAAACCTCACCTTCCTCGGGCAACAGTTCCTCGACGCGGGGCTCGATTCCCTCCTGCGGTTTTTTCTGTATGAGGCTTGGCCCCTCGACGACGACCGGCGATCCACCCGGGTTCTCCTTGCGCGGACGTGGGTCGTGGAGGCGGTGGATCAAAGCCTCCTCCGGGTGGATGTCCAGCACGAGCAGGTCCTCCTCGAACTGCCGGGCGCGGGCTAGAAGCCGCCCCTGCGGGTCTATGGCCACCGAGTGGCCGTCGAAGACGAGCTCGTCCTGACCACCGACCAGGTTGCAGAAGAGGACGTAGCAGCCGTAATCAGAGGCCCTGACGGCGAGCATCCGCTCCCGGAAGAGCCCCTTGCTCCGCGAGTAGGGCGAGGCGGAGATGTTGATGAGGACGCTGGCCCCCGCGAGCGCCTGCTCACGAGCCGGCCCCCCCGGGTACCAGATGTCCTCGCAGACGTTCACGCCGGCCAGCGATCCGTCCACGCTGAGGACCGGGACGCCCTCGCCCTCCCGGAAGTATCGGTTCTCGTCGAAGACCCCGTAGTTCGGCAGGTAGTGCTTGTGGTAGCGGTGGAGGACTTCTCCGCCGGAGACGAGGGCGCAGGAGTTGTAGAGGTCTCCGGCGAGATCGACGAAACCCACGGCCGCGATCACGCCCTCGGGCACCCGTCCGGCAAACTCTTCGAGCCCTTCCAGGTTGGCCCGGATGAAGTCCGGACGCAGGAGCAGATCTTCGGGGGGATACCCGGTGATCGTCAGCTCGGGGAAGGCGACGAGGTCGGCTCCATCCTCCAACGCACGTTCCAGGGCGGACGCGGCCTTCTCGACGTTGCCCCAAACGTCGCCTACCGTGGTGTTGATCTGGGCGAGAGCGACCCTCATGCCCCGTAATGATAGCGTCCCCGGCGGTCACGCGCCGCCCTTCTGGTTTAGAATCGCCTGCTGATGGGGCTCTCGCAGCACGGCTCTCCTCTGATCCCGGCCGCGCTCTCCGGCGCAGCCGGGGCGGCCCGTATGCTCCGGGAGGCGTGCGCCGCTTCGGATGGCCTGCGGCTGCGGACGACGGGAGAACTGGCCGCGGACATCCTGCGGGAGCTTCGTGCGCTGGAAGAAAACGACCCCCCACCTTCTCCCCACCTCCTCGCAGAGGCCGCGGGAAGCTGCGCGGACCTCGCCACCCTCGCGGCCTGCGCGCTGCCGCACATCGGTGAGGAACACCTCTCGCAGGTGGCGGCCGCGGTGCACCTGGCGTCCGGTTCGGCGAAAGCGCTCGGGGCTCTGGGCTGCTCCTCGTCCGAAGACTACGTGCTCCGCGACGCGCGGAGCGCCGCCTGGCGCGCGGAGCTCGCCGCCGGGCAGGCGGACGAGGCGCTTCAGCAGGCCGTCTCTTCGCGGAAGACGGCGCCGGGGTCCGCGTAGCCGCCGAGGGCAGCCCTCACCGCGCGAACCACCCGGACGAGGTATCCATCCTCGTTGGGGACGAACTCCTCGAGCGCGACCGTCTCCCTCCCGCTCCCATTTGGCCACCAGAATCTCGCCCCCACCCTCTCCCCGGCCAAGAGGTGATCGATCCCGTCGAGCGGGAGGCGGTAGACGGCCGAGACCTCCTCGCGCTGCAGGCTCATCGTCCGCGGAGGGAGGCCCTCCGGGAGCAGGAAGACCTCGTGCAGCTCGCGGTCCATCCCGCCCGGGATCTCCTGTTCTATCCTCCTGGTGCCGAGTCGGACGAGATCCCGCGGAGCCACCCGCACCCCGAGCTCTTCCGAGAGCTCCCTCAGTCCCGCCTCGATCACGCCCTCCCCGCTGCGGAGGTGCCCGGCGCAGGTGACGTCCAGGCATCCCGGGAAGGTATCCTTCTGCGGGGCCCGGCGCTGGACGAGGAGGAAGGGGCCCTCTTCGTCCTCGCCCGAGATCCAGCAGTGGAAGCAGCGGTGCCAGAGGCCGCGGCGGTGGGCCTCGCTCTTCCAGAGGACCTCACCCGTCGGGTTGCCGGCGGCGTCGAGAATATCTATTTTCTCATCCACAGAGACCAAGCATACACACTCGAGAAGGAGCGGACACGATGGTCAAGGTGGCCATAGCGAGCTATCTCCCGCAGGATCAGGTACAGAGGATAGAGAAGCTCGACCCCGCCATAGAGGTCCTCTACGACCCCGAGGTGGTCCCTCCCTCGCGCTGGCCCGGGGACCACGTAGGCCCCGCCGACTGGAGCCCCTCCCCTGCGCAGAGGGAGCGGCTGCTCGGCATGCTCGCCGAGGCCGAGGTCCTCTACGACTTCCCGCGCGAGAAGGGGGCTCCGATCCCGGACCTGCCGGCGCTCGCCCCGCGCCTGCGGTGGGTGCAGGGGAGCATGGCCGGCGCCGGGGAGGTGGCGAAGAGGGCCGGGCTCCTCGAGAGCGAGGTGGTGGTGACGACCGCGAGCGGGGTCTACTCCCCGTACCTGGCGGAGTTCGTGCTCCTGGCGATGCTCGCCCACGCCAAGCGCCTCTTCCGGCTCCAGAAGGACAAGGCGGCCAAAAGGTGGAACGAGGAGCCCGTGGACACGCTGGAGGGGAAGACGCTCTGCATCGTCGGCCTCGGGAACATCGGCCGGGCCATCGCCTCGCGAGCCCGGCCCTTCGGGATGCACACGACCGGTGTCAAGCGCACGGTGCGCGAGGACGATCCCGCCCGCGGATACGCCGACGAGCTCTACGCGACGGAAGACCTGCACGAGGCCCTCTCCCGGGCCGACTACGTCGCCGTGACGCTGCCCACAACCCCGGAGACCATCCGCCTGATAGACCGGCGTGCGATCTCGGCGATGCGGCGGGGGGCGTACTTCATCAACGTCGGGCGCGGGTCGGTGGTGGACGAGGGCGCGCTCGTCGAGGCCCTGCGCGAGGGACACCTTTCGGGGGCGGCGCTCGATGTCTTCGAGACCGAGCCGCTTCCCGCCGAGAGCCCCCTGTGGGAGATGGACGAAGTCATCGTGAGCCCGCACGCCACGGACAACGTCCCCGAAGCCGACCGGCGCCAGACGGATCTCTTTTGCGAAAACCTCCGCCGCTACCTCGCGGGGGAGCCACTCAAGAACCAGCTGGACAAGGAGCTACTCTACTAGGAGCTCTTGCGGGAGGCGCGCCGGATGTTATATTTCTTCCCAGGAGCCATGGACCCAGCCGAGACATCGAGTACCGGCGCGCCTCCTCTCGGGAGGCGCACCCGCGAAACCCGCCCGACCCGGAGGGAATCCTGGAAGGGCTAGCTCTTCAGGGCGCGAAACTCTTCTTCGCGCTGCTCCTCATCGCGCTGAACGGTCTGTTCGTCGCCGCGGAGTTCGCGCTGGTGCGCCTCAGGGCGACCCAGGTCGACGAGATGGAGCAGAAAGGCGGGTTCACCGCCCGGCTCGTCGGCGAGGCCACCGACCGTCTCGACACCTACCTCGCGGTCTGCCAGGTCGGAATCACGCTGTGCTCCGTCGGGCTCGGCGTGATCGGGGAGCCCGCCGTCTCGTACTTCCTCGAGCCGGTCCTCGAGGCCGTAGGACTCTCCGCCTCGGCAGCGGGTTACGCCGGACCTGTGATCAGCTTCCTCCTCGTCACGGCGCTCGTCGTGGTGCTCGGCGAGCTGGCCCCGAAGACCGTGGCGATCCAGAAGGCCGAAGGGACCTCGCTCGTTACGGCGCTGCCGATGAAGTTCTTCTACTACGCGTTCTTGCCCCTGGTGGTGCTCTTCAACGGGGCGGCCAACGCCCTCACCCGCGCGCTCGGCATCCCGCCGGCCTCCGAAGGCGAGGAGAGCCCTTCGGAGACCGAGATCCGGGCGCTCGTCCAGCAGTCGGCGAAGCACGGGATGCTCGAGCAGGAGGAGAGCGAGATGGTCGGCGCGATCTTCGAGCTCAACGACAAGGTGGCGCGCGAGATCATGGTCCCCCGCCCCGACGTGGTGGCGCTCCCGGCGGAGATGTCCTTCCGGGAGCTGCTCTCGGTGTCGGCCCGGGGCCACTACACCCGCTACCCGGTCTACGAGGAGGAGGACCCCGACCGCGTCATCGGCGCGGTGCACGTCAAGGACGTGCTGCGGGTGGTCGACCAGACGGGCAGCGCGGATGCGGATTTCACGGCCCGCGACCTGATGCGGGAGGTTCTCGTCGTCCCGGAGAACCGGCGCATAGACGACATCCTGGAGGACTTCCAGCGTGAGGAGCTGCAGCTCGCGGTGGTCATCGACGAGTGGGGGTCCTTCGAGGGGATCGTCACCATCGAGGACATCCTGGAGGAGATAGTCGGCGAGATCCGGGACGAGTTCGACCAGGAGGAGCCGCAGGTCCTCAAGCTCCCCGACGGCTCCTTCCTCATAGACGGCAGCGTCCCGCTGGAGGTCGCCAACGAGGCGCTCGACGCGAGCTTCGAGAGCGAGGACTTCGAGACGATCGGCGGTCTGGTCTTCGGTGAGCTGGGCCGCGCCCCCGAGGTCGGGGACGAGGTGGTCTCGGACGGCTACGTCCTGCGCGTCGACGAGACCGACGGCCCGCGCGTCTCTCAGGTCCTCGCCCGCAGGAAACCCATGGAGGAGGGATGAACGGTCCGCTTCAGTGCATCATCGCGAACGAGGCGTAGATCGCGAGCAGGGCGAACGTCAGCACGATGGAGATGATCAGAAGCTCCCGCAAAGGTCCCTCACCCCCTTTCTCCCGCTCATCGCCAGGTCACGTCCGGCTCCTGCAGCGCGTAGAGCCGGGCGTAGAGGCCGTCGCGCTCCAGCAGCTCCTCGTGGGTCCCGCTCTCCACGATATCTCCGGAGTCTATCACCAGTATCCTGTCCACCTCCCGGGCGAGCCTGAGCTCGTGCGAGATCACGAAGGTGGTCCTCCCCTCGGTGAGGTGCCGCCAGCTCTCGGCGACCGCCCCTGCGACTTCGGCGTCGAGCCCGGCCTCGGGTTCGTCCAGGATCAAGATGGGTGAATCCCGCAGCATCGCCCGGGCGATGGAGATGCGCTGGCGCTGACCCCCGGAGAGGCTCTCCCCACGCTCGGAGACGAGGGTGTCGTAACCTTCGGGCAGCGCCCGGATGAACTCCGCGGCGCCGGCGAGCTCGGCGGCGTGCTCTATCTCCTCCCGGCTCGCGCCGGGGCGGCCGTAGGCGATGTTCTCGGCGACCGTGGCGCGGAAGAGCATCGGCTCCTGGGGCACGAAGGTCACCGCCTCACGCAGAGAGCGCAGCGTGAAACCCTTGATGTCCTGGCCGTCGATCAGGATCCTCCCCTCCTGCGGGTCGTAGAGGCGGGCGATGAGCGAGGTCACGGTGGTCTTCCCCGCCCCGCTCACGCCGACGAGCGCGACCCGGCTGCCCGCCTCGACGTCGAAGCTCATCCCGTCGAGGACGTAGCCGGCCTGCGGGTCGTAGGCGAAGCTGACGTCCTCGAAGGTCACCCGCCCGGCGATGGGGGGTGCGGGCCTGGCCCCGGGGAGGTCCTTCACGCCCGGCTCGGCGTCGAGCAGCTCGACGATGCGCTCGGCCGAGACCAGCGACTGGCCGACCTGGTTCGCCTGCCTGCTGAGAGACCACATCGGGGAGAAGAACTGTCCCAGATAAGAGACGAAGACCGTGAGCTCCCCGACCGAGATCGCCCCGGCGAGGACCTGCCGCGCCCCGAAGTACACGACGAGCGCGACCCCGAGCCCCCCGACGAGCCCGAGCATGAGCCCGAAGCGGGCCTGTATCGCGGCGCTCTCGACGCTCGCCCTAAGCGCCTCCTCGCTCTCGCGCCGGAACCGGGAGAGCTCCTCGCGCTCGCGACCGAAGATCTTGACCGCCCGGATGCCGGTTATGGCCTCCTGGGCGACCGAGGCTATGGCTCCTTCCCTGGTGCGCACGGTGCGCATTCGGTTTATCAAGGCGCCCCGGTAGCGGCTGACGGCGAGGAAGAGGAAGGGCGCGCCGAGCAACGCGAGCAGCGTGAGCTTCCAGTCGAGGAAGAGCATTACGACGAGCATCCCGAGCAGGATCAACGACGAGGAGCCGATCTCGACGACCGAATCCACGAGCAGGGTCCTGACCTCCCGCACGTCCCCGGTCACGCGGGTTATCGTGTCCCCGGTGCGCCTGTCGGAGTGGTAGTCGAGGCCGAGCTCGTGCACCCGGCGATAGAGCGCGTTCCTGAGGTCGAAGACGGTCTCCTGCCCGAGCCGTTGCAGGAGGTAAGAACGCAGCGAGGAGATCCCCCGGCTCGCCCCGCTCACGACCACGGCGAGAAAAGCGAGCGCGGCGAGCAGGACCCCGCTCCCGGCGAGGAAACGGGGGACGTACCCCGGCAGGCTCTTCCCGCCGAGGACGTAGTCCAGGATGAGGGCGAGCGGCCAGGGCTGGGCGAGGCTCGAGCCCGTCTCGAGCAGCAGGAGCACGAGCGCGAGGAGCATCCCCCTGAGACGCGGCCTCAGGAAGGGCACGAAGCTCGCGAGCGTGCGCCTGGTCTCCCGCAGGCTGGAGACGACCTCGGAATACAGCCTCTTCACGCCAGATAAGATACCGCAAGCCGGAAGGGTAGAATCGCGGGTGTCGGCGAAAACTTCCGAAGGAGGGAACGCGGGTGCCAAGAAGGATCGTGGCGGCGGTGGAGGATCTGCTGTTCAGGAGCAAGATCTCGGCTACCGCAGACAAGCTCGGCGTGGAGGTCTCCTTCCCCAGGAGCGGCGGGAAGCTGCTCGAATCCCTGCGCGAGAGCCCGCCGGACCTCCTCGTCCTCGACCTCGCCTCCTCCCGCTACGAGCCCGTCGAGCTTCTGCGCGAGGTGAAATCCGGCGAGGCCACGCGGAAGATCAGGACGATCGGCTTCGTCCCGCACGTCGAGACGGAGCTCATAAAGGCCGCCCGCGAGGCCGGCTGCGACCGGATCTTCTCCCGCGGGGCGTTCACCGAGGAGCTGCCCGCGATCCTCTCCGGAGAAGATGGCCGCTGAAGAGCGCTGGGAGAGCCTCTCTTCGAGGAGGCTCCTCGAAACCCCGTACTTCGCGCTGCGTGCCGACCGGCTGCGGCTGCCCGACGGCACCGTCAAAGACCCCTACTACGTCATCGAGCGTCCGGACGCCGCGATCGTCTTTCCGGTGACGGATGAGGGGCGCGTTCTGCTGGTGCGCCAGTACCGCCCGCCGCTCGGGCGGGAGGAGCTCGGGCTGCCGGCCGGGCTCCTCGAACCGGGCGAGGCGCCCGAGGACGCGGCCCGGCGCGAGCTGCTGGAGGAGACCGGCTACGGGGAGGGGGAGTGGGAGCTCCTCGGAAGGGTCTCCTCCTCTCCCTCGCTCAAGGACAACTGGGCCCACCTCTTCCTGGCGCGCGGCGTGGAGCGGGTGAACGAGAGCCTGGACCTCGACGAGCACGAGCGCCTCACGGTGGAGAGCGTGCCGATCGGCGGGGTGGAGCGGCTGGTGCTCTCGGGTGAGATCTTCAGCTCCAGCGGCGTCGCCGCGGCGCTCCTGGCCCTCAGACGCCTGCGGGGAGGCTCCCCGTGCTAGGCGCGGCGCCAGATCAGGGCCGCGTTCTGTCCCCCGAAGCCGAAGGAGTTGCTCATGGCCGTTTCTATCTGCTGCTCACGGGAGCGCAGGGGTACGACGTCCGGCGGGGCCTCCGGGTCTCTGTTCTCGCAGTTGATGGTGGGCGGGAGGACGCCTTCCTGCAGGGCGAGCACGGTGGCGAGGCTCTCGATAGCGCCCGCCGCACCGAGCATGTGACCGACGGCCCCTTTTATGGAGCTGACGGGGAGCGTCTCCAGATACTCCCCGAAGACCTTCTTCAGGGCTTTCGACTCGGCGAGATCCCCGGCCGGCGTCGCGGTGGCGTGGGCGTTGACGTATCCCACATCCCGCGCCGGGACGCCCGAGGAGCGTAGCGCCCGCTCCATCGCGAGCACCGCCCCTTCCCCCGAGGGGTCCGGTGCCGTCTCGTGGTAGGCGTCGTTGGAGGTGCCGTAGCCGGCGAGCTCGGCGTAGACCCGTGCGCCGCGCGCGAGCGCCCGCTCCAGAGGCTCCAGCACGAGCACGGCCGCCCCCTCCCCCATCACCATCCCCCTGCGGTCGGCGGCGAACGGGCGCGACCAGGCCCCGGGATCCTCCGGCCCTTTGAGCGCGATCGCGCTGGAGGCCGCGAGCCCGGCGAGGATCGCCGGCGAGAACAGGCACTCGGTCCCGCCCGCGATCACCGCGTCGGCCGCCCCCGCGCCGAGCCAGTAGAGCGCCTCGCCGATGGAGTTGGCCGAGGAGGCGCAGGCGGTCGAGTAGGTCATCACCGGACCCCGCAGCCCGTGGCGCATCGCCAACGCCCCCGCGGGTGCGTTGGGGATGGCCTTGGAGACCAGGCGCGGCTCCCCCCGGGCCGAAGGGTTCCTGGCCAGACGCGCCGCCCCGGCCTCGAGCGAGACGACCCCGCCGAAGACCGATCCCATCGAGATCCCGACCCGGTCCCGGTCGAGACCGGAGAAGGGAACATCCCCCAGCAACCCCGCGTCGGCAAGGGCCTCCTCCGCCGCCACGAGCGCCATCTGTGTGACCCTGTCCGTGTTGCGGACCAGTCGCTTCGGGAGATGATCGGCGGCGTCGAAGTCCCGGGCCCGGGCCGCGACCGGGGACCATCGGGCGAGCACCGGATCGTCCATCTCGCCCACCCCGGAGCGTCCGGAGAGGATCGCCTCCCAGAACGTCCGGACCCCGACCCCGAAGGGCGTGACGGCCCCGAGGCCGGTGACCACGACCCTCACCCGCCCATCACTCATCTCGTGCCAGCCTTAAGATGCATGCGCTCACCACGAAGTCGATCTCTCGCGAACATCACCCGGCAAGGATACGCCGCCCCGCGGCGTCCAGTCAAAGCCGCTTACAACAGCATAGCACCCCACCCAGGGCTCATGCCCCTCTCTTCGCGAGCCTCTCGGCGAGCACCCGGGCCCCGCAGACGACGCTGCGCTCGCCCAGCGCTCCACGCGCGACCGGCACGCCGCGAAAGGCGGGCATGATCGGCTCCGCATCCACGGCTTCCGCGACGAGGCGCATGAAAAGGTCGGACTGGGCCACCCCGCCGCCGAGGAGGACGACCTCCGGGTCGTAGGCGTAGACGAAGTTGACTATCGCCCGGCCGAGGTATCCGGCGGCCTCGGAGAGCACCGCGAGCGCCCGCCGGTCGCCGGAGGCGGCCGCGGTGGCGACGGCGAGCGCGGTGACCTCTCCTCCGTCCTGCGGGGCCCATCCGCTCTCGAGCGCCCGCCGGGCTATGGCGGTGCCGGAGGCGACGGCCTCCACGCACCCCCGTCGCCCGCAACCGCAGACGCGCTCGTCGTCGGTTATGACGGTGTGCCCGAGCTCGGCGGCGAACCCGCGCGAGCCGCCGAAGATCACGCCGCCCACGACGAGCCCGGTCCCGACGCCGGTGGAGACGGTTATGTAGAGCACCGAACCGTACCCCCGGCCACCGCCGTACACGGCCTCCCCCAGCGCACCGAGGTTGGCGTCGTTCTCGAGCGCGGCGGGGCACCCCAAGATCTCCTCCATCCTTCCGGCGAACTCGAGCCCCCACCACTCCCCGGAGAGGTTGGGTGGGTTGAGGATCACACCGCCGCGCGGGTCGAGCGGACCGGGGGAGGCGGCGGCCGCCGCTTCGATCCTCTCGCCCGCGGCGAGCGCGAGCACGGCTTCCCCGACCCTGCCGGCGACGTCCCCGTCTCGCGGGGTCTCGAACGTGGTGGATTCGAGCGGCTCCTCACGACCGGAGAAGATCTCCACGCGGGTCTTCGTCCCTCCCACGTCTATGGCGGCGACGGCCATCTCTAGAGTGCCTCCAGGCCCTGCATGCGGGGGGCGTAGGAATCGTGGAGCACGAGCGCGGCCGCACCGAGGGCGACGGCCTCCTCCCCCGAAGCGGAGACCTCCACGCCCACCTGGCGCCGTCCGGGGTAGAGCACCCGCCCGAGCGCCTCCTCCGCCTCCCGCCGGTAGACCTCCCCGACCCTACCGAAGGCCCTGCCACCGAGCACGACCTTCTCCGGATCGAGCGTGTTGGCGAGCCCCACGAGCGCCCGGCCGAGCATCCTGGCGGACTCTCCGACCTCCTCGAGCGCGAGGCGATCCCCGGCGGCAGCGGCCCGCCGCACGGCCTCGTAGTCGAGCGCGGCCGGGTCTCGCCCGTGGATCCCGCGCAGCGTGCTCTCCTCCCCGGCATCGAGCCTGCGGCGTACGCGGTCGGTTATCTCCCGCGGCGAGCAGTAGCGCACGAGGCACCCCCGGTTCCCACACCCGCAGACGGGTCCCGCGGGATCGAGGGGGATGTGTCCGATCTCGCCGGCGGTCCCGCTCCTCCCGCGGTAGAGCTGCCCGTCGACGAAGATCCCGGCCGAGATCCCCCACCCGGCGTAGACGAAGAGGAAATCACGCACCCCCCGCGCCGCCCCGATCCAACGCTCCCCCACCGCCGAGGCGACCGCGTCGTTGTCGAGCACGACCGGGTACCCGCAGGCGGCCTCGATCTTCTCCTTGAGCCTGACCTCCTCCCAGCCTTCCATCCCCGGCGGACCGTAGACGACCCCGCTATCCGGGTCGAGCGGCCCCGGGGCGGCCACCCCGACCCCGAGCACCTTCCCCGATTCCACCCCACCCTCCCGGATCACCGCACCCACCGCCCCCACAGCGAGCTTCACGACGTCCTCCGGCCCTCCTCTCCCCGCGAGCGGATGCCTCCTCCGGCCGACCACCCTCCCCGCCAGATCGACCAGCGCAACCCGTACCTCGTCCCGGTCTATCTGCACCCCGACCGCGTACCCCGCCCCGGGCCGCAGCCGGAGCAGAACCCTCGGCTTGCCCCCGCCTCTCGACCTCCCCTTCCCCACCTCCTCGATCACACCCTCGGAAAGAAGCCGCCGCACGATGTTCGAGACCGTCTGCGCCGTGAGCCCCGTGCGCTCCGCGATCTCCACCCGACTCGCCCCGTCCCCGAGCCGGATGATCTCCAAAACCAGACGCTGGTTGTAGTCTTTGACCTTCAAAAGGTTCGTCCCCGTGCGCATAGGATCACCCCCTGAACAGACTCGAATGGCTCTATTCTAAGATCCCAATCATCTCGAAACTCGATTCTGTTAACATAACTCAAGTTGAGTTATTTAATAAGAGGAGAAGGGCATTTGCTGGAACGGTGGAGGATCGGAGACTTCGCGCCGGGTGATGGCTTTGCAGCCGGGGCGCACGAGGAAAGGTTTCCGGAGGAGGGGTGGATCGGAGCGGAGGTTCCGGGGGACGTGCACACGGCGTTGCTTCGGGCCGGCCGGATAGAAGACCCTTTCTACGGTCGGAACGAGGGGAGGTGCTTCTGGGTCGAGGAGCGGGAGTGGTGGTACCGCACCGCCTTCACGGGCCCGGAGGAGCCGCTGGGGGAGGACGAGAGGCTCAGGCTCGTCTTCGGGGGTCTCGACACCTTCGCCACCGTCTGGCTCAACGGGAAGGAGCTGGGCTCGCACGAGAACATGTTCCGGGAGGCCGTCTTCGACGTAAGCGAGGAGATCAGATTCGGCCGGGAGAACGTCCTCGCGGTACGCTTCGACCCGCCGCTCGAGAGGGTCTCTGGACGCGAAGTTCCGGGGTGGGCGGTGAACGAGGCGCGGCGGGTTCTCATGCGCAAGGCCCAGTTCGGCTACGGGTGGGACTGGGGGCCGAGGCTCCCGACAGTCGGGATCTGGCGCCCCGTCGAGCTCAGGCGCGAGCGCGGGGCTGCGCTCTCGGGCGTCCACTTCTACACGCTGGAGCTCGGGTGTGATCGGGCGCTCGTCGCGGTGCGGGTCGAGGCGGAACGCTTCGCCGGTCGAGGGCGGCTAGGGGTGCGCGCAAGGCTGGCATCGCCGGCGGGCGGGGAGGTCGCTGCGGGCGTGGTGGACCTCCGGGGGGAGGAGAGGCCGAGAGGCACGCTCTACCTGGAGGTCAAAGATCCCGAGCCCTGGTGGCCCAACGGGCTCGGGGAACCCGCGCTCTACGGGCTACGGGTCGAGCTTCAAGCAGGCGGCGAGGTTCTGGAGAGCAGAGAGCAGAAGGTCGGCATCCGCACGGTCGAGCTCGATCAGTCTCCGGACCCGGACGAGCCGGGGAGCAGGCACTTCCGGTTCGTCGTAAACGGGGTGCCCGTCTTCGCGCGGGGGGCGAACTGGATCCCGGCGGACTCCTTCCCCGGCAGCATCACACCAGGGCGCTACCGCGCCCTGGTTCTCGCGGCCAGGGAGGCCAACATGAACATGCTCCGGGTGTGGGGCGGCGGGGTCTACGAGCACGACGCCTTCTACGAGGCGTGCGACGAGTGTGGGGTGCTCGTCTGGCAGGACTTCATGTTCTCCTGCGCCGCCTATCCCGAGGACGAGGAAATGGCCGCCGAGGTCGAAGCAGAGGCCGAATATCAGGTAAAGCGGCTCAGGAACCACCCGTGCCTCGCCCTCTGGTGCGGCAACAACGAGAACCAGTGGATCCACGACCAGAAGCACTGGGACGAGCCGGGGAGCAAGGTCCCCGGCTCGCTCTACTACGACGAGATACTGCCCCGGGTGGTGCGCGAGCACGACGGCAGGACACCCTACTGGCCCGGCTCGCCGTACGGGGGCGACGACCACAACTCCATGCAGGACGGCGACCGGCACAACTGGGACGTCTGGCACGGCAGCTTCCCCCGGCGTTTCGGGGAGCGTCCCCGGCGCGAGCCCACACCCGAGAACGTCTCGTATGAGCGCTACGCCGAGGACGAGGGGCGCTTCATAAGCGAGTTCGGGATGCACGCCGCGCCGTCCATCCAGACCCTGAAGCGGGTCATACCAGAGGAGGAGCTCTACCATCACAGCCCCTCGATGGACCACCACAACAAAGACGAGCCCAAGGACAAGGGAGACAACCTCATGCTCACCGTCACGGGCCTGCCGGAGACGCTCGAGGAGTACGTGGACTACAGTCAGATCTCCCAGGCCGAAGGCCTCAAGTTCGCCATCGAGCACTTCCGGCGCCGCAAGCCCCACTGCTCCGGCACCCTCATCTGGCAGCTCGACGACTGCTGGCCCGGTCTCTCGTGGAGCATCATCGACTACTACGG
>JAIMBO010000064.1 GCA_023511405.1 Rubrobacteraceae bacterium
AGCGCCGTCTCCTCCACCCGCGCCGCGTCCTCCGGCGGGATCTCGGCGGGTATCGCGAAGTCGGTCGCGCCGGGGGTGTACTTCGCCTGGAAGTCGTAGTAGGCGCCCTCGGGCGGTCGGATCTCTACGAGCCCGAGCGCCCGAGGCGGCTCGCCCGGAGGCTCGAGGATCGGCACCGCTATCTCCGTCCCCTCCACCCAGCGTTCGAGCAGGATCTTGGTGTCGTAGCCGAACGCCTCGTAGACGGCATCCGGGAGTGCCTCCGCACCCTCGACCCGGCTGAGGCCCAGCCCCGAGCCCTCCCTGCAGGGCTTGACCGCGAGCGGGTAACCCAGGCCGGATGAGGCGGGCTCCAGCGCCGCCGCCGCGCCCATCTCGCGCATCGCCCTTCGGGTGAAGGTACGGAAGGGCGGCGTCGGGAGCCCGGCGGAGAGCAGCAGCCGTTTGGCGTAGTCCTTGTCCGAGCAGCGGACGCTCGCGTGCGGTCCGCTGCCGGTGTAGGGGATGCCGAGCGCCTCGAGCAGCGCCTGTACTGTGCCGTCCTCCCCGCCGATGCCGTGCAGGCACACGAAGGCCGCGTCCGGCGAGAGCTCCACGAGCGTCTCGGTCAGGTGCTCTTCGAGGTCCAGCTCGTGCACCTCGTGGCCCAGCCTCTGCAGGGCGTGGGCCACCCGCCTGCCGGTGGCCAAAGAGACGTCGCGCTCCATCGAGCGCCCCCCGCGCAGGACGACGAGGCGCGCCACTACCCCTCCTCCCGGCCCGCCGCCTGACGGGAGCGGTCGGCGCTCTTCTCACGGGACGATCCCCTGGCTCCCCTCTCGAGCGCGCTTCTGAGCTCCATGCGGTCTCTTATGACCCCGGAGAGCAGCTCTATGCCGCGCCTTATCCTCTCGGGTTCGACGAAGGAGAAGTTGAGCCGCATGCAGTTCCGGCCCGAGCCGTCGGCGTAGAAGCCTTCTCCGGGTACGTAGGCGACGCCGCCCGCGACCGCCCGCGGCAGCATCGCGCTCGCGTCCAGGTAGGAGGGGAGCGTCACCCACACGAAGAGGCCGCCTCTTGGGTGGGTCCAGTGGACCTCTTTTGGCATGTATTCCGCCAGGGAGTCGAGCATCGTCCTCAGGCGTTCGCGGTAGATCTCTATCTGCCGCCGAACGTAGCCCTTCCAGTCGCCCTCCCGGAAGTAGGTCGAGATGATCATCTGCGAAAGGTTCGAGGAGCACAGGTCCGCGCCCTGCTTGCCCACGTTTATCTTGTGGATTATCCCCGGCTGGGCGTGCACCCACCCGAGCCTCACGCCGGGGGCGAAGATCTTGGAGAAGGTCCCCAGGTAGATGACCCGCCCGACCTCGCCGTCCTCCTCCTGTTCGATCGCCGCGAGCGAGGGGAGCGGATCTCCCTCGAAGCGCAGCATACCGTAGGGGTTGTCCTCGACGATGACGAGGTCGAACTTTCGCGCCAGCTCGAGCAGCTCCCTGCGCCTCGCCTCGCTCATCGTCACACCCGCGGGGTTGTGGAAGTTGGGGACCGTGTAGATGAACTTCGGGCGGATGCCGCGCCTTCTCGCATCCTCCAGGATCTCCCGGGCCTTCGAGACGATCATGCCCGAGCGGTCCATCGGTACGTGCACGACCTGCGGACCGTAGGAGGCGAAGGCGTTCAGCGCCCCCACGTAGGTCGGGCCCTCGCAGAGGATCATGTCCCCCTCGTCGAGGAAGGCCTTGCCGACCAGGTCGAGCGCCTGCTGGGCCCCGGTGGTTACGAAGACGTTCTCCTGGCGGGCCGGTATGCCCTCCTCGGCCATCACCTCGACGATGACGTCCTTGGTGCTCTCTATCCCGCCGGTCGGACCGTACTGCAGCGCCAGCGCCGAGTCGCGGCTGATTGAGGAGAAGATCTCTCGCAGGGCCTCCTCGCCGAATGCCCTGGTGTCCGGGAAACCTCCGGCGAGCGAGATGATCCCGGGGCGCGAGGAGCCGTCCATCAGGTCGCGCACCGCGCTGGACTTCATCCCCTTCACCCGCCGGGCGTAGAGGAAATCGAAGCGGTCGAGGTCTACGAGCGGCACCGCATCACCTTCTTCCCACTATCGCAGGGACTGACAGCTGCCCACACGGCGCGACTCTACCACAGCGCCTTCCCCAATTGTAGACTTCGGATCATGGACCCGATCTTCGTCACATCCAACCCGGACAAACGCCGGGAGGTGGAGGACATCCTCGGCATGAAGCTGCTCTCCGCCTCGCCGGAGGTTCACGAGATCCAACACCTCGATCTCGCCGAGGTGGCCCACGCGAAGGCGGCCTCGGCCCGCGACGCCCTCGGCGATCCGCCGGAGCCCGTCATCGTGGAGGATTCCGGCATCGTCTTCCGCGCCTGGAACGGACTCCCGGGCGCGTTCAGCCGCTGGTTTCTGGAGGCGGTGGGGGTGGAGGGGATGCTCGGGATGCTCTCCGGTGAGCGCGACCGCCGGGCGCTCGCCGTCTGCGTGGTCGCCGTCTCGATGAGGGGGGAGGGGATCAAGACCTTCCGCGGCGAGGTCCAGGGAGAGGTGGCGGCGGCTCCGCGGGGTGCCGGCGGCTTCGGCTGGGACCCCATCTTCGTCCCCGAAGGTTCCTCCCTGACCTACGCCGAGATGGGGGAGGTCAAGCACGAGGATTCTCATCGGGCGAGGGCGTTCAGGGAGGCGGGCCGGTGGCTTGCGAGGAGGGGCTGACGAGGACCGTTTGGCCTTTTGAAGTCTGGTATTCTTTGGATGAAGAGCGAGATGAGTTCTCAACGGGAAGGGGCCTTATGCCGGCTAAAGACGGACGCTCGGAGAACGGTGACGTAGGGGCCCGCGGCGAGGGAGCCGTGGCGACCACCCCGGAGAATCTGGCCGAGCTATACCAGAAGATGGTCCTGATCCGGGCCTTCGAGGACGCCTGTCAGAGGGCCTTCCGTCAGGGCAAGATCGGCGGGTATCTGCACGTCTACACGGGCGAGGAGGCCGTGGCGACCGGCTTCCTCGACGCCTACCGCGAGGGCGACAGGGTGATAACTGCCTACCGCGACCACCCGCACGCCCTGCTCCTGGGAGCCTCGCCCGGCGAGGTCATGGCCGAGCTCTACGGCAAGCGGACCGGGCTCGTGAAGGGCAAGGGCGGGTCGATGCACCTCTTCGACGTCAAGCGCGGTCTCATGGGCGGCTACGGCATCGTCGGAGGGCACATCCCCGTCGGGGTCGGGCTCGCCTACGCCCTCAAGTACCAGAACACCGACCACATCGTCCAGCTCTTCCTCGGCGACGGGGCGATCAACCAGGGCGCCTTCCACGAGGCGGCGAACCTGGCCGGTCTCTGGGGCAAGGACGAGATGTGCCCCTGCCTGTTCATAATCGAGAACAACCAGTACGGCATGGGCACCTCGGTCGAGCGGGCCACCGCGATGACCGACCTGGCGGCCAAGTTCGACTCCTACGCGATCGAGCACGAGAAGGTCGACGGCATGGACCTCCTCGCCGTCCTCGAGTGCGCCCACCGGGCCGCCGAACGGGTGCGCGAGAGCGGAAGGCCCTACGCGGTCGAGGCCATCACCTACAGGATCGCGCCGCACGGGGCGGCCGACTTCCTCGAGAAGTACCGCACCAAGGAAGAGGTCGAGAAGTGGCGCGAGCGAGACCCGATAGGCATGGTCGAGAAGCGGCTGCTGGATTCGGGTGATCTCGACGAGGAGAGGATAGAGGAGATAAAGCAGGAGGCCAAACGAGAGGTGGAGGAGGCCGTGAGGTTCGCCGAAGAGAGCGAGGAGCCACCCGCCGAGGAGCTCTACACCGACGTCTACGCTGGGGAGGGGGAGGAGTAGATGGCCGAGACCAAGACCTACCGGGAGGCCCTCAGGGAGGCCATGGTCCACGAGATGGACCGGGACGAGAGCGTCATCCTGATGGGCGAGGACATCGGCGTCTACGGCGGGACCCACCTCATCACCGACGGGCTCTACGACAAGTACGGTCCCCGGCGGGTCATAGACACCCCCATCTCCGAGAACGGCTTCACCGGGGCGGCGGTCGGGATGGCGATGATGGGGATGCGGCCCGTGGTCGAGATGATGACCTGGAACTTCTCGTTCCTCGCGGCCGACCAGATCATCCAGAACGCCGCCAAGGTGCGCTACTTCTCCGGCGGGCAGGTCAAGGTGCCGCTCGTGATCCGCGGTCCCAACGGAGGGGGCGTCCAGCTCTCCGCCCAGCACACCCACTCGCTGGAGAGCTTCTACGGGCACTTCCCTGGTCTGAAGGTCGTCGCCCCGGTGACCCCGAACGACGCCAAGGGGATGATGCTCACCGCCATCCGGGACGACAACTGCGTGATCTTCCTGGAGGCCGGAGCGCTCTACGGGACCAAGGGCGAGGTCGAGGAGGGCGACAACGCCGTGCCGTTCGGCAAGGCCAGAATCGCCCGCGAGGGCTCGGACGTGACGCTCATCGCCTACGGGCGGCAGGTCAACCTGTGCCTGCGGGCGGCCGAGACGCTCGAAGAGGAGGATGGCGTGGACGCGGAGGTGATAGACCTCCGCTCGCTACGCCCCTTCGACGAGGATGCCATAGTCGAGTCGGTGAAGAAGACGCACCGGGCCGTGGCGGTCGAGGAGCAGTGGCGCTGGTTCGGGGTAGCGAGCGAGGTCGCGGCGATCATCCAGGAGAAGGCCTTCGACTACCTCGACGCGCCGGTCGAACGGGTGAGCGGGGCCGAGACCCCCGCACCATACGCGCGCAACCTGGAGCTTCTGGCCTTCCCGAGCGAGAAGGAAGTCGCGAACGCCGCCCGGCGGGCTCTCTACATGGAGGAGAAGTAAGTTGCCGGAAGTGATCATGCCCAAGATGGGCGACGCCATGGAGGAAGGCACCCTCCTCCGCTGGCTCAAGAGCCAGGGGGACGAGGTGGAGGCCGGGGAGCCGATAGCCGAGATCGAGACCGACAAGGTCACGATGGAGCTCGAGGCCGAGGACTCGGGTACCCTGGCCGAGCTCTACGCCGAGGAGGGGCAGGACGTCCCCGTCGGCGAGGCGATAGCCTTCATCGCCGGCGAGGGTGAGGAGGTGCCCGAGCGCGGCGGCGGGGAGGAGCGGGAGGAGACCCCGGCCGAAGAGGGTGGATCGGGTGGAGAACCCGAGGCCGCCACGGCCACCCGCGAGGAGGAGCGTCCCGCCCCGTCCACCCAGCGCACCGACGGGCACTTCCGCGCCTCGCCGATCGTGCGGCGCCTGGCGCGCGAGAACAACCTCGACCTCTCCAAGATAAAGGGCACCGGTCCCCAGGGGCGCATCGTCGAGCGCGACGTGCGGGCGGCCCTGGAGAGGGGAGGAGCGGAGGCGGCTGAGGAGCGGGAGGAGGCCGCTCCACGCCCGGCCCCGGCGCCGGAGCCTGCCGGCGAGCCGGGCACCGAGCTCGTGCAGCCGAGCCGGATGCAGAAGATCATCGGCGAGCGGATGCAGCAGGCCAAGCGCGAGATACCCCACTTCTACGCGACGATCGAGGCGGACGTCGGGGAGCTCGCGCAGCTGCGGCGCGACCTCAACGAGAGGCTCGCCGACGAGGGGATAAAGCTCTCGGTGAACGACTTCGTGATGAAGGCGTGCGCGCTGGCGCTGAGGAAGTTCCCGATGCTCAACGCACTGTGGACCGGCGACGGGATAGAGGTGCACGAGAGGGTCGACCTCGCGATGGCCGTCGCGCTCGAGTCCGGGCTCATCACCCCGGTCATAAGGGATGCGGCGAACAAGACCCTCTCTGCGATCTCCGCGGAGGCCAAGGACCTCGCCTCCCGGGCGCGTGACGGGAAGCTCAGGCCCGAGGAGTACCAGGGCGGCACCTTCACCGTCTCGAACATGGGCATGTTCGGGGTGGAGAGCTTCTCGGCGATCATAAACCCGCCGCAGGCCGCGATCGTCGCGGTCTCGAGCATCGTCCGGCGCCCCGGCTTCGACGAGGAGGGGAACGTCGTGCCGGTGGACTCCATGAAGCTCACGCTCTCCGCCGACCACCGCATCGTCAACGGGGCCGAGGGGGCGCAGTACATGGCCGAGGTCAGGCGTCTTCTGGAGAACCCGATGCTGCTCGTGGTCTGAGGGCGGAACGCTGGCGGTACGAGCGAAGGGGCCCGGTAAACCGGGCCCCTTCGCCTTCTTCTCTCTGCGCCGTCGCTCCGGCTGGGTTATTCTAAGCACAAGCCGTCCGGGAGGTTCCGGACGGGGATTTCGGCTCTTTTGGAAAGGAGGAGCTGTGGCGCCAGAACCATCGACCATCCGCAACGTCTGCCTCATCGGACACCGGGGAAGCGGCAAGACGTCTCTGGCGGAGGGCATGATCTCGCTCGCATCCGGCAGGGGGTCCGTATCGAGAGGGGTCCTCGACCACACCGAGGAGGAGTCCGAGCACGGGATGACCCTCGGCATGAACGTGGCCACCCTCGAGTGGAAGGGGCGCCAGGTCAATGTCCTCGACACCCCGGGCGACGGGGGTTTCATCGGGGACGCGTTCGTCGCCCAGCGGGCGGCCGACTGCGCCATCCTGGTCGTGCACGCGCAGGACCCGATCCAGGTGGTGACCGAGCGCGTCTGGCGGCGGGGCGAGAAGGAGGACATCCCGCACATCATCGTGGTCAACCACCTCGACCGCGAACGCACCGACTTCGGGGAGGTGCTGGAGCGGCTCCGGGAGAGGTTCGGCCAGCACGTCGTACCGATGAACCTGCCCGTCGGGCGCGAGGGGGATCTCCGCGGCGTCTACGGCCTGCTCAGCCAGACGGCCTACGTGGACGGCGGGCAGAGCCAGAGTATCCCCGAGGGGATGGAGGAAGAGGTCGAGCGGGCGCGGCTTCAGATCCTCGAGACGATCGCCGAGAGCGACGACAGCCTGCTCGAGAAGTACCTCGAAGGGGAGGAGCTCTCGACCGAGGAGATGTTCGAGGGGTTGAGGCGCGGGATCGCCGACGGTGTCATCATCCCGGTCCTGGCGGCGAGCGCGGAGCGCATGATCGGGGTGGACCGGCTGCTCGACATGATCGCCGGGAGCGCACCGAGCCCGCTCGACCGCTCGCGCTGGGTGGACGAGGAGGGGCGCGAATTCTCCTGCGACCCCGAGGGGCCCTTCGCCGCCTACGTCTTCAAAACCTACGTCGACCCGTTCTCCGGGCGGCTGAGCGTGATGCGGGTGGTGAGCGGGCGCTGTCGTTCGGATGAGGCGCTCGTGAACCCCCGCACCGGGTCGAACGAACGCCTCGGCGGGATCTCGCACCTGGTGGGCAAGGAACGCGTCGGGGTGGACGAGGCGGTCGCCGGGGACATCATCGCGGTCGCCAAGCTGAAGGACACCGCCACCTTCGACACCCTCTGTCGCCCTGAGTCGCCGGTGCGCTTCCCGGCGGTCGAGCTGCCGGAGCCTACGGCGGCGTTCGCCGTACGGGCGAAGGCCCGCGGCGAGGAGGAGAAGGTCTTCGACGCGATCCGCCGGATCGTCGACGAGGACCCCTCGCTCCGCCTCGAGCGGTCGGAGGACACTGGGGAGGACATCTTCTCCGGGCTCACCCAGATGCACGTGGAGATAGCACTCGAGCGCATAGGACGCCGCTACGGGGTCGAGGTCGAGGCCGAAGAGCCGAGGGTGCCCCTCAAGGAGACGATCTCCACGAGTTCGAAGGCGCAGGGTCGCTACAAGAAACAGACCGGCGGCCGGGGCCAGTACGGCGACTGCCACATCGAGATCTCCCCGCTACCCCGCGGCGCGGGCTTCGAGTTCGTCGACGAGATCGTCGGCGGCGCCATCCCCCGGCAGTTCATCCCCGCCGTCGAGAAGGGGGTGCTCGAGGCGATGCGCGAGGGACCGATCGCCGGTTACCCGGTCGTCGACGTGCGCGTCCGGCTCTACGACGGGAGCTACCACTCGGTCGACTCCTCGGAGATGGCGTTCAAGATGGCCGGTTCCATAGCGTTCAAGAACGCCGTCGAGAACGCCCGTCCCGTCCTCTTGGAGCCCTACGTCAAGGTCGAGATCCTCGCCCCGACCGAGCTCGTCGGGGACATCATGGGGGACCTCTCCGGGCGGCGCGGGCGTCCGATGGGGATGGACCCGCGGGGCGAGCGCCAGCTCATCCAGGCCGAGGTCCCGCAGATAGAGATGCGTACCTACGCCAGGGACCTCCGCTCGATCAGCGGCGGACGGGCCAACTTCCACGTCGAGTTCTCCCACTACGAGGAGGTCCCCCAGAACATGGTCGAGAAGGTCCTCGCCGCCAACGAGCGCGAGGAGGCCGGGCAGAAGGTCGGCTGAAAGACGATGAGGGGCCTTCCCGGAACGGGAAGGCCCCTCATCCTTCTCTTCTTCGCGCTCGTCTAGACCCGCAGCACCTTCGCCATCGGCGGGCGTTCGACTAGCTCCTCGACGTGCTCCTGAAGTTTGAGACCGTCGGGGGTCGCGACCGCGTGCAGGTAGTCGGAGAACTGCAGGAGCGAACCGGGCAGGCCCGGGTCCTGCTGCTGCACCAGGCGCCCCTCCTCGCGCAGCCTGCGGGCGACGGCCCGCAGCACGGCGTAGGACATCCGGGAGAGGTCGCGCAGGGGCTGGTGGCGGTTCTGCCGGGTACCGAGGTCCACCTGCGCCATGGCCCCGAGCCCGACCTGTTTGAGGACGTCTATCATGATCCCGGTCTCGACCGCGTACCCGGTGAGGAACGGGATGGAGTTGAACAGCTCGCGGTCCGCGACGAACTCGCCCGCGAGCGGCTGCACGAAGCCCGTTAGCTCCGGGTAGAACAGGTTGAAGAGCGGTTTGGTCGTGAGCTCGGTCACCCTCCCGCCGCCGTCCTCCTCGACGGTCTCGCCGCTTCTGAACGGCCGGCGGTAGGCCGCCTTCACGTAGCGCACCTGCGGGACGAAAAGGATCGGCCCGAGGATGCCGTAGACGAACTGCGGCTTGAAGTCGCGGGTATCCGCGTCCACGTACATGACCAGATCCCCGCGCGCGACGGCGAGCGAGCGCCACATCGCGTCCCCCTTGCCGTGCGCTCCACCCAGGTAGGACATCAGCTCGTTCTCGGAGTAGACCTCTGCGCCGTGCCGGGAGGCGACTTCCGCCGTTCCGTCCTCAGAGTCGGCGTCCACGACCATTATCTGGTCCACGATCGAGGAGGACGCCTCCTCGTTGACCGCGTGGATCTCGTCGATTATCCCGCCGACGGTGTCGGCCACGTTGCGCGAGGGCAGGACGAGGCTCACCGTCAGGCCTAGCTCACGTTTGCGTTTTGCCAGCTCTTGCAGGTCCGAGAACTGCCGGTAGTCATATGAACGATGCTTAAACCACTCAGCAGCGTCTGCGGACTCTATACGCCTGTTGTCAACCCTGATATCGCCCATGGTGATAAATGCTAACCTGATTTCATGCGCTTGTCTAGCAAGCATGGGTGAAGCGATGGTTGAGAGTGTGGGGTGGTAGAATCGTTGTCCTTCCACCCGTGGAGAGGTTTTGCTCGTATGAGATGCAGAGAATAGCTGGTTGATATGCGTATAGTTCTCACCAACGACGACGGTATAGACGCTCCGGGGCTCCTGGCGGCCCGCCGGGCGCTGGAGGAGATCGGGGAGGTGCTCACCGTGGCGCCGGACCGCAACCGCTCCGGCGTGGCCCGGGCGATCTCTTTCGGGCGTTCGCTCAGGGTAGAGGAGCGCGAGATGGCGGACGGCAGGGTCGGCTACGCGTGCAGCGGAACCCCCGTCGACTGCGTCCGGCTGGTCGCCCTCGGGCTCATGGATTTCAGGCCGGATATCGTGATCTCCGGGATAAACCACGGCGAGAACCTGGGCGACGACATAACGTATTCCGGCACGGTGGCGGCTGCCTTCGAGGGGATCATGATCGGGGTGCCCGGGATAGCGGTCTCGCTGTGCACCGAGCGACCCTGGCACGAGAGCGCCGAGGAGGATCCTCGCTCCGAGCCGCACGAGCTGCACTTCGAGCCGGTCGCCTCGTTCACGGCGCGCCTGGCGAAGGTCGCGCTGCGGGGGCTGCCGCCGGGGCGCATCCTGAGCGTGAACGCACCCAACCTGCCGGCGGAAGAGATAAGGGGGGCCGAGGTGACGCGGCTGGGGCGCAGGTTCTACAAGGACGAGCTGATCCGGGTCGAGGACGATCAGGGGCGGGTGGCCTACGACATCTACAACCACCCTCCCGGCCACCACGACGAAGAGGGAACCGACTTCGCCGCCATAAGCCTCGGCAAGATCAGCGTGACCCCGGTCCACCTGCAGCTGACCGACGAGGCGACCATAGAGAAGATCTCGGCCTGGAACCTGGATGCTCTTTTGCCGGAAAGCGAGAGGAAAGGAAGCCGCAGGTGATCGAAGCCGCCCTCTTCGACTTCGACGGGACGCTCGTGGACACGACCGAGTTGATCTACCACTCGATGCGCCACGCGGTGCGGGAGGTGATGGGCCTGGAGCCGCCGCGGGAGGTGCTGCTCGCGAACGTGGGCCAGCCCCTGCCGCGCCAGATGGAGCTTCTGGTCGAGACCGTCGCCGATGGCCGTCCGGACCGGGAGCGCCTCGCCGACCGGCTGCTCGAGGTCTACGTCCGGGACAACATCGCCAACCACGACGCTCTGATCCGGGAGTTCCCCGGCGTGGTCGAGGCTCTCTCGCGTCTGCAGGACGCGGGGCTCAAGGTGGCCGTGGTCACCTCCAAGAGCCGGGCCTCGGTGGAGATGGCCCTGAGAGCCATCCCCTCGCTCGGCGGGGTGACGGACAGGTTCGTCACGATGGAGGACACCGCCGAGCACAAGCCTCATCCGGCCCCTCTCCTCAAGGGGCTCGAGCTCCTGGGCGGCGTCCCGCCGGAGAGGGCCGTCTACGTCGGCGACTCACCGCACGACGTCGCCGCCGCGCACGCCGCCCGGATGAGGTGCATCGCGGTGAGCTGGGGCGCGTTCTCCGAGGATGTCCTGAGGGATGCCGGCCCCGAGTACCTGGTCCCCGACGTGGGCTCCGCCGCCGATGTGATACTGAAGCTGCGGGAGGCGCGGCAGGCCGGTACGGGGCGTCTCGCCTAGAGCCGGGATACCGCCTTCGCGAGCCGTTCCAGCTCCTCTTCGGTGTTGAAGAGGTGCACGCTCGCCCGCACGTAGGGGTACGGGTCGGGGATGAAGCGGAGCACGAAGCCCCGTTCGAGCAGCCGGGCGTTCACCTCCTCCGCGGTGAGGCCCTCGACCTCGAAGCTCACCAGCCCCGAGGGGGGAGGCGTGGGGGTGCGCAGGTGCACCCGCGGGATCTCGTCCAGCATCGAAGCCAGGAGCCCGGCCCTGCGGCGGATCTCCTCCGGGCCCGCCTCTCCGCGGTCGGCGGCCTCGCGCGCGGCCCGGGCGAAGCCCGCGGCCAGCGCCGGGCTCGTCGTCGAGGATTCGAACCTGCGGGCGTCCTCTCTCAGTTCGTAGTGCCCCTCGTAGTCGAAGGGACCGGCGAGCGAGGCGTAGCCGAGGTTCGTACTGTAGGCCTTGCAGCCCGGACGGACGTAGAGCCCGCCCATCCCCTCCGGGCCGAGCAGCCACTTGTGTCCGGTGAAGGCGTACATGTCGGCCCCGGTCGCCGGCGCGTCGACGGATATGTTGCCGACCGACTGCGCGCCGTCCACGACGGTCGGCACCCCGCGATCGCGCGCCGCGGCGCAGATCTCCTCGAGCGGCCAGACCGCCCCGGTGGTCCAGTCCACGTGCGAGAGCGCGACGAGCCGGGTGCGGGGCGTGATGGCCCGCGCCACCTTCTCCGCGGTCACCGGAGGGGAGAGTAGCTTCACCTTCACCCCGTAGCGGGACCCGAGGTGGTAGAGCGGGACCAGACACCCCGGATGCTCCGTCGCGGTCGAGACCACCTCGTCGCTCTCCGACCAGTCCATCGAGTGGACGGCGAGGTTGATCCCGTGGGTGGTGCTCTGGGTGAGGGCTATATCCTGCGGGTTCGCCCCGAGAAGGCGGGCTGCGGCCTCGCGCGCCTCGTCCAGCGATTCCCTCTGGCGGGCGTAGAGTCCCGAACCCTCCGCGTAGGCCGGCCCGTAGCAGAGATCCTCCGCCCTGCGGGAGGCCTCGATCACGCTGAACGGCGGAGGGCCGCTGCCGCCCGAGTTCAGGTAGACGAACTCGCCGGATTTCAGGGCCGGGAACATCTCTCGAGGAAGATCTGGTCTGGCTATCGCGGGCTCCTTTCCTCTCTTTCGGGACGCCTCTGCCTCTCCTGTATAATAGCCCTCCCATGCTCGGTGGCGGATTCACGCGGCGCAGACGCAGGAGGAAGGAGCGGGGCAGGTTCTGGCGCAGGGTCAGAACGCTCGTCGTCCTCTTCTGTTGCGCCTGCGTGCTCGGGGTGGCGGCCTTCACCACGGCCTTCGCCTACACCTACTTCCGGGTCGCGAAGAGCCTGCCGCGCCTGAGCGACTACAAATCCATCCAGCTCGCCCAGACCTCCACCGTCTACGACAGGAACGGGCACGTCGTCGACGAGCTCTATGGTACCCAGAACCGCTACGTGGTCCCGCTCGACCGGATGAGCCCGCACCTCAGGCGCGCCGTCGTCGCCATAGAGGACCACCGCTTCTACGAGCACGGCGGGCTGGACTTCGAGGCCATCGCCCGGGCCGCCGAGACGGACATCGCCACCCTCTCGATCAGGGAGGGCGGCTCGACGATAACCCAGCAGCTCATAAAGAACACCTACATCTCCCCCAAGGAGCGGTACGTGCCGAGCTTCCAGCGCAAGATAGAGGAGGCGGCGCTGGCCTGGCAGTACGACAAGAAGCACTCCAAGCACGAGATCCTCGAGGAATACCTCAACACCGTCTACTTCGGGGAGAACGCCTACGGGGCGGAGGCCGCCGCCCGCACCTACTTCGACGAGCACGCGAGCCAGCTCACCCTCCCGCAGGCCGCTCTGCTCGCCGGCATCATAAACCTCCCTACCGCATACGACCCCTACATACACCCCAAAGAGGCCCTCAAGAGGCGCAACGTCGTGTTGGACAAGATGCTGCAGTACGGTTACATAACCAAACAGCAGCACGATAGGGCCGTCAAGACCCCCATAGAGCTCCGGCGGGGCACGGTCAAGCCGAGAAAAGACGACCAGTACTTCCTCGACGCCGTGCGCCGGGAGCTCGCGAGGAGATTCGGTGACAAGATGATCTACGGTGGGGGGCTCAAGATCTACACCACGCTGGATCAGAACCTCCAGAAGGCGGCCACCGACGCGGTGAAGGAGACCCTGAACCCTTCGGCCGGCGACCCTTCGGCGGCGCTGGTCTCCATCGACCCATCGACCGGCGCGGTCCGGGCGCTGGTCGGCGGCAGCGACTACAGCAAGGTCAAGTTCAACCTGGCGACCCAGGCGCACCGGCAGCCGGGGAGCTCGTTCAAGGTCTTCGACCTCGCCACGGCGATCCACCAGGGGATCTCCCCGAAGACCATGTACGTCTCCAAGAACCTCGACATCCCGATGCCCCCCGGATCGAAGCAACCCTATTACCACGTCGAGAACTACGGCGGCATCCAGCGCGGACCCATAACCATCGAGAAGGCCACCGAGCAGTCGGACAACACGGTCTTCGTCCAGCTCGCGCTCGATGTTGGAATGAAGAACATAGTCGCGATGGCGCATAAGATGGGGATAACCAGCAAGCTCGACACCTACCCCTCGGCGGCGATCGGCGGACTCACCTACGGGGTCACGCCGCTCGAGATGGCCTCGGCCTACTCGACGCT
>JAIMBO010000065.1 GCA_023511405.1 Rubrobacteraceae bacterium
CCGTTGAGGAACTCCAGGATGTGCGGGGCGGGCAGGGTGCCCATGTACCGGAAGTAGTCGTCCGGGGTTATACCCTCAGGCTCCGCGCGCACGACCTCTATACTACCCCCTGCATCCGGCTCGGGGCGGCTAGAGGGAGGATGTTCTGCCACCTCGAGCCATCCGTCGCGTTCCGTCACGAAACCCGCCCTTACGAGCCTCCCGAGGGCATCTTTCGTACTCTCGGGCGTCGTGGCGAGAAGCTCGCTGAGCTCTCCGAGATCCGGCTCGTCTACACCCACGTCCGGCAGGATGCGCAAAAGCTCGTAGAGAGCCACGGCCTCGGCCCCGAGGTGGGGCATCCAGCGCACGTAGAGCCGGGCACGCTCTCCGCGGGCCCGTCGTTCCCCTGGTGGTGTCAGCCGGATCTTCTCCACGCCAGCTCAGTATACTGGCCCGATGCCCGGCTCTCTACGCCGGACGAAGTCCTACCGCGAGACGAGTATTAGGCCGGGCAGGTTCAGACCCGCCACCCAACCCCGGCTCGCCACGAGCACGAAGGCGAGCACCACGAGAGAGACGGCCACGGTGGCCGCCCCGAGCCTCCTCGCCCCGAGCCCGTAGCCTATGAGGCCGCATATCATCCCGAGAGCGTACGAAGAGACGCTCAGCCGGTCGCCGAAAGTCACCATCGCGAGCCCGGCCAGGAGGAAGAAGATCCCGAGCCCGCACACGGCCTTTCCCCACGCTGGACCCGCGCCGCTCCCGTAACCCCCGCGCCCCGTGCTTTCGTCCTCACCCAAGATGCCCCTCCTCGTTAGAGAGAGCCCACCGCAACAATCCTAGTATAATCCCCGTTTTGTGAGGTTCGTACGAGAATTACCCGGTCCCAACGAAGTCTTCCTCCCCGACGGCACCCCGAGACCGATCTACCGCCCGCTGATCGAGGAACTGGAGAAGGTGGGGCCCGACCTCTGGGCCGAGCGCTGCCGGCTGGCGCACGAACTCTTGCTCGAGGAGCAGCGCTCCTTCGGCGTGAAGGGTGAAGACAAGACCCATCCGACCGAGTGGGTCCCCCGGATCGTCACGCCCGGAAACTGGGAGAAGCTCGAGCGAGGCCTGACCCAGCGCCTCAGGGCGATAAACGAGTTCCTCAGGCGCCTCGAGCAAGGAAAAGAGGAGGTCGTCCCCGAAGAGGTGCTGAGGACGAGCATCCTCTACGATGTCTCCACCCCGAACCGCTTCGGCCCGGTGCCGGTGCGTCAGATCGCCTTCGACGTAGTAGCGACGGGAGACCCCGAAGACCCCGAGTTCCTCGTGATAGAGGAGAACGCCAAGATGCCCGTCGGGCTCGCCCCGATGACCCGCCGGCGCAGGATGACCTCCGAGGTGATCTTCCCCGAATCCTACAAATCGCTCGGGGTGCGGACGCTCGAGGGCTGTCTGGAGCGACTTGGGCATTCTCTGCGCGCGGCTTCCCCGAAGGGCGACGAGGCGACGCTCGCGGTCGTCTCGGGAGGCCCGGCCGACCAGTTCTACCTCGACCACCACATCTACGCCAGAGCGATGGGCGCAATCCTCGCCGAACCGAAGGACCTCGTGGTGGACGGAGAGGGATGCCTGGTACACCGCTCCTCCGGCCGCAGGATAGACGTCGTCTACGAGCGGGTGGACGAGGACAGGCTCTACGCGGAGGTTCCGGGGTTGCTGGAGTGCCACCTGCAGGGCAGGGTGCACGTCCTCTTCGCCCCCAACTCCGAGGTCATAGACGACAAGGGCGTCTACGTCTTCGTGCCGGAGATGATCCGGCGCTACCTGGGCGAGGAGCCACTGATCGACAACCCCCCGACCCTCTCGCTCGCCGTCGAAGCGGATTACCGATACGTGATGGAACACTTCGGCGAGCTCGTCATCAAGAGCCGCGGCGGCTACGGCGGCAAGGAGGTCATGATCGGGCCGGAGGAGAGCAAGGAGAAGGTGGAGAGCTTTCGCCGGAAGGTCGAGGCGAACCCGGTCGAGTACATCGCCCAGGAGATCATAGACTTCTCGACACACCTCGTCTGCGAGACGGACGAGGATGGACTCCTGCTGCGCGACTCCTACGCGGACTACCGCGTCATCGCGCTCGCACCCGACCCGGAGACGGTCGAGGTGGTCCCCGGCTCGCTCACCCGCGTGGCGGCGCCGGGCAGACACCTGGTCAACATCTCCAGCGGCGGCAGGATGAAGGACACCTGGGTACTGGAAGGCTGAAGGAGGGAAAGGAGCTCGCAACCATGTCCCGTCTCGAGGGAAAGGTGGCCGTAGTGACAGGAGCCTCCAGCGGTATCGGCGAAGCGACCGCGGAGGCGCTCTCGCGTGAGGGAGCGGCCGTCGTCGCCGCAGCCCGCCGCAAGGAGCGGCTTTCCTCTCTGATCGAGCGTATAGAGAAGGCGGGAGGAAGAGCGATCGCCGTCCCCTGCGACGTCACCGACGAGGAGCAGGCGCAAAAGATGATCCTGCGCGCGAAGGAGGAGTTCGGACGGGTCGACATCCTCGTCAACAACGCCGGGGTGATGCTCCTCTCCCGCGTGGACAAGGGCCTCACCGATCAGTGGCGCCAGATGTTCGAGGTGAACGTGATGGGGCTGCTCTACGCCACGAACGCCGCCCTCCCGATGATGAAAGAGCAGGGCTCTGGACACATCATAAACATCTCCAGCGTCGCCGGACGCAAGGTGCGCCCGACGGGCGCGATCTACTCCGGCACCAAGTGGGCGGTCAACGCCATCTCCGAAGGCCTGCGGCAGGAGCTCCTGGAGGATGACATCCGCATCACCGTGATAGAGCCGGGCGCCGTGGAGACCGAGCTCGCGAGCCACATAACCGACGAGGACGCGCTGGCCGAGCAGCGCCGCAGGTTCGGGACCATAGAGCCCCTGCAGGCGGAGGACATAGCCGCGGCCATAGTCTACGCCGCCACCCAGCCATCCCGGGTGAGCGTGAACGAGGTCCTGATCCGCCCGACCCGCCAGGCTAACTAGACGCCCGAAAAGGGGGGCATCGCGGCCCCCCTTCATCTCCCCGGCTTACTTCTTCTCGACCGGAAACCCGGCCCTCTCCCAGGCGTTCATGCCCCCGGTCAGGTTGCGCACGTTCCCGAACCCCATCTCCGCCAGCTGCTTCGCCGCCCGGCTGCTGCGGCTTCCACTTCGACACACGACCACTATCTCCTTGAACCGCCGCAGATCCCCGGCCCTCCGCGGAAGCGAGGACGAAGGGATCAACTTCGCCTTGGGGATGTGCCCCTCCCGAAACTCCGAAGGCTGCCTCACGTCGACGATGATGGTCCCGCTCTTGTTCAGCTTGCGCCTCAACTCCCCCGGCGATATCGAAGATGCCAAATCATTCACCTCCACCAATTCACCATATAGCAATATAAGAACACAAAGATTATATCCGGATGGGGGTGGGGCTCAAGGCTAGTAGCGGGCCGACATCCTCATGCGGGTTCCTATCCGGGTATCCGGGCTCCCGCCCTCTGCTTCGAGCAGGCGGTTTATCGAGGCGACGGCGACCTCGAGCTCCCGGCGGGTGGGCTCCGAGGTGGTGAAGTAGCGCTGCAGGAAGTTACCGACGGCTATGGAGGGTCGGCTCTGGCCGAAGGCGAACCACAGTTCGGAGATGAGGATGAACTGGGCGATCGAGTACCACCACCAGGGTATGAGGGGTTCGAGGGCGGCGGCGATGATGATGTAGATGAGGATGTTCGTACCGCAGCGGGGATGGATGCGGCTGCTGACCCGGGCCTTCTCCATGGTCACCTCGCCGTACTTCTCGTAGGCGGCGACCGCCTTGTGTTCGGCGCCGTGGTAGCGGCCTATGGAGGTGAGCTTCATCGCCGCGAAGAACAGCACCAAGAGCGGCAGCATCGGGAAATCGGCGAGGAACCCCAGGAACCCGCCGAGAGATCCCAGGCCGCTGCCCAGCTCCAGCGCACGCACCAGGAGCCAGAGCGCGGCTATCGAGCCGACGAAGTAGGCGAGCGTCCACACCGATCCTCCGACCTGCACCAGGAGCTGTCCCCAGAAGAAGAAAGAGCGGATTATCGGCCAACCCGAGACGCGCCGGAGCAGGGGGTTCTGGGGCTTCCAGACTTTCACCGGGTCTATGCGGATGAAGATCTCGCCGCTCTTCTTGCGGTACGCCGTGCTCATGTAGTGGGGGCCGAAGAGGTCGAGCCCGTCCCAGCGGGCCATCCCGCCGAGGAGCAGAGAGTCGCTGCCGGCCTTTCCCGCGGTGGACGTCTCAGCCACGCCGTTCTCCTTCCGAGCCATACGACACCCAAAAGGTTAGCACCGCCCAACGGGGGTGGCTACGCGGTGAGGGTGGAGAGCTTGAGAACGCCGTCCTCGCTGGCCAGCCGTCGTTCGGCCAGGAAGCCAGTGTAGACGTCGCCCTTCACGAACCCCTCGTCCTCCAGCACGGCCAGGTGCAGCGGCAGGGTCGTCTCCAGCCCGGCTATGGCGAACTCGTCCAGCGCGCGCACCCCGCGCCGGACCGCTCCGTGTCGGTCGTTAGCGTGAACGATGAGCTTCGCCAGCAGCGAATCGTAGTGCGGCGGGACGCGGTATCCGGGGTAGAGGTGCGAATCGACCCGCACGCCGGGGCCTCCGGGCGGGTTGTAGAACTCGACCTGTCCCGTCTGGGGGATGAAGTTCTTCCGGGGATCTTCGGCGTTGATCCTGAACTCCATCGCGTGGCCCGAGGCGGTGGGCCTCTCGGGGACGCTCATACCCTCACCGGAGGCTATCCGGATCTGCTCGGAGACCAGGTCCACCCCGGCCACCATCTCGGTCACCGGGTGCTCCACCTGCAGGCGGGTGTTCATCTCTATGAAGTAGAACTCGCCCCCCGAATAGACGAATTCCACCGTCCCCGCCCCCTCGTACTCCAGCGAGAGAGCGAGTGAGGCCGCCGCGTCCATCATCCTGGCGCGCACCTCGTCGGGGAAATTCGGGGCCGGAGACTCCTCCAGGAGCTTCTGGTGGCGGCGCTGGATCGAGCAGTCCCGTTCCGGGAAGGCCGCCACCCGCCCCCGGCCGTCGGCGAGCACCTGTATCTCGACGTGCCGCAGCCGCTCCAGGTAACGCTCGACGTAGACCGAGCCGTCCCCGAAGGCCGCCTTCGCCTCCCGGCTCGCCGCCACGAAGGCCGCCTTCGCCTCCCGCTCGTTCTCCACGACGCGCATCCCCTTCCCCCCGCCGCCCGCGGCGGCCTTGATCAGCAGGGGATATCCCACCTCCGCCCCGACCCGCATGACCTCCTCCGCGCTGGAACAGACACCTTCGCTGCCCGGAACCACCGGGACCCCGGCCCGAGCCGCCGTCTCACGCGCGGCCGACTTGTCTCCCATGCGCGCTATCGCTTTCGAGGAAGGACCGATGAACCTGACGCCGCTGCGCTCGCAGATCTCGGCGAAGCGCGCGTTCTCGGAGAGGAAGCCGTAGCCGGGGTGGATGGCCTGAGCCCCGGAGACCTCCGCCGCGGAGATTATCGCCGGGATGTTCAGGTAGCTCTCGGAAGCCGGCGGAGGACCTATGCAGACGGACTCGTCCGCCAGGATCCGGTGCAGCGAATCGGCGTCGGCGGTCGAGTAGATCGCGACGCTCCGGACGCCCAGCTCCCGGCAGGCCCGTATGACCCGCAGCGCTATCTCGCCCCGGTTGGCTATGAGGACCTTGCCGATCATCACTACCCCTCCGGTCGGAGGTAGAAGAGCGGCTGGTCGTACTCGACCCCGGAGGCGTTCTCGACCAGCACCTCGACCACCTCACCCGAAACGTCGGCCGGGATCTCGTTCATCAGCTTCATCGCCTCGATGATACAGAGGGTCTGTCCGGCCTCGACCCGGTCCCCCACCTCCACGTACGGAGGATCGTCGGGGGACGGAGACCGGTAGAAAGTGCCGACGACCGGCGAGCGCACGGCGTGCAGCCCGTTGCCCTCCACCGCCGGAGGCTCCTCGGGGGCGGGGGGCTTCGCCCTCTCGGGTTCGTCCGGTAGGGACGGCGGGGCCGCCTGGACCGGAAGCCCCTCGCTCCTGGCCTTGACGGTCACCTCCAGGTCTCCCTGGCGGACGCTTATCTCTCCGATCCCGCTCTCCCGCAACAGCTCCACGAGCCGGCGAAGATCCTCGTGGGGCAGCATCTGCCGTCCGGCACCTTCAGCCTCGATCTTCTCTCTTCTCTCCTGCATGACCCGCGATTCTACACTCCCTGCGTTTGGAAAACCTGCCCCCGGTTGTACAATGCCCGAAGGCCATGGCAGCGCGAAAGACGATCCGGATACTCGACCCGCTCGTAGCCCAGCAGGTCGCCGCGGGGGAGGTAGTCGAGAGACCCGCCTCGGTCGTCAAGGAGCTCATCGAGAACTCGCTCGACGCCCACGCCTCCCGGATAGAGGTGGAGATAGAAGACGGCGGCACCTCCCGCATCCTGGTACGAGACGACGGCGAGGGCATGTCCGAGGAGGACGCCAGGCTCTCGGTGCTGCGTCACGCGACCTCGAAGATAAGCTCCGTCTCCGAGCTGGAGGCGGTGAGCACCCTGGGCTTCAGGGGCGAGGCGCTGCCCTCGATCGCGAGCGTCTCCTCGTTCGAGCTCACCACCTCCGATGGTTCCCCCGGAAGCGGCACCCGGGTCCGCGTGGAGGGGGGCTCCGAGGCAGAAGTCTCGGCAGCCCCGCACCCGAGGGGGACTACGGTGATCGTCGAGCGGCTCTTCTACAACGTTCCGGCGCGACGGGCCTTTCTGCGGGGCATCCGATCCGAGCGGGCAACCATAATGGACGTGGTGACGCACCTGGCGATCTCCCACCCGCAGGTCGCCTTCAGGCTCTCCGAGGGGGGGCGAGAGCACCTCTCGCTCCCTGCGGCGAAAGACCTCCTGGAACGGCTCGCCCAGATCCACGGCGTGGCCCGGGCGCGGGCCTTCAGGGAGGTCTCCTACGAGTCCGGGGCTTTCAGGATCGCGGGGTACGCCGCACTGCCGAGCGTCACGCAGAGCAACCGCAACTCGTGCCAGACGATCTCGGTGAACGGCCGCTGGGTGCGCTCCGAGAACCTCAACCGGGGCCTCGACGACGCCTACCGGGCGACGGTGCCGGCGGGCAGGTATCCTCCGGTGGCGCTGCACGTCGAGGTGGACCCGAGGAGGGTGGACGTCAACGTCCATCCCGCCAAACAGGTCGTGCGTTTCTCGGAAGAGCGGGCGGCGCGCGAGGCGGTGGCCTCCGCGGTGAGGCTCGCCATAGAGTGGCGCCCGCACCCGCCGACGGCAGCGCCCGAACGTCCGCTCCGCCCCACCGTCCAGCAACCCCTCGCGTCCGCACCGCGCCGGGAGGCACCCCCTTCCACGCGCCAGATCCCCCTGCAGATCGCGGAGGAGCGGAGGAGCTACCCGGAGGTGGACCTGAAGGAGGCGCAGCGCAGGGCCTCAGAGGCGGCGCGCGGGCCGGAGGAGTTCGCCCCCCCGGAAGCGCCCGAGCGGGGTGCGCTGCCATCACTGGAAGAGGTGCGGGTGATCGGCCAGCTCGCCGCCTGTTACATCCTGCTCGAAGATCCGTCGAGCCTGTGGGTCGTCGACCAGCACGTGGCCCACGAGAGGGCGATACTGGACCGCCTCACCGGCTCGGACGGGCCGCCCCAGGTGCAGGATCTGCTGGTGCCGGAGGTCGTGGAGCTCTCACCCTCCGAAGCCGAGCGTGCGGCAGAGAGCCTGGAAGAGCTCGCACTCTACGGGTTCGGGGCCGAGCCCTTCGGGCCCCGCTCGGTGCGCGTGACTTCGGCTCCGTCCATCCTCGCCGGCAAAGACATAGCCGGCGCGCTCTCCGACGCCCTGGCCGCGATAAGCGGCACCGAACCCGGACACCGGCGCGAGGACCGCATCCTGGCGACCATGGCCTGCCACGCGGCCGTGAGGCTCGGCGACAGGCTCTCCCAGCGAGAGATGGAGAGCCTGATCGAAGACTGGCTCACGAGCCGGCTTCCCGCGACCTGTCCGCACGGTCGCTCCATATGCTTCCGGATCGGAACACGGGAGATAGCCCGCAAACTCGACCGCCACTAGCCGTGCCGTCCCCTCTTTCACATCGGAAGCGAGCAGCGTGCAGCCTTCCCTGTAGCCATTTTCCTCCGGAACGGGTAATATGTCTTCCAAGCTGGTTACGCTGACTGTAGAAGAGGTCCGGTAGAGAATGTCCGCAACTCCGCATCGGGCGGAGGGTCGCCGGAACGCCCGGCGGCTGCATGTTTCCCGTTGTCCCGCATGTATCCCCTGGCTCCGGGCCGGAGGGTCGCCACGCACCCCGCGGCAAGTTTCGCCCTCACCCCGGCCCTAGACACCGGATGGGAGGAGAGACCATGCCCCTCGAGTTCAACAGCACCGGCGAGAGAGAGTACACGCTGGGCGTAGAAGAGGAGCTGCACATCGTGGACGGCTCGACCGGAGAGCTGGTTCCCAAGGTGGAGGAGATCATGCGCCGCCTCCCCGAGGAGCTCTCGGAGCACGTCTCCTACGAGCTCTTCCAGTCGGTGCTGGAGATAAAGACGCCCGTGTGCCCTTCCGCCCCGGAGATCCGCCAGAAGCTGCGGGAGCTGCGAGGCCGGGTGGGGTCGTGGGCGGCCGCCTGCGGGGCTTCGATCGCCTCGGCCGGCACCCATCCCTTCAGCCGCTACAAGGACCAGAAGATCACCGACCAGGAGCGCTACCGGGAGGTGCTCGAGCGGCTGCGCTGGATAGCCGAGAGAGAGGTGATCTTCGGCCAGCACGTCCACGTGGCGGTCCCGGGCCCCGAAGAGGCAATAGAGGCGCACAACCGGCTCTCCGAGGAGGCCCCGCTCCTTCTGGCCCTCTCGGCCAACTCCCCGTTCTGGCAGGGCATGGACACCGGGTTCGAGTCCACCAGGATCAAGATCTTCGAGTCCTTCCCCCGCTCCGGGCTGCCGCCGGCGTTCGAGGATTACGCGGCGTTCGAGGAGTACGTGGAGCGGATGGTGGACTCCGGAGCGATCGAGGACTACACCTTCTGCTGGTGGGACGTGCGCCCCCACCCGAAGTTCGGGACGATAGAGCTGCGCATCCTCGACGCGCAGACCAGCCTCAGGGCGGCAACGGCCCTGACGGCCCTCACCCAGTGCCTCGTCGCCCGCGCCCTCGACGGGGCGCCGAGGGGCCCTTACGACCGGGAGATTACGCTCGAGAACAAGTGGCGCGCCTCGCGGCACGGGATGGACGCCACCTTCTACGACCCGGTGGGGAAGATCCCCGTCCCGGCGCGCAAGATGGCCCGATCGCTCGTGGAGGAACTGAGGCCTTACTCCGCCTCCCTCGGATGCGAGGAGGAGCTTCTGGACGTACTCTGGATCGTCGAGAACGGGACCGGCAGCCAGCACCAGCGACGGATCTACGCGGAGAGCGGGGACTTCCTCGACGTGGTCGCCTTCCTCATAGAGTGCACCCGCCCGGCCCTGGCCGGGGAACCCGGCTGATCCGGTCCGCCGGGAGAACTAAAGAGGCACCCCTGGGAGCTCATCGGATTCTCACGTGGGATTCATACGTCTCTCACCATCGCCTCATCCCCCTCTCATCCCCGCAACGGATAATCCCGGACAACCTGGCGGAAGAGATTGGATGACGAGTGCGAAGAAAAGAAGGAAGACCATCCGGAAATCCGGGAGCGCGTGGCGGACGTCGATCGCGGACGCCCGGGCCTCGTTCGAGGAGAAAGGGCGGTAGCTCGCTTTGATCGGCATACTGACGGCGGTGGTAAGCTGGGCCCTCGGGGTCATCCAGACGATGGGCTACCCGGGGATAGCCATCATCGTAGGGCTCGAGAGCACCGGCCTGCCCCTTCCGGGGGAGACGACCCTCCTCGGCGCCAGTTACCTAGCCTCGACCGGGCGATTCTCCCTGCCGCTCGTGATCGGATCGGCGGCCCTGGGTGCCATCCTGGGCGACTCTTTAGGGTACCTGATCGGGTACAAAGGCGGGAGGAAGCTCCTCGAACGATACGGCAGGTGGGTGGGCATCACCCCCGAGAAGCTGGGCCAAGCCGACCGTTACTTCGAGCGGCACGGGGCCAAGACCGTTTTCTTCGGCCGGTTCATAGCCGTCCTCCGGGTCCTCGCGGGGCCGCTGGCCGGGGCTTCCAGAATGCCCTACAGAAGGTTCCTGCTCGCCAACGTAACCGGTTCGATCACCTGGGCCTCGACCATGGGCGTGCTGGCCTACTTCTTCGGGAAGCCAGTGGCACACCTGTTGAGCGCGATGGGGATATGGGCGCTCGTGGCCATCTCGGTCTTCTTTCTCTTGCGATTCTCGCTCAAGAGCTGGAAGCGGCACCGTGAAAAACGGCTCTCCAGGCGCCTCGCCGGGTACGAGACCGACGCGCCTTCCACCCAGGCTGCTCCAGAGCGCGAGGAAAGCCCGGACGGGCGGACTCTCCCTCGCAGCGGCGTGTCCCCCGAATGAGCGACCGCCGCGCCTAGCGCTCCTCGAACCCCAGCGACCACATCCGGTCGAGATCGTAGTTGGAGTAGGTCCGGAAAGCGACCATCGTCTCGGTGCGGGCGACCCCGGGCACCTGGGCTATCTTCTCCGGCACGATCTCGGCCAGCCGCTCGAAGTCGGGGATGCGCACCATGACCACGATGTCGTACGGTCCGGTCACCGAGTAGGCTTCGGTGACCCCTTCGATCTCCAGCATCGCCTGGGCGGCCTCCTGCACCCTCTCCCCCTCGGTCGTGACGAGCACAACAGCTGTTACCAACTCTCCTCCTAGATTCCGAAGGTCAACTTCCCTGCGAGCGTGTTGTTCTCGGTGTATCGCTCTCCTCTCACAGGCCCCGCCTCCACCCTGACGTCGTCCGTCTCGTTCACCAGGCCGGGTCTGAACCCGTCGATCGTGACGGTGACTGAACCTCCGGGCGGGATCCGCCGGATGCGGGCCGTGTGGATCTGACGCCCGGTCTCGCCCTCGAGGACGACCTCGACCGGCACGCCGGTCTCGGCTGCCCGTCCTTCGTTCGCGACCTCGACCGCGAAAACCGGTCGGTCGGCGCCCTTCAGGACGACCGTCCCTCCCGCATAGAGCGGCCGCCCGCCGACCCTCACCCCGGAGATCGCGACCCCGTGAGAAGAGCCACCACCTCCCCCGAAGCCCAAGGCCCCGTAGTCCACGAAAGGTTCGGGGCGGTAGATGATCGCGGCGTCCTCGTTGATCTGACCCTCCTCGCGCAGCACGTCCTTGACCGCGGGCATGTAGTAGTCGGAGATCACGGCATCGCTCATCCTGTAGCCCGCCACGCTGTTCGAAAGGACACGGCGGAGACGCGCCTTCCCCTCCGAAGCGGCGCTGGCGAGCCTCTCGGTCTCCCGGGCCCTCATGCCCAGGGCACTCTGCAGGTAGTGGTGGGCCCGGACGAAGCGCCGGGGGACATCCTGGGACAGGAGCGTCCTCTCGTAGAGCTCCCGCGAGCGGGCGGCCGCCTCCCGCAGGTCCTCGCGGTCCCGGGACGAGAGACGTCCCGCCGTGGCATCCTTCAACGCCCGCTGCAGACGGCCGCTGCCGAGGCGTCGTGACTCGGTCAGAATGGAGTCAGAGGTCGCGACGTATTTCCTGATCCCGGTCGCATGCTGCGTCGCGACGCAGCCGCGCACCACAAACAGGATCACGCCCGCGGCGAAGATCAACAGGAGGGCGGATACAAGAACCGAGAGCGAGGGGGGCAAAGACCGGCGCCCCCTCTTCCTCCCGCGTCGGACGGGGCTCCTGTAGGCCTCCCGCTCTACGCTGCCCTCCCGGATCGGACTGTGGGCGAGGGGGGACTCGAACCCCCACGTCCTCTCGGACACTAGACCCTGAACCTAGCGCGTCTACCAATTCCGCCACTCGCCCGCGCTGCCTGACGCCCCGACGACGGGGCGTGCTGATTTTATCAGGAGCCGCCCCGGAAGACCACGGCCCATGAAACTCCGGTTCGCAAAGGCTATACAATACTGTTCCAATGGCCGAGGCACGGGTCATCGAGGGTCAGGGCCGCTACGTACTCGACGAGATCGTGGGGCGCGGCGGCTTCGCCACCGTCTGGCGCGCCCGGGCGCGCACGGGCGAGGTGGTGGCGATAAAGGTCATCCCCATCTACAGCGCTCAGGAGCGATCCAGGGCACTCAGGGAGGGGCAGATCGCCGAGGGGCTGCGCCACCGCAACATAGTCGAGACCATAGAGGTCATCCCGGGTGATACCGAGGTCTATCTGGTCACCGAGTTCGTCGAGGGACTTCCGCTGGACGAGGCGGCGAGGAGCTACACCCCGGAGGAGATAGAGGACGCCCTCTCACAGATACTCGAAGCACTCTCCTACGCCCACGCCCAGGGCATCGTCCACCGGGACATAAAGCCGCAGAACGCGCTCGTCGACCGGCGCGGCACGGTCAAGCTCACCGACTTCGGCATCGCCTACCGGGCCGGGGACACCCGCCTCACGCGGGTCGGATACGCGGTCGGCACGCCGGGGTACATGGCCCCCGAGATCATGAACGGCGATGCGGACCCGAGCGTGCTCACCGACATCTACGCCGTCGGGGCGACCGCCCGCACCCTCCTCGCCCGCCAGCCTTACGAACCCCCGGAACGCCTCTCGGAGTTCATAAGCCGCACCACCTCTCCCAACCCGGCCCACCGGCCCCAGAGCGCCCGCGAGGCGCTCGTGTTGCTGAGGGGCGAGAGGATCCCCCCACTCTTGGAGAAGGTCCTCGGAGGCACCCGTCAGGCGAAGATCCCCAAGAGGTACGCCGAGCACGTGTTGCGGGGGGCGAATGGGGCCGCGGCGGGGTGGCTCGGCTACTACGCCGCTGGCCTGCTCTTCAACGGAGCCCAGAGCCTGGGGATGGCCGCCGGGTTCGCCGTCCTGGGGTATCTGCTGCCCCGTCTCGCCGCGCTGGGAGCGATGGTGGCGCTCGCCGTCGCCCTGCTCAAGAGCGGGCAGATCGGGGCCGGGCTGGCGGGGGTGCTTCCGCTCGCCGCGCTCGGGTGGGTGGCGGCCGGGGGCAGGAGCAGGAGCCTCGGATGGCTGCCGCTCGGTCCGGTTCTCTCCGTCCCGCTCTCCTGGGTCGGGCTCGGGGCCGGGCTCCCGCTCTTTCTCGGCGCGCTGATGCGCCCCGTCGGGGCGGCGATCTCCGGGGCGGCGGCCGGAGCGGTGCTCGTCTGCTACGAACTCACCCTGGGGGACGGAGCCATCC
>JAIMBO010000066.1 GCA_023511405.1 Rubrobacteraceae bacterium
CCGGGGTAGCCCAGTTTCTCCTCGTAGTCGAAGTCCCCGAGATCCTCCGGGGTGTAGAGCGGTTTGATCGGCACGCCGGAGATGGTCGAGAACTCCGCGTCACGCTCCGGGCTCTTCGAGTACGCCTCTTCCCAGCTCTCGCGGGCGCTCTTCTTCCTAGTGTCCAAGGCGCTCCTCCTGCAGGTTGCTTCCCTCTTCCCTCTGTACGGGCGGTCAAGCATGACTATACCATCCCACACCACTTTGTATACTTGCTCGCATGAGCCTGCTGGAAGTCCTGCTTTTGGCCGCGAGCGCGCTGTTCGCGTGGAGCATGGGCAGCCACTACACCGGCTCGGTGATGGGTACGGCCTACGGCGCGGGGGTGCTCACGCTCCGACGGGCGCTCGGGCTCGCGGCGGTCTGCGTCGTCATCGGGGCGACGGCCGCCGGGCTCAACGTCATCGGGACCTACGCGGACCTCATCGAGAGCGCTCCGGCGGTGGACGTCGCGGCCTCGCAGATAGCCGCCTCGCTGGTGACCATAGCCTCCACCTACTACAGGCTCCCGGTCTCGACGATCCAGATCTACGCGTTCTCGCTCCTCGGGGCGGCGCTCGCCGCGGGCCTCCCGGTGCGCGGGGGGCTCTTCGGGCTCGTGGTCCTGGGTTGGGCCGCAGGGCCGGTGCTGTCGCTCGTCCTGGGGTTCGTCCTGGCGCGCGTGGGGCTCGGCATCGCCCGGCGGGGACGGGGGGCGCTCGCGGCGTTCCTCGTCGTTACCGCGCTCTACAGCTCGTTCACGATGGGTTCGAACGACGTGAGCAACGCCGCCGCCTCGCTCGCCGACGCCGGGATCTTCTCCCCCAGGGTCGCGGCGCTCTGGGGCGGGGTCTTCATGGCTCTGGGGGTGGTGAGCTGGGGCAGGCGGCTCCTGGAGCGGATCGGGCACGAGATCCTGCCGCTGGACGTGCCGCTCGCCGCGACGGCCCAGTTCGCCAAGGCCGCGGCGATCTCGACGCTGAACGCCTTCGGGTACAACGCCTCGATCAACCAGAGCGTCGTCGGCGGGCTCGCCGGGGTGGGGCTCGCGACCGACCGCAGCAAGCTCAACCGCGGCGCGCTGCGCAACATCGCCCTGAACTGGATCCTCTCGCCGCTGCTCGGGACCGTCTCCGCCGCGGTGCTAGACCTGCTGCTGCACGCCCTTCTCTGAGGAGACCCCGCGCAGGATGGAGCGGGAGATGACGATGCGCTGCACCTCGCTGGTGCCCTCGTAGATCTCGGTGACCCGCGCGTCCCGGTAGAGCCTCTCCACCGGCCCCTCGTCCTTCATGTACCCCCTGCCGCCCAGGATCTGCACAGCCTCGTAGGCGACCTCGTTGGCTACCTGCGAAGCGTAGAGCTTGGCCCGCGCGCCGGCCTCGGTGACGCGCATCCCCCGATCCTTCATCCAGGCGGCCTCGTAGGTGAGAAGCCGCGCCGCCCTCAGCTTCACCTGCATGTCGGCGAGCTTGAAGGAGATCGCCTGGTGCCCGGCTATGGGACGGCCGAACGCGCTCCTCTCGACCGCGAAACGCGATGCGTGCCGGAAGGCGGCCTCGGCGATCCCCAGCGCCTGCCCGGCGATCCCGATCCTCCCCGGGTCCAGCGTCCCGAGCGCCACATGGAGGCCCCTGCCCACCTCCCCGAGCACGTCCTCCTCCGGGACGAAGACGCCGTCCAGCAGGACGTCGTCGGTGGTGGCGGAGATGACGCCCATCTTCCTCGCGTGCCTGCCTAAAGAGATCCCCTCGGCGTCCATCGGCACGATGAAGGCGGTCACGCCCTCCGGGGCGCGGGCGAAGAGGATCATGGTCCCCGCGACCCGGCCGTTGGTGATCCACTGCTTGTGCCCGCTTATGCGGTAGCCGCCGTCCACCCGCTCTGCCTTGGCCTCGATCGCGGCGGCGTCCGAGCCCGCCCCGGGCTCGGTGAGGGCGAAGCACCCGATCCTCTCGCCCCGGGCGAGCGGCGGTACCCACCGCCGCTTCTGCTCCTCGGTGCCGTACTGCAGGATGGGGAGCGTCCCGGCGCTGGTGTGCACCGCGAGCGTCACCCCGACCCCGGCGTCGGCGCGGCTGAGCTGCTCGATGGCGAGCACGTAGGAGAGGAAGTCCTTCCCGGCCCCGCCGTACTCCGCGGGGACGCAGAGTCCCATGAAGCCCATCGCGGCGAGCTTCTCGAAGATCTCCTGCGGATAGACGTCGTTTTGGTCCCGCTCGGCCGCCCCCGGCGCCACCACCTCGTCGGCGAAGCGCGCCGCCTCCCCCCTCACCTCCCGCTGCTCCCTGCTCAGCTCGAAGTCCATGCATCACCCCCGTCTTCGCGCCTGCTCAAAAACGATTATATGCAACCCGCTCACGCAGCGAGCACGCGGTAGCGCCCGAGCCCGAAGACGGCGCGCCGCCCGACGTGGGTGAGCTGGCCCAGGCAGAGAAGCGGCAGGAACTCCTCCAGGGGACCGGCGTACTCCGCCCGGCCCACCACCCCTTCGAGCGCCTCCGCCCTCCCCCTGAACGAGGAGTAGCGCCGGAAGGAGACCCAGGTCGTCTCGTCGAGCACCGTCCGTACCGCCCGTGCCCGCTCCACCAGGGCGCGGAAGTCCTCCCTCAAGAGCTCGCCGCAGTGGACGGCGGAGAGCATCGGGATGCGGATGAGGAGCGCCTGCACCAGCGCGGCGAACGGCGGGGCCCCGGCCGCCACCTCCCCCCGGAACCTGACCTGCGCTGGCGTGAGGAACTCCACCCGGACGCGCCCCCCGTCCAGCCTCTCCGCCTCCCGCGCGGCGTCCTCCCAGCCAACCGCGAGCCGGCGGTTTCTGACCACCTCCCCGTCGAAGACCTCCTCCCGCGCCCCCGAGAACGGGTTTCTCGCGAAGATCCTCTCCAGCCGGTAGCGGGCCCTCCTGCGACCCACCCCCATCTCGCCCATCCGCGAGAACGCGTAGACGAAGTACGGCATGTACTCCACCGCCCGGCCCACCACGGTGAACCCGAAGCGCATCCTCTCGCCCGGCCCGTACTCCATCCTCGTCTCCTCCGGCGGCTCGAAGACGTAGGGGCGGGGGATCTGCTGGTTCTTCGAAAAATCCCGCAGGCCCTCCGGCGGAGAGGTCTCGAAGACGTAGCCGTAGGGGCACTTCTCCCCGAGAGGACAACCGCCTCCGTCGTGAGGGAACGGGCAGCAGCTCTCCTTGAAGGCGCGGCCGAAGGCGCCCCGGATCATGGAACCCTCGTACGGCGGCACCACCGCCCGTTCGACGAAGCGCACCGTGACCTCGTGGCAGTAGAGCTCCACCTCAGAGCCCCTTCAGCGTCGCGTGGACCGCCCCGGAGCGCACCTCTTCCTCGCCGATCATCTCCTCCACGTACTCCAGGAAGCGGCGGGCGGCCTTCTCCCCTATCGGCTCGAGCCCGTGCGCCAGGATGGAGCGGTTGCGCTGGCGCAGAAGGTCCCGCAAGACCGCATCCTCCTCTCCGGCTTCTCCACTCAGGATACGCTCCAGAAGCCGGGCGTGGTGCAGGGCGAGAACCTCCGGCGGCTCGTTCAACCCCGCCTCACGCAGGAAACGCTCCCGCGCCTCCTCGCCCACCTTCCCCCAGTCCACCCGGGAGGCGTCTATCCCGTGCTCGCTCATCAGACGCCACTGATGGTACATCTCCACGCAGCGGTACAGGCGGGCCACCCCGTCGTCGTGGCGCCCCTGATCCAGGATGCGCCGTCGGGCGTTCTCCAGCATGTCCACGACGTTCTCCACCGAGAGCCTGCCCCGCACCCTCCCCAGGAAGGGGAGGTGCGCCGAGATCCTCTCTGAGAGCTCCCCGGCCCTCCCCGCGAGCTCCGGGTCCGAAAAGCCCGCCCCGAGCTCCTCGCGCGCCGCCCGCAGCCGCTCCAGCGCGCATCCGTAGTCCGCCACGTCCCAGGCCGCGTAGCCCTCAGAGAGGAGCAACAGCCCCCGGTAGTAGTGGCTGCGCTCGACCCCGCTCACCTTCCCCACGATGTCCCCGAAGACCAGCGCCGCGGCGGCATAATCCCTGCGGTTGAAGAGCTCTATGGCCTGCCCCTCGCGCAGGAGGCCCGTCGCCTCCAGCGGGTTCTCCATCGGGACGACCTCCACCTCCCGCGAAGAGTCCCGCTCCCAGCGCCCGTCCACGTAGCGCTGCGGCACCCGCTGGTGCACCATCGAGACCCCGCGCGTCATCGCCGCCAGAGCCGTGCCCAACCTCATCGGGGTCGTCCCGCCGGTGGCGTCAAGAAGGATCTCCTCCCGCCCATACCCTTCATCCGTGAGCTCCGCGAGCAGGCGCTCGAAGCGCCCGAAGGCGTCCGAGATCTCCATCGGCGAGTCCACCAGGTGGTAGGTGAACTCAACGCCCGCCCCCTTAAGCTCCGCGCACCGCAGCACGATCGCCTCCAAGACCTCCTGCGAGGAGATGATCCCAATCCTCTCCGGCCGCAGCCTCTCCACCGCGATCTCCACCGACTCCGGCCGCGAGGCGAGGAGGATGAGAGCCCGGGCTTCTCTCACTGCCCCTCTCGAACCGATCTCAGAAGGCTTCTGGATAAACCCTTGCCGTCCTCGGTCAACAGAACCGGAACTCCCTCGCGGATCTTCAACCCAGGCTCCCAAACACAGTTGAGGTGAGACCACTTCACCTCATATCTTCCAGCGTTGTTCGGCATTCCGCTGCTCTTTACGGGCATCATGTAGGGACTCGCGTGTCTCGGCATGGAGCCGAGTTCTATCATTGGCAAAGCCGTGAGTGATGTGGTATCCACCGTGGCTTCTCCCGGATGCAGGTCTGTGAGATCCGGTTCATCTTCGTAACGGAAGTAGAGTACGCTCTTTTTTGCGAACGGAGACACACGTCCGATCACGCGCTCCCACAAACGTGTCAAAGGCCCACGCCGGCCAACCACGAAGAACAGAAGGTTCTCACAGACATAGTCCTCAACCATGGCAGGCTTCTTCCCGGCGGATTGTTTTCCTTCCGGCGGAACCCAGAGCGGCCCGTCGTAGCTCATGAGCGTGCCCACGTGCGAGCGGAAATGCGCCCTCGTGTGATGACCGCCGGATGGATACCCTCCGAGAGCAGCGAGCCCAGCGAACTCCGCAATCATACGGAGAGATCTCGGCGGATGGAAGTTCCCTTCCACCCACCTTTCGCCCTCGATGACACTTGCAAGCAAACCATCCGCCGTCGTCGGAGGGAGGAACGGGTACGACGACCATGCGACGTTCGTCTTGTAGACGTTGCGGAGCTGGAAGGCACCCCACGGCTCGGCAGAGAGTGTGAGGAGGGAGAGGTCTTCCACTATTCGCCCGCGTCCTTCTTTTTGCTGACTTCCTTGAAGTATTTCTCGGCGCCCTTGCGGAATTCCTCGGCTCCGTTATTCTTCTTCATTGATGACATGAAATCCAGAAAGTCACCCTGCCGCTTCCTCAAATACGCGAGCGCCGCCTCGCCGGAAAAACGGCTGCCGATCTCTTCGTTGCTCCGCTTCCACACCTGTCCGCCGTCCCTCTCCTCCACTGAGAACCCGAAGTCCTTGATCTTCGTCCTCGACTTGCGAGCATCGCTACCTTCGATGAAAGCATCTTTCACAGCCGAAACATCGCTCACGCTTGCAGGAACTTTGGGAACGGGGATCGGGAATACGCCAGACTCCGACACGTCCACGACGACCATCGGTTCGCCGTTCGCCTCCGCGAAGCGCATGCCTCCTTGCGCCCTCGACGCAGCGGTGTAACGTCCCTGGCTCACGTTCTCCAGAAAGGCGTGAGCGAACGCGCCGATCTCCCAGTCGAGGACATGGTGAAGCGTCGTGTACGTCGGGAAGACCGTCCCGGCGACTATGACTTCCTCGGTGTGGATCCCGGCGGAACCCGCGGTCGTCTGTGACCTCTCGTTTACCTGGTTTCTGGAATGAGTAGTAACGGCATCCCCGCTCGGTTGCACGGAGTACGCGGTCGCGTAAAGAATACGCGACTTGCAGTTGACGCCGAGGTCTTTGATCTTCTTGACTTCGCTCGTCGTCCCGGTGAACCCGAGCAGAAGACATATAGGACACATGCCGCAGAGAGCAGGGATGAAGCAATCTCCCTCTTTCAACTCCCAATATTTGTTGCGCAGCTCGTGCATGGTGCGGCGATCCACGCCCCGGCGCTTCGTCCCGGCGAACACAACCTTCTCGACGCCTCCGGCAACAACGTCTTTCTCGGTCACCGTGACGTTTATGTCCGTACCGTCGCCGAAGCGCACATGCCCGGTGGTTTCGAGAACCGCCGAGACGATGACGGTCTTCGTCTCGCTCTCGAACTCCCGGCTGATACCGCTCTTGAAAGTCAAGATTTCCTCCTAACCCTTCTTCTTGTTCGCCACGTTCAGAAGAAGCAACGCAAGAGTGCGCGCTTCGACCTCTTCAAGGAACGTCTTCCAGTCCCGCTCGTTGTCCGAATATTGTTCGTAATATCGTTCCAGCTCTCGCTCCAGTTTCAGAGCGGCAGGGACCTCGTCGGACTCGTTCTCGGTCTCACCACCGGACTCGCCGTAAACCTTCTTCTTCGTGGTCCACTTGATCCAGCCGTCCTTGTCCGGGTTCTGCCGTTCGCGACCCTCGACGAACGAAGAGATGCGGTACAAAAAGTCCGCCGTGTTCACCCGAATAAAGCTCTTTGTGATGTTCTCCGTGTACTTTCTCGCAACACCAGAGACACTGGATCCGCTCTCATCCACCTCCCGGCGTACTATGGGTAGCAAGATGTCGTATAAATAGTCCGAGAACGTTCGCACATCCCGGAAGATTTCCTTATTATTCACACTCGCTCCTTTCTGCCTCCGGGCGAAGAACTCGCCGAAGCCGATCACCTTCTCGTCATACTTTTCGACCCCGCCCGCGATCGCCTGCTTCTCCAGCCTTCCACTCTCATGCGCCTGAGACGCGGCGACGTACAGCGCCTCATAAGGCCGCCCCCTTTCGAGCGCGTTTATGATAGACATCGCTGGAACTTTCTCTTCGCTTTTGCTCGCGTGGTAACGAGGAAGCCACGAGATAACGGAGAGGGTCAAGGCCACTTCTCGCGAGAGCCTCGCACGATCCTGCGCGGCAATGACTTCGAGTCCGTCGCCTGTCAAACGCTCCATGAAGCGCGGCTGACGGGCGAGCTGCAAATAGTATTGCGCCGTCTGCGGCATCTTCCCCTTTCCTCTGGCGCGGCTCAAAAGGAGGTATTTGTTGGGGAAGACCGAAAGGCTTGACACCCGGTTCAAAGTCTTCAACGTTTCGAGGCGACTTATGCCTTCGAGGCTCTCGTACAGCGCGAAGAGTTCAAGGAAGTTCTCGACCGGCACCTCGACTATGGCGTAGTCTTCGCTTGAGGTGGTGATGGGGGCGAGGCTCGCGACCTGGACGCACCGGGCGCATACTTCGGAATGTTTCTCCGTCTGCGGGTTGTCGTAGGGGCGCTTTTTGCTCTCCGGGAGGAATCTGGCTTCCGAGAGATCCCCGCCCTTCCCGCACACCGTGCAAACCCTTCCGCCAGACTCGACACCGGGCTTGACTACCCGATGGTTCCCAAAGCTCCACAACTCGAAAGGCGCGGATGAGGACGCCGCTGTCTCGCCCGGAACGAGCCGTATTTCGGCTTTCGGCTTGTTGAAAGGCGTCTTATACTTCACGAGAACCTTGCCCCTGCTGGGAGCATTCTTCTCCATAAATTTCAACGAGCCACGAAGCGCCGGGGTATCGAATGCTTTCCTCATCCGCCGCAAATATGCGAGGCTCCATCCCGCGAAAACGAGGCTCCCAGCTTCCGGTTCCGGGAGGCGTTCCACCAAAGCCCACAAAAGGAGATACAGCGTGATCTTCGGTATCGCCAGATCCGTCCAGTCCTCTCGGCTGGAACGAGGCACGAACTCACTTCGGAACACCTCCTCCAGTTTCTCGGACGCAGGAATGAGAGACACCTTTCCGCCTTTGCCCTTCTCAACGACCCGCACGCTCTTCTCGACGAGTTCCCGGAACTCCGGGACCGCATCGGCCTTCGCTTCCAGCCAGCCGTAAACATCGAGGGTGCTCCACTCCCTCTCGCGGTTGGTATCTCGGAATTTTTTAGCTTCAGGGTCGTCTCGGGTCATCAAATATTTGCGGGAGGCGAGGTGTTCGGGGAGGTCTTCTTTTCGGAAGGCGGGTATTTGTTCTCCGGCCTGCCACTGGAATGCGGAAGGTCTCGCGGCGATGGCTCTAGCAAGACCGAGCAAATACGACTCGGAGAGGAACGCGTCGTCCACGGGCTGTTTGCCGATGTTCGATCCCGCCGTCCAATTCTTGGCCGAGACCTCGATGGCGTCCTCTGCGATCTCGCTCTTGAGGAATTCTCCCCAGAGTTCGTCCGCTTCTGGCAGAGGCTTCTCTTGTTTGCAGATGATCTCGGCCCATCCCTGCCGGACTTCGCGCGGGATGGCCTTGTACCGGGTGTAAAGGTATTTGAGGAATATGCCTTGCATGTACGAGTACGCCACCCGCATGCGGGGTTCGACGGGAACCGGGAAGACGAAGAGGTGCGTCGCTTTCGGCAGGGGGTGAGGTTCTTCACGCTCCGCTTCATTTTCGTAACGGACGAAGTACCCGTCGTTGTCGCGGGCGAAGGCTCCGGCGGCGCGCAGTATGGAACGGAAGTCCGGCTTTGATCCATCCCACGAAGTCTTCGCCCGCCCGACCGCTCTGGCAGGATTATCCACGTCGGAGAGCAGCTGATAGATGGTCTCCGCGTAATGAACGTTCTTCTCTTCTCTATCAGAGGTTCGGAGCGACATAGTTAACCTCTTTCACGAAATACGTTACGGTGAAGTCGATCTTCTCCTTATTCTTCCCGTGCGCGCTCAAACACAGCCTGGCTCTCGCAGTCTTCGTGCCGTCCTGGTTATTTGAGATGGCTGGCTCTCCTTCCCGGCTGGATTCCACCTCTCCGAAGTCCACACCGGGCGGAAAGTCTTTCTTGGAACCGCCTTCTTCGGAGAGGATCAGGCGCTCGGCCCATGCGCTCCCGAGGTGATCCATGGTCATAAGGTCATAGAGGAGCCGGTCGAAGTTCTCGTGCTCATGCATCTCATCGATGATGTTCGAAACCTGGAAGCTGTGATGCTGGCGGATGAGCGCGGCGAGGAGACCCTTCTTTTCGAGAGCCTCCGGGAGATGATGCTCACCAATCGGGGCGGCGTGGTTTCCGAAGGGTCGGTCGAGACGATAACTCGCTGCCACTACTTCGCTCTTCGGATCTTCGGGGTCTTCGCGGACGGGATACGCCGTGACCCCACGCGCCGCCTTTTTGCCTCGCTTCTCGCCGAGGCCGACGTAGTCGAGGTACGCCGTCGCAACGTCGTCGAAGGTTGCTGTTTCCTTGATTGGTTCGGCGATGTCCGGTCGCATCGCCGCCGTATAGTCCTGTTTGAGAAGTTCGAGGGGATCCTCGACCCCTTCGATGGGCCTGTCGGAAGCCCACCTCCCGAACCGCCCGCCCCGGTAAATCTTCCCGATCCGGAAGAGCTTCTTCCCGATGTCGTGAAAAAGGAGCGCGTCCTTCAAAACGCCGTTCTCTCCGGGAGAGACGAAGTCCAGGAAGGCGGCGCAATTACGGACGTGTTCCTCGACGGAGATAAAGGCAACCTTTCTCAAGGTCTTTCCCTCGACGACGGGGACGATCTTGCCGGGCAGCGGAATCCTCGGGGCGGGCATTTACTCCTCCTCCGCCTTTCTTGGCTCCTCCCACTGGAGCTTGAGTTTCGTCGAGGGATTTTTCTTTTCCAAAGTCGCTTCGTAGCGTATTATGTTCGGGTAGCCGGAGTAAACTTGCTTCATCTTGCCGTTCCCCTCTGCGGAAAGGCCGAGGTTGTCGTCCTCGAAGATCTCCTTCCGCACGCCTTCCGGGGCGAGCAGCATGATCGAGGTCTGCCGCGCATCTTGCATGTTAGGGAATCCGAGTTGTTGCTGAACTTCCTTGAGGGTGCGCTGTTTCTCGCCTCCGAGCGCAAGCCGAACGGTGGAGTCGTTGGCTTCGTCGCGACCCGTGAAGATCCAGGCACATCGCGGCGCGAGAGACACAGCTTGCCTCATGGTCAGGGAAATGCTCTCCCTGATATCATCGCCTCCCCAGAAACGATGCTGAGGGAGACCGCCGATCCACGTCTCACCATTTCGCTCTTCGGAGAACACAAGCTCAATGCTCGGTTCCCAGTCACGAGTGATGAGAACTCCACGCTCCCACAACTCGCGGTTCTCCGGAACATGGTCGTAGACGTACCGGTAAAGCGCCTCGTCGTGAAGATATTCGATGCCGCCTTCAGCCTTCCGGGTGTCCGGAGGCTTGTTCATCCCGTTTATGATTCGCTTCGTCTCAGGTGAGATTTCCGCTCCTACTTCAAGCTTTTCGGCAAAGGACGGGACTTCTTCTCTCTCGTCTAGCATGAGGAAAACCTCACCGGATTCACCCTTTCTCCTCGCGCAACGCCCGATCTGTTGCACGAAACTGTCCGGTTCGAGCATGAAATCTCCACTTCCCGCACCGCAAAACATGACCTCGGCGGAGATGTCTACCCCAACCTCCATCGCATGCGTCGCCAAAAGTAAGTACGGCTCCTTCTCTCTGTCCAGTTTCAGAAGCCGCTTCAGAACGCGCTTGCGATACCCTGGTAACTGCCCGCCGTGGTACGCGAGCACGGAACCGACCACTTCTCCACCCTTGACGCTGGCCATCTTCCCCTCGAGTTTGCCGCGAAGTTTCTTCCACGCAGCTTGCAGACCACCAGCGCCTTGAATCCGGCGGAATATGAGCGCCACTCGTTTCCCTTCGCAGAATAGATCTGCAGCTTTTTCGAGAGCCTCGTCTTGAGAAACGGTGCCGGAATAGAATTGCGTACCGCTTCTTCGCTCCTTGTCTTCCACAAGTTCGAAGAAGTCTTCCTGTTCGGGTCGCGGGAAGGCTCGACGTTCGCGGTCTTGCAATAGGCCGATTAACTTCTCCGGCAAAGTCGCGGAGAGGAGGAGGGTTTGCATTCTGTTCTCGTAAGTCAGCTTGTTGAGTACGAACCAGAAATGAGCAAAGATCGTCTCGTCGTAGGCATGGGCCTCGTCGAAGACGAGCAACGCCTTTCGTCTGTCCCTCGTGAGCCGGAAGGGATAAGAATATCCATAGCGCCTCTTCCCGTAGCCGAACATGCGAAAGACAAACTTGTCGAGGTTCGTGAGCACGATATCCGCCGAATATCCTGTCGCGTCGTCATCGTCCCCCGTGTCCACGACGATGCGCGGGGGCTTATCAAGGACGTCGCTCGCGATTCTCTCCACCCGTCCAAGCTGATCGTGGAGCAAAGCCTTCGTCGGATAAAGGAGTAATACCCTCTTTCCCGTGAGCAAAGCCGGAACGAGAGCCGCCTCGGTCTTCCCGCTCCCCGTCCCAGCGGAGAGGATGGCGTTATTTCCGTCCATGACCTTACGCCCGAATTCCACCTGATGACTATATGGTTCTTTGTCATGAAGAACTTTACGGAGGGCCGACTCTAGTTTCTCGGTCGAGGCAGTCATATCCTTCCTCTCCGAATGAGGTTGTCCCGCATCTTTATTCTCTGATCCCCACAGTGCTCACTGTACACATACCTCTCATCCCGCACCACCTTCGGTTTCAGAGTAATGGTCTGCTTCATCACGCAAGAATGTAGTCGGGTGTTCCTCAGGTCTAGAGTAACGTCTTCTGGAAGATACATGTCCATGAAACATGCTGTTTCTCGCGCCTTCCTTATTTCTTCCATGTACATGGCCCTCGTCTCACCCCGCGCACCACGCCTCACATCCCTCGCAGGGGCCGGGATCCATCGCGTCGGCGACCATGCGCTGCTTTTCGTCCCGCGCCTCGATGAACTCCATCCTGACTTCGTCCCCGAGGACGGTGAACTCGCGCTCCATGCGGAGCCGGCCGTCCCGGAAGCCGGCGTACACGGTGACGCCCACATCCACCGGGAACTCGTAGACGGCCTCGAGCACGAGGGCGTATCCGGCGAGGGTGAGCCGATGGAAGCTGCGCTTCTCGTCGTCGAAGATGATGTCGAGGACGACCGGCTCGCCGAGGTTGAGGAGATCCGTGGAGAGGCGGCGGCTGAGACCGAGGAAGGCACCGTCGAGCATCTGTCCGAGCGTCACGGGCAGAACTTGTGCGACGAGCGCGTCGGTCCCGATGCGGGGGAACTGGCTCATGGCCTCGCGTATCCGGAACTCTATGGCGTCGGTCTCGTACTGGATGAGGGTCTTCGCCTTGGAAAGCTCCGGCGCGGGGAAGGCGCGTATCCTCTCCAGCGCCTCCTCGATACGCCCGACGCCGCACGCGTAGAGGCTACGCTTGGCGTGGACGACCCAGTCGCGTAAAGTTCCGTGCAGGGCGCTACCGAGGAGCATCTTCTCGTTTGGCTCCGGCTCGATCCCGAGGACGCGCCGGGCGTAGACGTCGCGGCCCGTCTCGCAGTAGGCGTTTGCGACCTCGGAGAGGCCCAGGGGAACTTCGTACGGCGAGAGGAGCGGCGGGGCGGACCAGCTCCAGCCGCGCAAGGTGTTGTCCACCCCGAGCCTGCGCGCCCGCGGGATGACGCCCCGCAGAAGCCTCTTCCTCTCCTCGGCCGTGGGCATGAACACCTCAGGCACCTCCGGCGAGGACGTCGCCGCAGAAGCGGCGGTACTCGCAACCGGTGCAGCGCCCGCGGTGCGGCGTTGGCGCGGGGAGCCGCTCGTTCCAGACGGACCGGCGCAGCTCGGCCAGGACCCCGCGCACCCTCTCGCGCATGGCGGCGGTGATGGGGACTTCGACGGCCCTCTTCTCCGGGGTGAGGTAGACGAAGGCGCGGCTCACGGTGCAGGAGAAGGTGTGCTCGGCGAGCATTGCGTAGGCGGCGAGCTGGTACTTGTGGTGCAGCCCTACTCCGGAGGTCATCTTGTACTCGACGGGGATGAGCTCGTACCTGGTGAAGATGACCATGTCTATCTTTCCACGCAGGCGCAGGTGGCGGGAGTAGAGGTCCACCCCGAAGCGGCGCTCGCCCTCCTTTATGCCGTACGCCTTCAGGGTGCGGCGAGACTCTTTAGCGGAGGTGGACTCGTGCTCCTCCCTGCCGAGGTCCATCTTGGCGGTCACCGGGCG
>JAIMBO010000067.1 GCA_023511405.1 Rubrobacteraceae bacterium
CCCGCCATGAAGCGCCGTCGGTCTTCCTCGCCGCGCTCCATCTTCGCCAGGCGCTCCTCCCAGCGGGCGGTCATCTCGGGGGAGGCGAGCGACCCATCCCCGACGAGCGCGACGAGACGGCGGCCCTTCCGGGTGGGCACGAGCACCTTCTTCTCCCGCTCGACGTAGCCGACCTGGATCAAGCGTTCTATGATCGCCGCGCGGGTCGCGGGTGTGCCGAGGCCGGAGTCCTTCATCCGCTGCCGCAGTTCCTCGTCCTCGACGAGCCTGCCGGCGGTCTCCATCGCCCCGAGGAGCGTCGCCTCCGAGTAGCGCGGCGGGGGTTTGGTCTTCCCCTCCTTCACCGCCACATCGGCCACCGCCCACTCCTGCCCCTCCTCGACGGACGGCAGGAGTGGGGGCTCCTTCTCCCTCCTCCCGCCGACGCCGTCGGGGTAGAGCGCCCTCCAGCCGGCTTCGAGCACCACCCTGCCGCGGGAGAGGAAAGCATCCTCCCCGACGGCGGTGACGACCGTGGTGTGCTCGAAACGGGCCTCGGGGAAAAAGACCGCGAGAAAGCGCCGGAAGACGAGATCCAGCACCCTCGCCTCGTCCGGCGGGAGCTCGCCCGAAGGGCGTCTCCCGGTAGGGATGATCGCGTGGTGGTCGGTCACCTTCGCGTCGTCCACGATACGCCTCCCACGCGGGAGCTCCGGAAGCGAGAGAAGTTTCGAGGCGAACGGTTCGAGCGCTGGCAGCGCCCCCGCCGCAACGATGCGCCTCTCGAGCGTGGGGACGACGTCCTTCGAGAGGTAACGGCTCGAGGTGCGGGGGTAGGTGATGAGCTTGCGCCGCTCGTAGAGGCTCTGGGCGGCTTTCAGGGTGCGCTCCGCGGTGAAGCCGAAGCGGGCGTTGGCGTCGCGCTGCAGCGCGGTGAGGTCGTAGAGGAGCGGGGGCCGCTCGGAAGCCACCTTTTTCCGTACCCGGCGCACCAACCCCGTACCACCGCGTACCCTCTCTGCTATCCGCTCCGCCGCCTCCTTCTCCCCAAGGCGGCTCTCCTTGCCTTTGAACCACACGCCCTCGTAGGAGTCGCCGCCGCGGGAGAAGCGGGCGCGCACGGTCCAGAACGTCTCGGGGGTGAAGCCCTCTATCTCACGCTCGCGGTCTACGAGGAGCCTCAGCGTCGGGGTCTGGACGCGCCCGACGGAGAGGACGTCGCCGGGGCGGGAGAAGCGAACCGAGAAGGCACGGGTGGCGTTCATCCCCACGATCCAATCGGCCTCGCTGCGGCTGTGCGCGGCGTCCTCGAGCGGGCACATCTCGCGCGCGTCCCTCAGGGAAGCGAACCCCTCCCGGATCGCCTCGGGGGTGAGCGAAGAGATCCAGAGCCGCTTCACCGGCCTGTCGCACCCCGAGAGCTCGTAGAGCCGGGAGAAGATGAGCTCTCCCTCCCTCCCCGCGTCGCAGGCGTTTACGACCTCCGTCACGCCGGGGTCGTGGAGCAGCCGCTTTACGATCCGAAATTGCTCTCGGGTCTTCGGAGAAACGACGACCCTGAACCTATCGGGCAGGATCGGCAGATCTTCGAGCCGCCAGCTCTTGTAGCGCTCGCCGTAGGCCTCCGGCGGGGCGAGCTCCGCGAGGTGTCCGAGCGCCCAGGTCGCGATCCAGCCGCTCCCAACGAGACACCCCTCACCCCGGCGGTGACGTCCCAGGGCGTTCGCGATATCCCGTGCCACCGAAGGCTTCTCGGCGACGATGAGCTTCATGCGCCGAGTATACGAAGCTGGGGCCTCTCCGGCACCCCCGGCCTAGGTGATGATGCGCCAGACCCGGATGAAGGCCAGGACGAAAGAGAGGAGCATGACCACCGCACTCGTCACGCACCACTGGCAGATTGCGTGGATGACGAAGAGTTCCAGGTAGGTGAGATAAGCGCTGAAGAGGGTCCCGACGAGCGTGACGAGAAGACCGAGGTAGGCCCCACCCTCACCTCGCACCAGGACGGAGACGAAAAGCAGCGCGTAACCGAAGAGCCCCAGGAGAGGGACCGGAATGCCGGCGAGGGTCGCGTAGCGGCTGGCCTGAACCGTCTCGCAGCCGTGGCTGCCTCCGGCGCAGACCGGGGCTATACCCTCGAAGTGCACCCAAGTCAGGTAGGCGCTTATCCCGAGCCCGATCACGGCGAGCGCGACCAGGGCGGTCCGCAGCCCGCGATTCCCTTCTCCCTTGAGGCTAGGATCCACCGACCTGCTTTATGGCGCTCGAGACGGACTTGTAATCGTGCAGCCCCACCAGCTTCTTCCGCCCCTTCGGCCCCTCGACGATCAGGGTCGGCGTCGAGTTGACCTTCTCGGCGCTGGCTTTCTTCTGGACCTGCTCGAGCTTCTTCGCGAGGGAAGGGTCGGAGAGAGCGCTCTTCCAGCGGCTCACGTCGAGCCCCGGGGTCTTCTGCGCGAGGTCGTTCAAAAAGCTCTGTGTCACGTAGCCGCTGTTCTCGGTCTTCTGGTTCGCGAAGAGCAGGTAGTAGTATCCCCAGTAGTGGTTCTGCTTCGCGGCCGCGAGCGCGGCCTCCGCCGCCTTCACCGAGTCCGGTCCTATGAACGCCATCGGCTCGGAGACCAGCTTCACCTTGCCGGTCTTCACGTAGTTCTCGACCAGCTTGGGGAAGACGTTGCGGCTGAACTCCCCGCAGTAGGGGCACTGGAAATCCTCGTAGAGGTAGATAGTGACCGGAGCGCTCCCCTTCCCGAGCGTCGTGCCGTTCTGGGGCACCCCGGCGTAGAGCTTGCTCACCTCCCCGCTCGACGCTCCTCCTCCGCCGAGCTGGCTGAGCACGACGAGGATGGCGGCGACGATGATCGCGGCCGCCACGATCAGGGCGAGTATCATCCTGGGAGACCTTATGGGGGCGCTCTTCAGCTCGGGCTCCTTCCACGCGGGGAACGCAACCTGGGATTATATGCCAGCAGACCCGCTACCGGGAAGCCCCCGGTTGAAAGGTGTTACCGATCTGTTACCCTCTCCCGGGCTCCGAAGGGCGAAAAGGCGGAGGTGTCGTGGTGGGCGCCCTGATCCCAGAGACGGCGAAGCAGCTCGCGTTGCGCTTCCGGGACAACGAGATCCCGGCCGTCGCCGCCAGCCTCGCCTTCCATCTCATACTCGCCCTCTTCCCCTTCCTGCTCGCGCTGCTCTCTCTGCTGAGCACCATCGGCAACCCGCAGCTCGCCACCATCGTGCTCGGTTACTTCCAGCAGCTCGTTCCCGACTCGGTCTACACGCTCGTAGCGTCATACATGAGACCGATAATAAGCGGAGAGAACTCCGCCCCGGGGCTCTTCACCTTCAGCATCCTCTTCACCCTGTGGTCAGCCTCCGGGGCTTTCTCGTCTCTCATCCGGGCGCTGAACAAAGCCTACGGCGTCGAGGAGACCCGCCCGTTCTGGAAGGTCCGCGGCATGGCCCTGCTGATGACCGCCGGGCTCTCGTTGATGATAGTCGTCGGAGCCTTGCTGCTCATCCTCGGGCCCCAGATAGGACGTGCCCTGGCCAGCCTATTCGGCCTCGGTCCCCTCTTCGAGCTCGTCTGGAGCGTGGTGCGCTGGCCCGTGGCCTTGCTGTTTCTGGTCGTGACCGTGGCGCTGCTCTACTACTTCGCACCCAACGTCGATCAACGACTGCGCTGGATCGTCCCGGGCGGCATCTTCTCCGTGCTCCTGTGGGTCGCAGCCAGCCTGGCCTTCAGCTTCTACGTGGCCAACTACGGCTCGTACAACAGGATCTACGGCTCCCTCGGCACCGTCATAGTGCTCCTGCTCTACCTCTACATCACCTCGATAATCCTGCTGCTGGGCGCCGAGCTAAACGCCACGCTGGACCACCTGAGAAAGCCCCCGGCGAACGGCTGATCCAACGAGCCTCAGATCCGGCGAGAACGATCCTGGTAGCCCACCCCATCTCTGATATACTTGCTCCCCGAACGCTCGGAGGAGTGGCCGAGTGGTTGAAGGCGGCACCCTGCTAAGGTGTTATACCTCTCAACAGGGGTATCGAGGGTTCGAATCCCTCCTCCTCCGCTCTCCCACCAACACACAGGAGAACAGGAAAAGGGCCGGGAACGTTCCCGGCCCTTTTCCCAGCCCGTATGAAGGGGGATGGACAGCCGCCCATGAAGGCGGATGGAAGATGCTGCTACTGTGCATCCCCTTTCATAGGCTTAGCTCTCAGACCATGCTCCGCAGCTCGGCAACCATGTCCAGACCCTGCTGCTTGCAGAGGTCCTTCGGACGCATGATCGCCTGCTCGTCCAGCAGATTGCGGGTCCTGGCCTCCTTCTCGAGGTGACGCTCGATGACGTCGATGGCCCGGTCGACCTCCTCGCGGGTGTACTCCCGAACCTTCTCGTGGGTGATGGTCGGCATCCACTTCACCTCCTCTCTCCGGCTGATTGGGAGGGCTCCACGTCGTAGCTTGTAACGTTTGAGCCTCCCAGCCTGCCTTCAGAATAAGTCCGGCCGGAGGGCTTGTCAAGAAGAAATTCGCCGACCGGAGCGCGCATTGTGCGGTAGCGCACCAGAGGACATCTTCGCTCCCTTCCGGAGCGCTACGAAAGCTCCGTCTACGAGAACCGGGACCACCGGGAAGGAATCCTCGGCGAAACAGACGTCCAGATCCCTGTCGTATCCCAGGCTGAGGAGCCTGCGCGCGGCGCTCGTGCCGTAGAGGGTCCGCAGGGGGCGCTCCCGGTATCCGCGCATCACCTTCTGCGCGCGCACGTCGGGGATCGCACCCGCCTCGACCAGTCGGGCGATGATCGACCCGGCGGCCCGTTCGTCCTCGGCGGCCCGGTGCCCCCTCCAGCCGCAGCCGACGACGATCACCTCCCCCGAACGCGAGCGCAGGGCCTCCGCCATCGCGCTCGCGTTCACGAAACACCCGGCGAAGATGTCCGGAGCCCCGCTCGCGGCCCGTATGACGCGGGTGCCGTTGGTGGTGGTGAGGGCCACCGTAGAACCTGCGCCCACGCCGGCCTCGAGGATCTCCACCGGCGAGTTCCCGAAGTCGAAACCCGGGACCTTCTCCCCGCCACGCTCCCCGGCCCGGTAGTCGGCCTCCGTAGCCAGCGCCTCCGAAACGGTGGCCACCGGCCTCACCCGCACCCCCAGCGCCACCAGCACCGCTATCGTCGCCGAAGCCCGAAGCGCGTCGACGACGACCACGGCAGCCCCACGGCGAGCGGCCTCCCGCGCGCCCCGCTCCCCGCCGGCATAACCGACCCTCAAGCTCCCATCGCCACGCACGAACGCCGATTATACGCGCGTAGCGCGGGGCCGCGGGTTCAGCGGCGGACGATCTGGCGTACGCCGACCGTACCGAGGCAGAGCAGCGCAGCCCCCGCCACGAGCACCCAGGGCTGCCCCCCGCCCGTATCAGGGAGGATGGTTATCCCGCCGGCCCCTTTCTGCTTCTCCCCACCTGCGGAGCTCGCCCCGGAGCTGTGCGAAGCCTGGGTGACGGTGTCAGCCGGCTGCGAGCTCTGCGGAGAAGAAGCCGGTGCGGACGAGTAGACCGTCGCAGCCGAGGAACGCACCGACTGCGGATCGCTGGTAGAGGCCGCGGAGGAGTGCTTCACCGGACCGGTGTACCCCTGCGGAGCCTTCGCCAACCCCATCTCTATCGCCCTCTGCGCCGTCGAGTCGGGCTTGACGAGCTGCGGTGGCGGTACTTCGAGCTGAGAGGGCGCGGGAGGCGGAGGCGGAACCACCGCCTCGGGGGCCGGCGAGGAGGGCGGAGCCTGCGGCGGCTGACCGCCGTACTGATCCTGCGCGGCGTTGGCGTACTGATCCTGCGCGGCGTTCGCATACTGGGAGGCCGCCGAGCTGGGCTGCGGCGACGCGCTGGCCCCGGAGGAGACGCTGCTCGACGGCGACGTCGCCGAGGAAGTAGAGGACGAGGAGGAAGCGGCGCTCGGCGTCAGAGCGCTGGTCTGCGGCTGCGCCCCCGTCGATCCTGAACCACCACCGGACGGGTAGGGACCCGTCGGGGTCGAAGCCGGCATCTCCTGCACGTCCACCGAAGCGACACCCACCGCGGTCAGGCCGATGGCCCGGGCGGCGGCGTAGGAGAGGTCGAGCTGCCTGCCCGCCACGTACGGACCCCGGTCGTTGACCGTGACCACCACGCACCCGTCGTAGCAGACCTTAAGCTTGGTGCCGAACGGCAGGTACGGAGAGGCAGCCGTGTAGTCGTACATGTTGAACGGCTCCCCGCTCGCCGTCCTGGCTCCCTGAAAGCCCGGCCCGTACCACGAGGCGACCAGCTGCTGAGCCCAGGCCACCCGGGCGACGACCAGCGAAAAGATCAGAGAGAAACAGACGAACAACGACAGAACCCTGGCCCCCCGCCGAAGCGGCAAGACGTGAGCTGCCAATCGATTCCCCCCTCCAAAGTTTCATCTTCCTGGCAAACTGCTCTTGTTTATCAGTTTATCAACGTCCCTGTAGAAAAGGCAACGCCTCGTTGCAACCTTCTAAACAAAAATGAACCAACCTTCATATCTGGTGTGGACCGGGCATCGTCCGCGAGATGTTGTGTAGTGGCGGGGTGGGGACGAGAGAAAACGCGTACAGAAGGGGGAGTTAGAATGGTGTAGAAACTGGATTTGACGGTTTATAGCATCGAGGGCGGGCCAAGAGAGGAATCAAGACGAGAGACGGAGGCTGTCGATGAAGTACCGTACCATACAGGGCACGGACATAAGCGTATCGGAGGTGGGGTTCGGGGTCTGGACCATAACCACCGGCTGGTGGGGTGATGTAGACAGGGGGAAGGCGCGCTCTCTCCTCAAGGAGGCCTGGGACCTCGGCATCAACTACTTCGACACCGCGGACACGTACGGCAGGGGGTTCGGCGAGAAAGTCCTGGCCGAAGCCGGGCTCACCTCCGGGAGCATGCGGGACGATGTCGTGATCTCGACGAAGTTCGGCTACGACTTCTACAACCACGCCGAACGCGAAGGTCAGCACGAGCGTCCGCAGAACTGGTCGGAGGAGTTCCTGCGCTTCGCGCTGGAGCAGAGTCTGAGGCGACTCGGCACCGATTACATAGACTTCATTCAGCTGCACAATCCCAAGTCCGACGCCATAGACAATGACGCGCTCTTCGAGCTGCTCGAGGAATTCAAACGGGAGGGCAAGGTCCGCGCCTACGGCGTCGCCCTCGGCCCGGCCATCGGCTGGCGGCAGGAAGGCCTGCGCGCGATCCACGAGCGCCGCGTGCAGGTGGTGCAGATGATCTACAACATCCTCGAGCAGGATCCTGGCCGGGACTTCATCGCCGCCGCGCGGGAGGCCGGCTCGAGCCTCGTCGTCCGCGTCCCGCACTCGAGCGGTATGCTCGAGGGTCACTACGACGAGAACACCACCTTCCCGGAAAACGACCACCGGCGTCACCGCCCGAAAGAGTGGCTCGTCGAGGGCGTCAGGAAGGTCGAGCAATTGCGCTTCCTCGAGGAAAGGGGCCGCACGCTGGGACAGGCGGCGCTCAAGTTCTGCCTGGCCGAACCGGAGGTGGTCTCCACACTGCCCAACATCTACGGCAGAGAGCAGCTCGTGGAGTTCGCCTCCGCCCCCGACACCCCCGACCTCACCGACGAAGAACTCGCCCGCATAGGCGAGCTCTACGAGAACAACTTCGGCCTTGCGTCCGCGAGCAGGAGGTAGTCATGGCCGAGACGACGACCCAGCGATACCGGGAGCAGGAGGAGGAAAACCTCCCGGTCCAGTACGTAAACTACGCCTTCTTCAAGCTCGACCCGCTCTGGAGGAGGCTCCCCGAAGAGGAGCGTGAGCGCGGCAAACAGGAGTTCCTGGACGCGGCGGAGAGCGGCTCGGAGCAGATGATCCTGCGCTCCTACTCCCTGCTCGGGCTCCGCTCCGACGCTGATTTCATGCTCTGGCGCATCGCATACGACCTGGACGCCTTCGAGAAGATGACCGGCGCGCTGCTCAACACCGGCCTCGGCAAATACCTCTCGATCACCCACTCATACTTCGCCATCAGCCGCCGCTCCATCTACGTCGGGGAACACACCCCGGGCTTCGAGAACAAGCGCTACATCGTCCCCGGCGAGGGAGAGTACCTCTTCGTCTACCCGTTCGTGAAGCGCCGCGAGTGGTATCGGCTCCCGCTCGAAGAGCGCCAGCGGATGATGAACGAACACATGAAGGTCGGTCGGGCCCATTACCCGATAAAGAACAACACCGCCTACTGCTTCGGCATCGGCGACTACGAGTTCATCCTCTCTTTCGAGGCCGAGTCCCCGAAGAAATTCCAGGACCTCATGATGGACCTGCGCGAGACCGAAGCCAGCAGCTACACCGAACTCGATACCCCCATCTTCACCTGCCGACGGAGATCTTTACCGGATATCCTAGATTTTTTAGGATAGTTAACATTATGACCGTAGAGATGCGGGTTTAACCTGCTGTATAATTTTTGATACGCACCAACCTTGGCCGGAGGGTCGATCCATGGCCCTCCGGCTGAAAAAACTCTGAGGGTCCTCAAAGCACGTCCCGCTGGACAGCAGACGCCTCGTCTGTATAATAATCCCGACATGATTACTCGGATTAGCGACAGGATAGGTGTACGCCCCACGGAGCTGGTCGGCAACACCCCTCTCGTAGAGCTATCAAGCATCGAGCGGGAAGTTCCCGGCGTGAGGCTCCTGGGCAAGGCGGAGTGGTACAACCCTGGGGGTTCGGTCAAGGACCGTCCGGCGCTGTGGATGATCCGGGAGGGTGAGCGCAGGGGTGAGCTGAGGCGGGGCAAGACGATCCTCGACGCGACCAGTGGCAACACGGGGATAGCGTACGCCTGGATCGGGGCTGCGCTCGGGTATCGGGTGAGGCTGTGCATGCCGGCCAACGCGAGCGAGGAGCGCAAGAAGATCCTGAGGGCGTATGGGGTAGAGATCGTGCTGACCGACCCGGGAGAGGGTTCGGACGGGGCGATCCGGGAGGCCAGGAGGCTCTACGCCGAGGATCCGGAGCGCTACTTCTATCCGGACCAGTACTCCAACCCGGCCAACCCGAGGGCGCACTACGAGACCACGGCGCCCGAGATCTGGGAGCAGACGGCCGGGGAGGTGACGCATTTCGTCGCCGGGCTCGGCACCAGCGGCACCTTCGTCGGGACCGCGCGGAGGCTCAAGGAGTACAACCCGGAGATAAAGGTGATCTCCTTCGAGCCGGACTCTCCGTTCCACGGTCTCGAGGGCATGAAGCACATGGAGAGTGCGATCGTACCCGAGATCTACGACCCGCTCGTCGCCGACGAGAACCGTGCCGCCTCGACCGAGGCGGCCTACGCGATGGTGAAGCGGGTGGCGCGCGAGGAGGGGCTGCTCATCGGCATCTCCGCCGGGGCCGCGGTGGCCACCTCGCTCGAAGTTGCAAAAGAGATCGGGGAGGGAGTCGTCGTGACGATACTGCCCGACGGGGCGGACAAATACCTCTCCGAGAGCTTCTGGGAGGACTAGTTGCCGCTAAAGATCGGACGGGGAGACATCCGCAACATCGAGGAACATGCGAAGGAAGCGTACCCGGAGGAATGCGCCGGCGTGCTCGTCGGGATGAACGCCGGGGGAACGAAGATCGTGGTGGACGTGTGGCGGGCGGAGAACACCCACGAGGGTGAGCGCGAGCGCCGCTTCCTCATCGAGCCGCTGAAGATAAAGGAGTTCGAGGAGAGGGCCGAGGAGCGGGAGATGGAGGTTCTCGGCTTCTACCACACCCACCCGGATCATCCGGCGGAACCCTCGGAGTACGACCGGGAGCATGCCTGGCCCGGGTGGTCCTACGTCATAGCCTCCGTCGGGGCCGACGGCATCAAGGACATACGTTCCTGGGTGCTCAAGCCCGACCGCTCGGGTTACGACGAAGAGACGCTGGTGGAGTAAGAGAAAAGGAGTCACGAGAAGATGCCCAAGGTCAAGATTCCAACGCCCTTGAGACAGTATGCGGGGGGCAACGCCGAGGTCACCATCACCGGCAAGACCGCCGGGGAGGCTCTCGGCAAGCTCACAGAGGAGTACCCGGAGCTCAGGCAGCACCTCTACACCGGAGACGGCAAGCTGCGTTCGTTCGTGAACGTCTACAAGGGTGACGAGGACATCCGCTACCTCGACGGGCCGGAGACCGCCGTCTCGGAGGACGACGAGCTCTCGATCATCCCGTCCATCGCTGGGGGTTGTCGCAGGGAGACCCGCTGAGGTTCCATCCCGGCGGGCCGCGGTTCGTCCCAGCCCAGGAGAGCAAAGTCAGGAGTTTCAGGAAGACATGCAGACGCGCAAACCTCTGATACACGAGACGAACGGGCAGGTCGAGCTCACCAACGAGGAGATCGCCCGCTACAGCCGCCACCTGATCATGCCCGAGGTGGCGCTGGAGGGGCAGAAGAAGCTCAAGCAGGCCCGGGTGCTGACGATCGGAGCCGGCGGGCTCGGCGCGCCGCTCGCGATGTACCTCGCGGCGGCGGGGGTCGGCACCATCGGGATCGTCGACTTCGACGTCGTCGACGAGTCGAACCTGCACCGGCAGATCATCCACGGGACCTCCGATGTGGGCCGGCCCAAGCTCGAGAGCGCCCGTGAGACCATCGCGGACATAAACCCCAACGTCAGGGTCGAGGCCTTCGAGGAGCAGCTCACGAGCGAGAACGCCCTCGACATCTTCCGCGACTTCGACATCATCGTCGACGGCACGGACAACTTCCCGACCCGCTATCTCGTCAACGACGCGTGCGTCCTTCTGGGCAAGCCGAACGTCTACGGCTCCATCTTCCGCTTCGAGGGGCAGGCGAGCGTGTTCTACGCGGAGGAAGGGCCGTGCTACCGCTGCCTCTACCCCGAACCGCCGCCTCCGGGGCTCGTCCCGAGCTGCGCCGAGGGTGGAGTGCTGGGGATCCTTCCCGGCGCGATCGGGGTCATCCAGGCCACCGAGACTGTGAAGCTCATCCTAGGGATCGGGGAGCCCCTGATCGGTCGGCTCCTGCTCTACGACGCCCTCGGCATGCGCTTCCGGGAGATGAAGCTGCGCAAGAACCCCCAGTGCCCGATCTGCGGTGAGAACCGTACGATCCACGAGCTCATAGACTACGAGGAGTTCTGCGGCATCCCGCAGGCCCGGGCGGCCGAGGAGGAGAACGAGGTGCCGGAGATCACCGTGCAGGAGCTCAAGGAGAAGCTCGACCGCGGCGAGATCTCGGTGCTCGACGTACGCGAGCCGCACGAGTACGCGGTCGCGAACATCGGGGCTCCGCTCATCCCGCTCGGTGAGCTGCCGGAGCGCCTGGCCGAGCTCGACCGCGACAGGCCGCTCGCCGTCCACTGCAAGAGCGGTGCGCGCAGCGCCAGGGCCGTGAAGCTTCTGCGGGACGCCGGCTTCGAGAACGTCTACAACGTCAAGGGCGGGATCAACGCCTGGAGCGAGGAGATAGACCCGAGCGTCCCGAAGTACTAGGGAGATCACAACTCCGGCGGGCGGGGGTCGTGTGGTTCACGGCCCCCGCTTTTCAGTGCACGTAGGAGGCGCCGTTTATGTCTATCGTGGCCCCGGTCGCGTGGCGGACGGCCCCGGAGGCCAGGAAGGCGACGACGTTCGCGACCTCCTGCGGTGGTGCCAGCGAGCCGAGGGGTATCTCGCGTGCGGGGTCCCCGCCGCCGCGCCGGACGAACTCGCGGGCCATCTCCGTCTCGACGAAGCCGGGGGCCACGGTGTAGGCGAGGACTCCCTCCCGGGCGAATCCCCGGGCGATGGTGCGGGTGAGCGAGACCATGCCTCCCTTGGAGGCAGCGTAGGGCATGTACTCGGGGTCGTCCCCGCGGAAGGCCGCCCGGCTCGCGACGTTGATGATCGTGCCGCCCCCGCGCTCCCTGAAGTGGAGGATGGCCTTCCGGCAGAGATCCGCGGCGGAGATCAGGTTGATCCCGAGCGTCCTCTGCCAGACCTCCTCCCAACGCCCACCGTCTTCCACGGAGACCGGCTCGTAGATGCCTGCGTTGTTCACCAGCACGTCTATCCGTCCCCGCCACCCGACCGCCTCGGACCAGAGCCCCTCCACGGAGGATGCGTCCTCCAGGTCGGCTCTCACGCAAAGACAGTGCCCGGTCTCGGAGGCTATCTTTCGCGCCTCCTTCTCGCCCCTGTTGTAGTGGAGCACCACCTCGGCCCCGGCTCCACACAGCGTCCTCACGATGGCTTCGCCGATGCCGCGCGATCCCCCGGTAACGAGCGCCACCCTGTCCCGCAGAAAATCCATCCAGAAAGCCCTCCGCAGCGTTTGCTTCCAGCAGGCGACATTCTGGCAGAAGTCGTCTCCTGCGGCAGGGCGGGGAATCCGTAACCGGCACGACGGCGAGAGGCGGACCCGCGCAGGTTCGCCTCCCGCTCCTTCAGGCGCTGACGATCTTCACGGCATCGGCGATGATGTAGCCTCGGGTCGAAGTCCAGCGGGAGATTCTCACGCAGGCAGAGTCTCCGGCCGCGAGCGTGAACGTGCCGAGGTTGTTCCAGCGGCCACCGTTTTTGGTCTGGTCCACCCGCACCCACTCGAGCCCCGAGGTCGTCTGGATCCCGACCGGGACCGAGGGGTTGTACCCCCGGGAGCTCGGCCACCAGGCGTACACCTTGTAACTACCGGTGGTCGGGATCTTGAACCGGTAGAGCGCGTCGTCCGAAACCGCCTTCGGCGTGGTGTAACGGTAGTTCCGGCCGTGTTTCTGTTTGTTCCAGGAGCTCGTCTTCCAGTTCCTGGAGGCCGAGAACCGGGCGCTGGCGTTGTCCACCACCTGCCGGTAAACCTGTGCTGCACCGGCGTACTGGGCGACGTAGCTCATGTAGAGGTCCCAGTTCCAGTAGGGCCCGGGGTCCTTGTGATGGTCAACCCCTCCGTACTGACCAGGGTTGTTCGGGTCCGGTACCTCGTCGTGCCCGATTATGTGCTGCCGGTCTACCGCTATCTT
>JAIMBO010000068.1 GCA_023511405.1 Rubrobacteraceae bacterium
CACTGCGTGGTGGACGCCCGCAGCGTGACGCTCGCCGTCGGGAGGACGGTCATCACGAGCCGTCAGGGGAGGGTCCGGCGTGCGGTGGCCGCCTACGTGCACCCCCGCTACGACGGTGCACGGGACAACCGCTACGATGTCGCCGTCCTCAAGCTCGACCGTCCGGTGAGGGGGATAAAGCCGATTAGACTCTCCACCGCCGCGCAGAACTACCTGGAGCGTCCGGGGCGGCTGCTCATGGTCGCGGGCTGGGGGACGACGCGCGAGAACGGTTCCCCCTCCGACCGGATGCGCGCGGCCGCCGTCCCTGTGGTCTCCGATGCCGCCGCGAAGAGGGACTACGCTCACGAGGGGCCGCAGGCGCGCTTCTTCCCGACGCTCATGGTCGCCGCCGGGCGCAGGGGCAGAGACGCCTGTCAGGGGGACAGCGGGGGGCCGCTCTTCAAAGCCGGCAGAGATCCGGTCGAGGTCGGGATCGTCAGCTACGGCATAGGGTGCGCCAGGGCCCACTATCCCGGCGTCTACACCGAGGTCAACAGCCCCGGTATAAGATCTTTCATCGTGCGGGCTGCGGCGAGGTAGAGGCGGGTACGCTCCGGCCCGCGTTCTGTAGAATGATCTCTCGGGCGTCGTGCGCGAAAACTCGGGAGGTTTGCCCTTGGCGTTCTACAGGGAGCTCGGCAAGAAGGTCGTGTGCGCCCCTTCCATACTCTCCGCGGACTTCGCGGAGCTCGCCGCCGAGGTGAGGAAGGCTCAAGCGGGCGGAGCGGAGCTCGTTCACTTCGACACGATGGACAACCACTTCGTCCCCAACCTCACCTTCGGTCCCGTGGTCGCCGCTTCGCTCGTGCGGGCCATCGAGCTCCCGGTGGACGTCCACCTGATGGTCGAGAACCCGGAGAACCTGATCCCTGCCTTCATCGACGCCGGGGTGAACAGCCTCACCGTCCACTACGAAGCGGTGACCCACCTGCACCACGTGCTCGAAGAGATCCGGGAGGGCGGCTGCGAGGCCGGGGTCGCGATCAACCCGACCACGCCTCCCGAGGTCCTCGAGTGGGCCGTGCCTTACATGGACTACGTGCTGGTGATGACCGTGAACCCCGGCTTCGGGGGGCAGCGTTTCATCCCTCAGATGGTGGACAAGGTCAGGCGGGTGCGCGAGATCACCGGGCTACCCGTCGAGGTCGACGGAGGGATATCCCCCGCGACGGCCCCGGCGGTGGTCGAGGCCGGGGCGCAGGTCCTGGTGGCGGGGTCGGCCGTCTTCGGGGGAGATCCGGCCGAGGAGATAAAGAAGATACTCTCGGCGGCCCGCCCGGCTTCCTCTTTCGGCTAGATGCGCTCTCCTTGCCGGGGGCGGGCCTCTGTGGTATAGCTTTGCCGAGCAAAACTTTCGGGGGCGGGTGGAATTCCCGCACCGGCGGTGATCCGGGAGCTTCTCCCGGAAAGCCCGCGACCCCCCGAGAAATCCCGGGGGTGGAGCCGGTGAGAGTCCGGCGCCGACGGTGAGAGTCCGGATGGGAGAAAGGATGTTGCGACGCTGGATCTCCACATGCAGCGCGCCCGCGACCTTGCGGAGCGCGGACGTTACACCGTAGCACCCAATCCCCTGGTCGGCTGCGTCGTCGTGCGCGACGGCCGAATCGTGGGAGAGGGCTGGCACGAGCGCGCGGGCAGCCATCACGCGGAGGCCGTGGCCCTCGATGCGGCCGGGGAAGATGCCCGCGGCGCGACGATGTACGTCACGCTCGAGCCCTGCAACTGCCGCAGCCGCTCCTCGGAGGTCTCCTGCACCGAGCTCATCCTCGAGGCCGGGGTGAAAAAAGTCGTGATCGGCCACATCGACCCCAACCCCCGGATGAACGGCCGCAGCGTGCGTCTGTTGCGCGAGGCGGGCGTCGACGTAGAGGTGCTGGACGCTGCTCCGGAGTTCGAGCGGCAGAACGAGCAGTGGTTCTGGTACAAGCGCACCGGGCGTCCGTTCGTGCACCTCAAGCTCGCGGCGAGCCTGGACGGAAGGATCGCCTGCGCCGGCGGCGACAGCAAGTGGGTGACCGGCCCGGAGGCGCGCCGGCGCGCCCACCTGTTGCGCGCGGAAGCCGGAGCGGTCCTCGTCGGGATCGGAACCGTGCTCGCCGACGACCCCCTGCTCACGGTGCGGGATGTCCCCGGAGAGGTGCCCGCCGTGAGGCGCGTCGTGCTCGACGCCCGGCTCAGGATGCCGCTGGAGAGTGCTCTCGTACGGAGCGCCGGGGAGGCGCCCCTGATCGTCTTCGCCGCTGAAGGTGCACCCTCCGGGAAGGCACTCGCCCTGCAGGAGCGGGGCGTACGCGTGATCGAAACCCCGCTGGTCGACGGGATCTTCGATCCCGTCTTCGTGCTCGACGAGCTCGGGCGGCTCGGGGTGCGGGGGGTTCTGGTCGAGGGGGGTGGGGAGACCGCCGCTCACTTCGTCCGGCGCTCGCTCGTGAACAAGATGACCGTTTTCTACGCGCCGAAGCTCGTAGGATCGGACGGACGTCCGATGGTGGGGGAGCTGGGGGTCGCGGGGATGGCCCACGCGCTGCCCTTCACCGTCTCGGAGGTCGAGCGGCTCGGGGATGATGTCGCGGTGACGTTCTATCCGCGTGAGAGGTGAGGAGGACTTTCGTATGTTTACCGGGTTGGTGGAAGAGAAGGGCAGGGTCGTAGCGCTTTCGAGAGGAGGGCTCGCCCGGCTCGTCGTGGAGGCAGGGAGGCTCGCCGGTGGGGTCGAGGTCGGGGACTCCGTCGCCGTCAACGGCGTCTGCCTGACGGTCGCAGAGAGGAGCGGAAAAGAGCTCCTCTTCGGCGTGATGCCGGAGACGCTCCGGCGCACCGCGCTCGGGGATCTTTCCGAGGGGCGGGCGGTAAACCTGGAGCGCGCGCTCGAAGCCGGAGGGAGGCTCGGCGGCCACATCGTCCAGGGGCACGTGGACGGCGTCGGGGAGGTCGTCTCGATACGGCCGGAAGGAGAGGCCGAGATCTGGGAATTCTCCGCTCCCGGGAGCGTGCTGCGCTACGTGGTCGAGAAGGGGAGCATCTGCGTGGACGGCATAAGCCTGACCGTCGTCTCCGTCGGCGAGGAGTCTTTTTCGGTCTCCATACTGCCGCAGACGAAGGCCGCGACCGACCTCTCCGAGATCGGGGTCGGCACGAAGGTCAACCTGGAGGCCGATGTCATGGGGAAGTACGTCGAGCGGCTGCTCGCACCGTATCTCGAGAAGGGTTTCGAGAGGAGCATTTAGAGATGCCTTTGAGCAGGGTCGAGGATGCGATCGAGGACATAAGGGAGGGGAGGATGGTCATCGTCGTCGACGACGAGGACCGGGAGAACGAAGGCGACCTGACGATGGCCGCCGAGAAGGTGACCCCTGAAGCGATCACCTTCATGGCCACCCACGGCCGCGGGCTCATCTGCCTGCCGATGAGCCCGGAGATGGTCGACCGGCTCGAGCTGCCGATGATGACCGAGGACAACCGCTCGCGCATGAAGACGGGCTTCACCGTCTCGATAGAGGCACGCGAGGGGGTGACGACCGGCATCTCGGCCGCCGACCGGGCGCACACCATCCGGGTCGCCGTCTCCGACGAGGCCGGGCCTTCGGACATAGTCTCGCCGGGACACGTCTTCCCCCTGAGAGCCCGCCCCGGTGGAGTGCTGGTGCGCAGGGGACAGACCGAGGCCGCCGTCGACCTGGCCCGGCTGGCGGGTCTGAAGCCCGCGGGTGTGATCTGCGAGATCATGAAAGACGATGGGACGATGGCCCGGATGCCCGATCTCGAGCGGTTCGCGGCCGAACACGGGTTGAAGATAGTGAGCGTCCAGCAGATAGCCGAGTACCGCCGGACGCACGAGATGCAGGTGAGCTTCGTAGTCGAGACCCGACTGCCCACCACCTACGGCGAGTTTCGGCTGCGAGCCTACGAGAGCGAGCTCGACGGGCTGCCGTACCTGGCGCTCATCGCCGGTCATCCGGAGGGGAAGGACGGGGTGCTGGTCCGGATGCACTCTTCGTGCCTCACCGGCGACGCCCTGCACTCTCTGCGCTGTGACTGCGGGGAGCAGCTCGAGGCCGCCATGCGCCGGGTGCAGGAGGAGGGGGAGGGTGTGATCCTCTACCTCAGCCAGGAGGGAAGGGGGATAGGACTGATAAACAAGCTGAAGGCCTACAGGCTGCAGGACAAGGGACTCGACACCGTCGAGGCCAACGAGAAGCTGGGTTTCGCGCCGGACATGCGCGACTACGGTGCTGGGGCTCAGATACTGAAGGACCTCGGGATAACGAGCGTGCGTCTGATGACCAACAACCCGGCCAAGATGGCCGATCTGGAGGGGTTCGGGCTCGAGATCCTGGAGCGAGTGCCGCTGGAGGTGAGGGCCAACGGGGAGAACGAGCGCTACCTCAAGACCAAACGGGAGAAGATGCACCACATCCTGGAGCAGTTCTAGGGGGTCGTAAGAGATGAACGTGGAAGATTCACCGAACTACATGGAGGGCAGCCTCGACGCCGCCGGGCTGTCGTTCGGCGTCGTGGTATCCCGGTTCAACGAGTTCGTCGTCAAGCAGCTTCTGGAAGGAGCGCTGGACGCCATACGGCGGCACGGCGGCGACCTTTCGGCGGTGGACGTCGCGTGGGTGCCGGGCTCCTACGAGATACCGCTCGCCGCCCGGCGCATGGCCCGCTCCGGCCGCTACGACGCCGTGATCTGCCTCGGTGCCGTCATCCGCGGCTCGACGCCGCACTTCGAGTACGTGGCCGGTGGTGCTTCCTCGGGCATCTCGGGCGTGGCGCTGGAGGTCGATCTGCCCGTCGTCTTCGGTGTTCTCACGACCGAGACGATCGAGCAGGCCATCGAGCGGGCCGGCACCAAGATGGGGAACAAGGGTTTCGAAGCGGCCCAGACGGCGATAGAGATGGCCAACCTGTTGGAGCGTATCGGGGGGCTCGAGAAGGCCGCCGAGTGAGGTATTCTCGTGCGGCCGCCCCGAGAGTCAGGCGCTCTGCGTCGTGCGGGGGGCCGGGATCACTTTGTCCACCTTGAACGCCTTGAGGCAGGAGGTGCACACCCAGACCCTCTTCGTCCCCGCTCCATCCCGGATGCGGACCTTCTGCAGGTTCGGATTCCAGCGCCTCCGGGTCGCTTTCAGCGAATGGCTGCGGGCGTTGCCGTAGCTGGGGGCTTTGCCGCACGAATAGCAGACTTTCGCCACGATGTCCTCCTCTTATATACTAGCCGTCTGATCTGGGATGCCGGGAACCTCCGGACAGCGAAGAGTGATTGTACCAGACCGTCCGGGAGAATAGTAGAATCGTCAGCCATGACAGAGAGTTCGAAACAGATGATTGGTCGTTCGCCGGAGGGGGGCGCGTGGCGGTAGAGGTTCATCCGGTCGCCTCGGCGGCGCGTGAGGCTCTGAAGTCTCGGGCCGGACGGATAAACGAGCTCAACGTGTACCCGGTCCCGGACGGGGACACCGGGACGAACATGCTGCTCACCCTGGACGCGGTGGTGCAGCAGACCGCCGGAAAGACCTATCCCACGGTTCAGGAGGCGAGCCGGGCCGTCTCGCGGGCGGCTCTGATGGGAGCCCGGGGGAACTCCGGTGTGATCCTCTCTCAGATGGTGCGGGGTGCCTGCGAGGCGCTCGAGAAGGCCGAAGGGTTCGATGCGGCCTCTCTGGTGGCCGCCCTGGAAGGGGCGTCGGAGAGGGCCTACTCCGCCGTGCGGCAGCCGGTGGAGGGGACGATGCTCACCGTGATCAGGGACGCCGCACAGGCCGCCCGGGAGGCGCTGGAGTCGGGGGAGCAGGATCCGGCCCGCGTCGCCGGGGTGGCGGTTCGGGAGGCGCTGGCTTCCGTGGGCAGGACCAAAGGGATGCTCGAGACGCTGCGTCGGGCCGGGGTGGTGGATGCCGGCGGGCTTGGGGTGGCGACCATCCTGGAGGGAATCCGGGCGGCGCTCGCGGGGGAGAGCCCGGAGTTCGATGAGGAGACCTCCGGGGAAGGGCTTCCGGACTTAGAGTCCGTCGGACACGAGGAGGAGGCCTGGGGGTACTGTACGGAGTTCGTCGTCACCGGCTTTACGGGTGACGCGGAAGACTTCCGGGAGCACATCCACCGGATCGGGCGCAGCGTTCTCGTCGTGCCGGATGCGGACGTGGTCAAGGTTCACCTGCACACCCAGGATCCCGGCGAGGCCCTCTCGTACGCGGGACGCTTCGGGCGGCTCTCCGGGGTGAAGGTGGACGACATGGAGGCCCAGGTCCGCGAGCGTTCGGAGGAAACCGCAGCCGGGCTCGGCGTGGTCGCCGTGAGCCGGGGCGAGGGCAACCGCCGGCTCTTCGAGTCGATGGGGGCGATCGTCGTCGAGGGCGGGCAGGGTGCGAACCCGAGCGCCGAAGAGATCGCCCGCGCCGTCCGGCGCAGCGGGGCGCGGGAGGTCGTCGTGCTGCCCAACAACAAGAACGTGATCCCCGCCGCCGAGCAGGCGCGTGAGCTCGTCGAGGCCCGACTGCACGTCATCCCGACCACGACGGTGGCATCGGGGCTCGCCGCGATGGTCGCCTTCGACCCCGAGGAGGAGCCGGAGGAGGTCGTCGAGGAGATGCGCGAGCTTCTCTCGGCGATGCGTCAGGTGCAGATAACGCGCGCCGTGCGCGATGCAGAAGTCGCAGGGAACAGGATCTCCGAGGGTCAGTACATGGCCTTCCTCGACGGCGAGCTCGCCAGCGTCGGGGGGAGCGTGGATGAGGTGGCGCTCGCTGTGGCCCGCACCCTCGTGGAGGAGGGTGCCGGGCTCCTCACGCTGCTCGCCGGAGAAGGGCTCGGTGCCGGGGAGGTGGAGGAGATCGCCTCCAAGATCGAAGCGCTCGACGGCGAGGTCGAGGTCGAGGTGAGGGAGGGGGGACAGCCGTTGTACCCGCTGGAGATGGTGGCCGAGTGACCACGGGGATAGTCACGGACTCGACGACCACGCTGCTGCCGGAGGTGGCGGGGCGGCCTGACGTGCGGGTGGTCCCGCTCACCTTCCGCTTCGGCGAGGAGGTCTTCACCGACAAGGTGGACATGACCAACGAGGAGTTCTTCGCCCGGCTCGCCTCCTCGAAGGACTTTCCGACCACCTCCCAGCCCTCGGCCGGGGCCTTCGTCGAGGCCTACGAGGAGCTCTCGGCCTACGACGACCTGCTCGTCCTCACCCTCTCCAGCGAGCTGAGCGGGACCTACGAGTCCGCGCGCGCGGCGGCGGAGATGGTGGACAGGAAGATCGAGGTCGTGGACAGCCGCAGCGCGGAGGTCGGATCGGGGCTCATCCTGATGGAAGCGCTCAAGGTCATAGACTCGGGGGGAGACTTCGGGGAGGTGCTGCGGGCGGTCCGGCAGGCGATAAGGCGCTGCCGGGCGCTCTTCGCCGTCGGCACGCTCGAGTATCTCGAACGCAGCGGCAGGATCGGGCGAGCGCAGCGGCTGCTCGGCTCGACGCTGGACATCCGCCCCGTGCTGGTGCTCGAGGACGGTGTGATCTCGCCTTACAAACGTACGCGGGGCCGTAAGCGCCAGCTCGCGGCGATCGTCGAACGGATGCGCCCGGTAGTCGAGGAGGGCCGGCCCATCTTCTTCGGGCACGTTGACGCCGCGGAACCTCTCCGGCGGCTGATGGAGGAGCTCGGGGTGCCCGACGCGCCGGTCGCCGAGATCGGAGGGGTGGTCGGGTGCCACGTCGGTCCCGGCACCTATGGCGTCGCCCACCTCTGAAGCGGGGAGACGGAGCGTCAGGGAGGTCTCCCTGCGCAGCACGGCGCTGCCCGAGCTGAGATCCCGCCCGGTCGGGGAACTGCCCGGCGTCGGGAAGCGGATAGAGGCCGCGCTCGGGGAGCTCGGCATCCGTTCGTTCGCGGATCTCGTCTCTCACTACCCTTCGCGTTACGAGGACCTCTCCAACGTCAAGCGCATCGGGGATCTGAAGGTCGGGGAACGGGCGACGGTGGTGGCCAGGGTCGTGGGCACGAGGCCGCTCGGACGCCCGGTGCGTGGGAGGGCGCCGGGGTTCTCCGCCCAGCTCTACGACGGGACGGGGTACATACCGGCCGTGGTGTGGGGGCGGAACTGGCTGGCGGGGCAGCTCGCCGAAGGGACGCGGGTCGTCGTCTCCGGGGAGGTGCAGCGGCGCTACGGGCTTCAGATCGTGGCCAGAAGCCTGGAGATCGCGGAGGATCTCGAGGACGAGAGCCCTCACGCCGGGCGTTTCGTCCCGGTCTATCCGGCCGGGCGGGGGTTGCAGACGCGCAGGATCAGGACGCTCGTTCACCGGGCGCTGTGTGAGGCGGGATACATCCTGGATCCTTTGCCCGCGGAGGTGCTGGCGCGTCACGGGCTTCCGCTCCTGCACGATGCGATCTGGGAGGTGCACTTCCCGGAGGACCGCAGGAGGCTCGAGCTGGCCCGGCGGCGGCTCGTCTTCCACGAGCTCTTCCTGATCCAGGTGGGGCTCGCAGCCCGCAAGGCGCGCCTTGCGCGGGACGAGGTCGGGCGGTCCCACGCCGGTGACGGCAGCCTCCTGAACCCATTTCTCTCCGGGTTGCCCTTCCCGCTCACCGGGGCGCAGGAGCGGGTCGTGGGGGAGATCCTCGCGGACATGAGGTCGGAGCGGCCGATGCGGCGGCTCGTGCAGGGCGACGTCGGGAGCGGCAAGACGGTGGTCGCGGTCGCGGCCCTGCTCTCCGCGGTCGAAGCCGGCGGACAGGGGGCGCTCATGGCCCCGACCGAGGTGCTGGCCGAGCAGCACTTCCTCTCGATCGGCTCGGCGCTCGCCGGGCTCCCGGTGAGGGTGGTGCTGCTGACCGGTTCGCTCGGCGCGCGGGAGCGCAGGGAGGTGCTCGAGGACCTGCGGAGCGGTCGGGCCCACATCGTGATCGGGACCCACGCCCTGATCCAGAGGGAGGTCGAGTTCCGGGACCTCTCGCTGGTGGTGGTGGACGAGCAGCACCGCTTCGGCGTCTCGCAGCGGACCGTCTTCCAGGAGAAGGGCGTCTCACCGGACACGCTGGTGATGACCGCGACCCCCATCCCGCGCACCCTCTCCCTCACGCTCTACGGGGACCTCGACGTCTCGGTGATAGACGAGCTGCCGCCCGGGCGCAGGCCCGTGGAGACGGTCCTGGCCTCGGGGTCGGAGCGCCCCGCGGTCTACGAGGAGGTGCGCGGCGAGCTCGAAGCCGGCAGGCAGGCCTTCGTGATCTGCCCGCTCGTCGAGGAGTCCGAGGCTCTCGAGGAGGTGCGCGCCGTGGAGGAGCTCCACGCGGAGCTCTCGCAGGAGATCTTCCCCGAGCGGAGGGTCGGGATGCTCCACGGCCGGATGCGCCCCGAGGAGAAGCGAGAGGTCATGACGGCGTTCCGTGCCGGGGAGATAGAGGTGCTCGCGGCGACCAGCGTCGTCGAGGTCGGGGTCGACGTGCCGAACGCCAGCGTGATCGTCATCGAAGGGGCCGAGCGCTTCGGGCTCTCCCAGCTGCACCAGCTCAGAGGGAGGGTCTGCCGGGGGGTGCACCCGCCGAGGTGTTTCCTGATCGCCGACCCGAAGACCGAGTCCGCGCGGGAGCGGCTCGAGGCCCTCTGCGAGCATCAGGACGGCTTCAGGCTCTCGGAGGCCGACCTGGCGATCCGGGGCGAGGGTACCCTCTTCGGCAGCCGCCAGAGCGGGATGCCGGATTTGAAGATCGCCAAGCTCCTGCGCGACGTGGACGTGCTCGTCGAGGCCCGAAAGGCGGCGTTCGAGCTCGTCTCACGCGATCCGTCGTTGCGCCGACCCGAGCACCGGCCCCTGCGGCGCGAGGTCCAGGATCTCCTCGGCGAGAACGTCGAGTGGCTCTTCAGGGCATGAGGGTGATCGCCGGGGAAGCGGGGGGCATCGTGCTCGGGCCCGTCCCGCGCGGCGTCCGCCCCACCTCGGACAGGGTGCGCGAGAGCCTCTTCGGCGTGCTGGGGCAGTTCTTTTCGGGGGAGAACGTGCTCGACCTCTACGCCGGGACGGGTGCCCTCGGCATCGAAGCCCTGAGCCGCGGTTGCGGCCGGGCCACCTTCGTCGAGCGCGACCGTCGGGCGGTCTTTGCCATCCGGGAGAACCTCCGGCGCACCCGGCTCGAAAGTCGAGCCGAGATCATGCGGGAGGACGTCGGTCGGGCCGTCGAGCGGCTCGCGCGCGAAGGTCGCACCTACGATTTGATCTTCGTCGATCCGCCATATAGAATCGCAACTTCAGAAGTAGAAAACCTGTTGAACCGTCTGCACACCCTGCTCGCACCCGGCGGGAGAGTCGTCGTCGAGCGGGGCGGTGCGCCCCAGGGGGAGGGCAGGCTCAAGAGAGGAGACACGCGCCGCTACGGCGGCACGGTGGTGACCATCTTGGACGAGCGGGAGATGATGATGAACCTGGCGATCTGCCCCGGCAGCTTCGATCCGGTCACGGCCGGTCACCTGGACGTGATCCGGCGGGCCGCGGGCATCTTCGATCACGTGGTCATAGCCGTGGGGGCGAATTTGCGCAAGCAGCCACGGCTTCCGGCCGCTGAGCGGGCCCGGCTGGTGCAGAAGGTCACCTCGCACCTCGAGAACGTCTCGGTCGAGGTCATGGACGGGCTCCTGGTGGATTTCGCACGGGAGCGGGGAGCGCGGGTGATAGTGAAGGGGCTGAGGGCCGTCTCGGACTTCGAGTCCGAGTTCGAGCAGGCGCAGCTCAACCGCACCCTCTTCCCGGAACTGGAGACGGTCTTCATCATGTCGGCGGCGGAGCACAGCTTTCTTTCCTCGAGCGCGGTGCGCGAGATAGCCGCTTTCGGAGGTGATCTGCGCGGGCTCGTTCCGGATGAGATACTAGATGTCGTCCGGGAGGTCTACTCGAGGGATCGGACGGCGTCAAGCGGAGAAGAGGCAGGTTCGTAGCGATGGACGTACTGGTGCTCATAGACAGGCTCGAGGAGTTGATCGAGGAGGCCCGCAGCTTCCCGGGCTTCGGCAACACCGCGATGGTCGACCGGGAAGCGGCCTTCGAGATCATAGACCAGATGCGTCAGAGCATCCCCGAGGAGCTCAAGCAGGCCCGCTGGATCGTCAAGGAGCGTCAGGCGATGCTCGACGAAGCCCGCAGCGAGAGCGACCGCATCATCGCCCAGGCTCGTGAGGAGGCCGAGAAGATCGTCTCCGAGCAGGAGGTCCTGAAGATAGCCGAGCGGCGCAGCCAGGAGATAATGGAGGATGCCCGTCGGCGCGAGCGGGAGATACGCCTCGGGGCCGAGGACTACGCGGATGAGGTCCTCGCCAACCTCGAGGACAACCTCACCAAGCTGCTCGAGGCCATCCAGAGGGGCCGCTCCAGATTGCAGGGCGTTCAGGAGGAGTAGAATAGGGTGTATGGATGCTCTGATACCCCTGAAGCGCCCGGACGCGAGGCCGGGGGACTACCGGGAGGAGACGGCGGAGTATGATGTCGAATCCTTCGATCTCTACGGCCGGCACCACGAGGTCTCGGGCGCGCGGGCGAAGATCGGCATAACGCGCGTGTCCGAAGGAATCCACATCGACCTGCAGGTCAGGGCCACGGTGCGCACGACCTGCGACAGGACGCTCGAGCCGGTGGAGATCGAAGTGTGTTTCGGGGAGTCCGAAGTCCTCTCAGGTCCGAACTATCCGGAGCTCTCCATCGAGGACTGGACGCTCGATCTTCCACGCTACACCCGCTCTGCGATCCCGACCGAGATCCCGATGCAGGTCTTCGCCCCGGGCACCGAGCCCGTGCGTCCCAGTCTGGAAGAGGAGCGCGTGGACCCGCGCTGGCGTGGGCTGGACGGCCTGTTCGCGTCCGGGTTCTGAAGCGAAGAGGTTCCGTTGCAGGCATCGTAGACAAGAGGAGGTTTTACGTATGGCCGTACCCAAGAGAAAGACGTCCCGCGCCCGCCGGGACCGGCGCCGCTCTCACCACGCGCTGAAGGTCCCGGGGATCGTGGAGTGCCCTAACTGCGGGGAGATGCACCTTCCCCACAGGGTGTGTCCCAACTGCGGATATTACAAGGGCAGAACCGCGGTAGCGGTGGAGCCGACGAGGTAGGGAGGGCGTCCGCTACGCGTGCGCATCGCCGTGGACGCCCTCGGGGGCGACAACGCGCCGGATGAGATAGTCGCCGGGGCCATCTCGGCGGCATCCCGGATGCCGGACGACGAGATCCTCCTGGTCGCCGACGCGAAGACGGCCGGGAGGTTCTCGCCTTCTGGGCTGCCCGGGAACGTCTCGTTCGAAGAGGCCGGGGGGGCGGTGAGGATGGACGAGGAGCCGGCGGCGGCGGTAAGGAGCCGTCCGGATTCGAGCGTGGCGGTTTGCGCGAGGCTGGTGCGTTCGGGCCGGGCGCAGGCCATGTTCTCCGCCGGGAGCACCGGGGCGACGGTCGCCGCCGCTCTCATCGAGATAGGCCGCCTCCCGGGTTGCCGGCGCCCGGCGATAGCCGCATTTCTGCCTTTCTCTTCTCCGGTCCTGCTGCTCGACGTGGGGGCCACGATACAATGCCGGCCCGAGGATCTGCTGTCGTTCGCCATCCTCGGGAGCGGGCTCGCCCGCCGCTACTTCGGTTCCGAAGA
>JAIMBO010000069.1 GCA_023511405.1 Rubrobacteraceae bacterium
CTCTCCATCGAGGAGATGGACCGCATCCGCGAGGTCTACGACCGCAGCATCCGGCCGCAGGTACACCACCTCTGGTAATCTGCGTCTCTGTTTAGCCGCCGCACCCTGCGGGTAACGCTCTCTCTGGTAGATCGGGCGAACCCGGAAGGAGAGCTGATAAGGGTGGCAGGAGAGCTTCGGGGCAGAAAGGTCGCGATACTGCTCGCGCCCAAGGGTACCGAGCAGGTCGAGTTCACCGAGCCCAAGAGGGCACTAGAGGAGGCCGGGGCGTCCGTCGACGTCGTCGGCGTCGAGACCGGAGACGTTCAGACGATGAACCACGACACCGAGCCCGGAGATACCTTCACGGTCGAGAGGACGTTCTCCGAGGTCTCCGCCGAGGACTACGACGGTCTCGTCGTCCCCGGCGGCTGCGTCGGCGCCGACCAGCTGCGTGCAAACGAGGAGGCGGTCGGCTTCGTGCGGTCGTTCTTCGAGCAGGGCAAGCCGGTCGGGGTGATCTGCCACGGTCCCTGGACCCTGGTCGAGGCCGACGTGGTGCGTGGCAGGAGGCTGACCTCCTACTGGAGCATCAAAACGGACATCCGCAACGCCGGGGGCGAGTGGGTCGACGAGGAGGTCGTCACCGACGGCGGGCTCGTGACCAGCCGCCATCCGGGTGATCTCGAGGCCTTCTGCTCCAAGGTCATCGAGGAGTTCGCCGAAGGCCGGCACGAGGCTCAGACGCGGAGCGTTTGAGGGGTAAAACCCGATGAGGGCGACGAGGGGCTCCCGGATGGAAGCCCCTCTAATTCTGCTACGAGGAAGCTCCGGGGAGCCGGTCCACCTTCGCGGCGAAGATGAAGTCGCTCTCGGTCAGCCCGTCGATCTTGTGCGTGAAGACGGTGAGTTCCACCCGACCCCAACCGAAGCTTATGTCCGGGTGATGCCCCTGCTCCTCGGCCAGCTCGCCGACACGGTTGACGAACTCGAGCGCCTGCTGGAAATCCTCGAAGCGAAACTCCCGGCGCAGGTGGTGCTCATCTACCACCTCCCATTCCGGGACCTGCCGGGCCAGCTTCTCGAGCTCCTTACCTTTGAGCGGCGGGGTCCCGCCCTTGCAGGGCACGCACGTCTTGCTCGCGAGGTCGGACATCTCGGCACCTCCTCTTGCTCGCTCCACCAGGGATCATATATACCCGTTCGCCCCGGGGTTCACCTTCTTACCGAATTCTTCATAACGAAGATTAAAATGATCAAGCAATGGGTGCGGAAGACGAGAGGTTTCTGGAGGACCGGGTGAAGGTCCTCGGGGAGGATGCGCTGGTCGTCTTCGTCTCGGACTGTCACATAGGCGGGGACCCCGGGTGCGACGGGTTCGAGGCCGCGGAGGAACTCACCCAGCTCGTCGAGGACATCTCCACCCACGAGGGGCCGGTCGAGCTGGTCCTCGCGGGGGATTTCCTTGATCTGCTGCTGGTCGGAGAGCCGGCCGCGGGAAAGGACCGGGCCGGGATCATCCTCGAACGCCCCGAGTACGAGCGTCTCTTCGAGGCGCTGCGCCGTTTCTCTCGGTCCAAGGACCGGCGCATCGTGTATCTGCCCGGCAACCACGACGCCGAGGTGTGGTGGAACGAGAGGGCCCGCGGTAGCCTCGAAGAGGGGATCGGGGTGGACGAGTTCGCGCTCTCCTACCTGGTGGGGCTGCGAGGGAGGGATGGGGAGCGGTATACGGTCTACTGCGAGCACGGGGATCAGTTCGACCCCCCGAACCGCGTGGACGACTACTCTTCGCCGTTGAGCACCCCGCTCGGCTTCCACATCGTACGGGATTTCGAGCGCCGGATCGTACCCCTCGGCAGGATCTCACGCAACCTCGACCTCTCGGAGATGCGGGACGTCCGTCCGCTCTCGGCGATCCCGCAGTGGATGTCGAGCAAGTACTTCTACAACGTGCTGGGGAGCATAACCGGGAAGCTCATGCTTCCCTTCATGCTCCTCTACCTCTTCTACCGGGCCGCGGCGTTCTTCTCCACGGTCTCGGATGATGCGCCTCGGATTTTCTACAAAGCATACCTGCTCGTTCCCAGGGTGGATGCGGCCATAAAGGATGCCGTCTTCTTCGTCAGCATAACGTTGCTTCTGTTCGCCGCGTTGGTGCTGTTGCTCGGGCGTACGCTGCGCCGGTTCGTCTCGGCGATGCACGAGGTGAATACGGACTCGGGCGTCGGGCCGTCCCAGGAGCAGCGGATAGACGAGCTCGTCGTCCAGGGCCGACGCCCTCCGATGCTCGACCGCGACGTCCCGCACATCGACGCTTTCGTCTCCGGTCATACCCACACGCCCGATCTGAGGGTGCTCGACCGGCACGATGGACGACGGACGATCGTCGCGAACAGCGGCTGCTGGCTGCGCTGGCTCACCCCGATTCGGGCCTGGCTGAAGGGGCCGCCGGTCTTCGTTCCCACCTTCATGCTCACCCACGTGAGGGTCTTCGTGCGGGGGACCAGGCTCAGGGTGGAGCTCTGGCAGCATCCCAAGCCCACCGCCCTGCAACTCACCCGGCTGGAGCGGCTGGCCACCTTCGGCAAGAGGCCCCGTCAGCCCGCTCCGGGGGCGAAACCGCGTCTGCTCGGGGCCGCCGAGACTTTCGCCGACTTCGGAGCGGTGGGGAGGAGGGTTGGCGAAGGGTAGAGAGACCGGGCCGGACGGCTCTCCCGCCGGGCGCGTCCTCATCCTCACGGCCGCCGTAGGGAGCGGTCACGTTGTGGCCGGGGAGGCGCTCGGGGAGGAGCTCGGGCGGGCGGGCTGGGAGGTGGAGTTGCGCGACGGGCTCGAGATCATGAGCCCGGTGCCGGCGGAACGGCTCGGCGGGATGTACGTGGGGCAGGTGCGACACCTGCCGCGTCCTCTGGCGCTGCTCCTGTGGACGATCTCCTTCCGGGGGACCGCGGACCTGGTCAGGGTCTCGGTCGGGGCACTCTTCGGGGGTAGATTGCTCGAGGTGGTCCGTACTACGTCTCCCGACCTCATCGTCTCTACCTACCCGCTCGTCACGGCGGCGCTCGGGCACCTGCGGCGGCGTGGCAGGATCACGGTGCCGGTCGCAGCGCTCGTGACCGACTACGGGGTGCACCCGATGTGGGTCTCGCCCGCGCTGGACGTCCACCTCGTAGCCTCGGAGGTCTCGGCCGGGATGGTCGAGCGGGCGGGGGGGAAGGCGACCGTGGTGAGGATGCCGCTCCGGGAGGGTTTCCGGCGACCTCTCTCGCGGGAGGAGGCCCGGCGGACGCTCGGCCTGCCGCTGCGGGTTCCGGTCGCGCTCGTCGTCGGTGGAGCGTGGGGGATAGGGGACCTGGCGGGTTGTGTGCGCACCGTCGCGGAGACACGGGCGTGCCACGTCGTGGCGGTGACCGGGCGCAACGAGGTGCTGAGGAGACGCCTGCAGCACGAGTACGCGGGGAGGGACGACGTACGGGTCGTCGGGTGGACGGAGGAGATGCCGCTCCTCATGTCCGCGGCCGACTTCCTCGTCCAGAACGCTGGGGGCGTCACCTGTTTGGAGGCGGCCGCCCTTGGGCTCCCCGTGCTCCTCTACCGGCCCATACCCGGCCACGGCGCCATAAACGCCCGCGCCATGGAGCGGGCCGGCGTCGCCCTCTGGGCGCGGTCAGCCGGTGAGCTGGAGGCGATCATCCGTGGGCGCACCTTCGAGAGGGCCGTGCATCCTCCTTCCGTGGAGTGGCTCCCGGCGGCACCGGACGTTCTCAGCGCACTCCGCGCGAACTGGCGGAGATGGTGAGCGCCCCGGCGACGGTGAGGACGATCCCGGCTCCGAGTATGGTTTGAGGGATGGTCCCCGAGGGCCAGGCTTCCCCGAAGAACGCAGGAGCCACGGCCACGGGGAGCACCGTGTGCAGGGCGAGTATCACCGGGGCGGCGATCGAAGCCTCCATCTCGCGCAGGGCTCTGAGCTGGGCGTCGAACGCCGCGGCGCTCGCCGCTATGAGCCCGGCGAGGAGGAGGGCTGAGCCGATCAGATGTGGGGGCAGGAGGTCTCCCAGACCCGCGTTCTGGGGCAGGAGGTCGATCAGGCCCTTGGTGAGGATTCCGGAGAGGGCGTAACAGACGCCGGAGGAGATCGCGAACAGGAGCGGGCGCGCCGGAGCCCGTCCGCCGCGCAGCGCGTAAGGAACTGCGGTCACGGCGCCGGCGGACGCGACGAGCGCGGCCCACTCCCAGGGTGTGGGAGATGCGCTACCGTAGGAGGGAGGGAAGACGCCGGCTGCCGAGAGCCCGGCGACCAGGAGCACCGCCCCCGCGAGCTTGGCCTTCCCGAGCGGTTCTTTCAGGGCGAGGCTGGAGAGAAGCAGCAGGAACCCCAGCCCGGCCGCACTCACGATGCGGGCGAGCGTCAGCGGGATGAAGGTCAGAGAGGCGGCTTCGAACACCCAGCCCGCGACGTCCAGCGCTATCCCGGCGATGCCCGAGGAGCGTTTGCCCGCGGAGACCGCGAGCGAGGCACCGCCCCCGCGGCTCCTGCGGGCGGCGAGGGCGAGCAGGATCACGGAGGCGTTGTAGGCGAGCGTCGAGGCGACGATGAGCGCGATGCCGACTATCATCGGCTGCGGGCCAGGAGGTTTTCGAGGGCTTCGACAGCGGAGGGCAGGCCCTCTTCGCGCTGCGGGGCGGGGGGATGTCCGGCGGTGAGTATCTCTTCGAGAGCCCTCGTGTCGCGCGCCCAGAGCGCCACCCCCGCCTCCTCCATGATCCTGGCGTTGTACTCGCCGTGGCCGGCTATCGGGTCGAAGGAGACGAGCGGCACGCCGAGGTCTATCGCCTCCAGGGCCGTCATCCCGCCGGCGTTCTGGATCAGACAGTCCGCGGCCGCCATCACCCGCGCCATGTCTTTGCGCCAGCCGAGGATGAGCACGCGTTCCTCGCCCCCCAGCAGATCACGCAGGCGTCTCATCAGTGACTCGTTTCCGCCGGTCGCCACGATTGCATGCCAGCCGCACCCAAGCACTGTGCGGGTCGTCTCCCCCAGGTTCCCGGCTCCCCAGGCTCCACCCGAGATCAGGGCGACGGACGCCCCTTCCTGCGGGACGCCCAGGTCCTCTCTCGCCCTTCGCCGGTCCACCCTGGCGTGCGACGCGCGTGTGGGGATGCGCACCGCCAGGGCCTTGCCACCCGCTCGCTCGACCAGACCGGCCGAGATGCGGGAGGGGACGAGGTTGAGGTCCACGCCCGAGGCGACCCACAGAGGGTGCGCCCCGTAATCCGTGATGAGCGCCGCGACGGGGCAGGGAAGCTCCCCACTGCTGCGCAGACGGCCCACGGCCGCGCTCACGAGCGGGTAGGTCGAGACCACGAGGTCGGGGGCGGACGAGCGCAGAAGGGCCCGCAGCTCTTTCGTGAAAGCCGGGCTGCTCGTCAGACGGTGGATCATGCGCGACCCGTGTCGGTTGGAGGTGACCTTGAAGGCCATCCCCCACGATGTCGGGAGCCGACCGGTCGAGCCCCTCGTGAGGCCCTTCCGGTAGGAGCTCACGGCGAGCCGTTCGATCCACCCGGACATGAGGTTCAGACCGTCCTCGACGAGGACGTGGTGCCCGGCTGAGGCGAGCTCGCCGGAGAGGGCCTCACCGGCGGCCTTGTGCCCTCCTCCCGCCCCGGCGGTGAGTATAAGTATGTGGTGTCCTTGGGTCATCGAGCGGATCCGGGTTCCTCTCTCGCCGCGCCCTTGCCAGGCGTTTACACGTTTCCGCAAGGAATAATAGGATATCCGGGAGGTGTGAGAGGCACGTGAGAGCGGCCGGGTTCGGGCCGAGGTCCGCGGTGAGAGCATAGAGGTCGAGAGCACTCCCGGCGATGGAAGCACCTTCTCGCTCTTCGTTCCGTCTTCTTGAGCGTACTCTCATCCACCTCTTACTCCTCTCTGATAACCTGAGAGGATGAACCCGAAGGGAGCGGGCGGCAGAGGTGGGCCGCGGCATACCCGCCGCGGGGGGCGTGATGCGTGGGGTGCCTCCTTCCTGGGGGCCTCGGCCCTCCTTCTACTCGCCGCGTTCGCCGTGCTCGCCTACGTTGTCTCCCGCGGTGCGACCCGCTCGCTCGACGTCGCCGTCATGATGGAGGTGCACGGGGTGTTCTCTCCCTCCATCGAGGGGCTCATGGTCGCAGCGACCACGCTCGGGTATTACTCGGTGGTCACGGTGTTGCTCGCGGTCTGCGTCGTCCTTTTCTATCTGCGGGGTCTGCGGTGGTATGCCCTCTACATGCCGGTGTGCACCGTCGGGGACATGGTTCTCACCACCATCGTCAAGGACACCGTGGAGAGGATCAGACCGCACCTCTTCCACTTCCCCGGATATCCGATCCCGCACTCCTTCTCCTTCCCCAGCGGGCACGCCGACATGGCCGTGGCCTTCTACGGGGTGCTCGCGCTCCTGCTCGCCCGACTACTCTCCGGTGGCTGGAGGTGGCTCGTGCTGGCGGCCGGGGTGTTGCTGGTCCTCGTCATCGGCTTCAGCAGGATCTACCTGGGGGTTCACTACCCCTCGGACGTGCTCGGCGGCTACCTGCTCGCCGGATTCTGGGCCTCGCTGACAGGGAGTGCCTTCGTGCTCCTGCAGGAGCGCTTCTAGCACTGGGCCTTGTAGAGGTATTTCGACACGTTGGGGTCGTTCACGTTGCCTCTGGTGACGACGGTGAAGCCGGTCGTGACGTTCTTTTTCTGCGGCTTCTTCTTGGTGTCGAGATACTCTACGGCCATCTTGACGCCCAGCCTTCCTATATCCCCGGGATGCTGGGCGATCAGACCATCCACGCTTCCCTTCTTGAGGTCCTTGACTTCTGTGGGGGAGGCGTCAAACTCTATGATCTTCACCTGCCCCTTCTTGCCTGCCTGACGCACGCCGGTGGCTGCGCCCTCCCCGGCGTAGATGTTGGTGCCGAAGATTCCCGCGAGATCGGGGTTCTTCTGCAGTACGGCCGAGGTTATGGAGGCTGCCTTGGTGGGATCGTCGTTGTCGTACTGGGCCCCGAGGTATTGGATGTTCGGGTACTTCTTTATGGCGGCTTCGAAACCCTTCTGGCGAGCGTCGGTCGTGGATATACCCGGCTTGACGTTGACCACGAAGACCTTACCCTTCTTGTTTACTGCCTTCGCGAGAGCGTCTCCTGCGACCTGCCCACCTTTGAAGTTGTCCGAACCTATGTGGGCCAGAAGAATGTCCGTCTTGTTTATCGTCGTGTCCACGGCTATGACGGGGATGCCCTGGTTCACCGCGCTCTGTATCGGGGCGATCATGGCGGTTTTGTCCGTCGGCGCGATGAGTATGGCATCCGGACTCGACTGGATGGCGGCGTTCAGGATAGGGGTCTGCTCGCTGGGGTCGAAGTCCTTAGGCCCCTGTATCTTGAGATCCACCCCGAGTTTGTTCGCCTCCGCTGAAGCTCCGCAGCCCATCGTGGTATAGAACTCGTCCCCGAGGACGCCCACGATGAGGACGATCCTGTAGTTCTTTTTGGCTTTGGCCTGTCCACTACCTGTACTGCTCGTTGCTCCGCTGCTTGACCCTCCTCCGCAACCGCCGAGCAGCATCGCTCCGAAGCCGCCCGCGGCCGCCACGCCGAGGAATTCCCGCCGACTGAAGGCTCTCCTACCGCTCTGGCGTTCCATCGCTTTCCTTTCTCCCTCTTTCATGAACGTTCTTCTGCACTCTTGCGTCTCTGGTCTATGTAGACCGCGAGGATGAGGATCACCCCAATGGTGGCCTGCTGCCAGAAAGCCTGGACACCTTCTATGATGAATCCGTTCTGCAGGACCGCGGGTATGAAGGTGCCGACTACCGAGCCCAGGATGCTCCCGATCCCGCCGAAGAGGCTTGCTCCTCCTATAACCACGGCAGAGATTACATTTAGATTGTCAAGGGTATGCGTCCCCGGAGATGCGGTATTGAACCGGGCGAGGTCTATTATCCCGGCGAGCCCGGAGAGGAAGCCGGAGAGTACGTATACCTTGAGTAGGTGACGCTCGACGTTTATCCCCACCTTGCGTGCCGCCTCCGCGCTGGAGCCGATGGCGTACGTGTAGCGCCCGAAGCGGGTCTGCCGCAGAGCGAGAGCGGCTATCACGACGACGACGATGGCGACCGCGATCGGGACCGGCAGCATACCGAACAGATTGCGCGTGCCGATCTGGGACTGGATCGCCGGTGGTACGTAGGGAACGTTCACCCCACCAGAGAGTATCTGGGCCGTACCCAGGAAGAGTCCCAGCGTGCCTAGCGTTGCTATGAACGGCGTCAGCTTGAGGCGCGTGATCACGAGCCCGTTTATGAGCCCACAGACCACGCCGACAGCGAGCCCGACGAGTATGCCCACCGGTATAGCGACATTTTGGTGCGGGTAGATGTAGTGGTGCACCTGCTGCGGAGTGCCGGAGAGCGCAACCATGGTGTTGGCGGCGACCACGCTAGAGAGCACGAGGGTTGCACCGACCGAGAGATCTATGCCGGCGGTTATGATGACGAACGTCATCCCGACGGCCATGAGCAGGAGCTCCGAGGCGTCAACGGCTATGTTCATGAAGTTCTTGCCGCTCAGGAACGCTCCGCCCTCCAGGATGGAGAAGATGACGATCAGCGCGAGCAGAATCAGGAATATGAACGCCGATGAGATGCCAAAACGCCGCAGACTCTGCTCTCCAACCTCCTTACTTGTCAACCTGGCTTTCAGCTTCACCATCTCAGGCCACCTTTCCACCGCCAGCCGAACCGGTCATGGCCGCAACCACATCGTCCATGGAGCACGAGGCAGGGTCTAGCTCGGCCGCCACCTGCCCGAGTCGCAATACGACAATGCGGTCGGCTACCTCGAAAACCTCGGGTAGGCTGTGGCTGATGAAGATGACCGGTATCCCGGAGTCCCTCACTTTGCGGATTATGTCCAGAACCACCCTCACCTGGTTGACACCTAGTGCGGCCGTGGGCTCGTCCATCACGATGAGCTTGCTCGCCCACATCGCTGCCCGGGCCACCACCACGCCCTTGCGCATCCCCCCGGAGAAGGTGCTCACCGGCTTTCGCATGTCCTGTACCCGAATTTTGAGGCGTTCCAGTTGCTCCTCGGCTTCCTTTCTCATCGCCTTGTGATCTAGGAACCCGAGCCGTCCCAAAATCCCTTTCCTGTACTTCTCACGCCCTAGAAACATATTTGCGACCGCATCGAGATGCGGGGCGGCGGCAAGATCCTGATAAACTGTTTCTATGCCCCGCTCGCGTGCGTCCTGCGGCGTGGAAAACTCAACTCGCTCGCCTTGGAAGAAGATCTCCCCAGAATCCGGTGGAAAGACCCCCGTGATGATGTTTATGAGCGTGGACTTTCCCGCCCCGTTGTCGCCGCATAGGGCTACGACTTCGTCTGGATAGACCTCGAAATCTACATCCCTCAATGCCTGTACGGCACCGAAAGACTTGCTTACCCTGCTAACCTGAAGAACGGGTTCCTTGTCAGTTCCTACAAGATCTTTTTCTGGGTTACTACCCGTCACGACCTACCTCCGCCGCGGGTTCCCTTTCTCCACCGTATTGACAACCTTGTCAAAACGCACAGTATCACAAGCCCCCCGTACGTGTCAAGCATCGGATCAGGAAGGTGCGCAGCCACAGGACTCACGCACGATGAGGCGGGTGGGAAGGATGATCCGGCTTGGAGAAGAAGATTTCTTTCCCTCAAGCCGATCGAAGAGAAGCTCAGCGGCTTTACGCCCCAGTTCGTCGACTGGTTGTCGCACCAGGGTGAGGCGAGGTCGGAGGGAGGAGGCGAGGGGAAAATCATCGAAGCCGGCGAAGGCGATATCGTAGGGGATGCGTAGTCCGGCACGGGCGATGGCTTCGAGAACACCGATCGAGATCAGGTTGTTCCCCGCGAAGATGGCGGTGGGATGGTCGGGAGCTTCGAGCAGCTCGAGCATTGCTTCCTCTGCTGCGGAAGCGGTGCTGCAGCCTAGCCGAAAACATTCTCGCAATCCTGTGGTTCTCGTGGCTTCAAGGTAGCCTTGCAGCCGCTTGCGGGTCGTGTGGAGGCGTTTGCCGCCTCCGATGAAGGCTATATGCTGGTGGCCGTGGGAGATCAGGTGCTCCACGGCTTTCCTGGTGCCGGCTGCGTTCTGGACCATCACCGTGTCGGTGCGGATGCCCTCTGCCGGGCGATCGATCGCGACCATGGGGAGGCCTGCCTCCAGCTCCCTGCGCAGATGGCTGCCGTCGCCGGGTGCCGGGACAAAAAGAAGCCCGTCAACCCGTCGCCCGGAGAGCACCTCGACGTACTCACGTTCTATCTCCGGATCCTCCGAGGAGGCGCACAGGATCATCGTGTACCCGCGAGAACGGGTCACCTCCTCGACCGCTCGCGCCAGCGCCGCGTAGAAGGGGTTGGAGATGTCGGCGATCATGAGCCCAATCGTACGTGTGTGGCGACCCTTGAGGCTGCGGGCAAGCTCGTTTGGACGATAACCTAGCCTGGCCGCCACCTCAGACACCCTCGCCGCCGTCTCCGGATTGACCTCGCGCTCGCCGTTGATCACGCGGGAGACCGTCTTGATCGAAACCCCGGCCTCTTGCGCCACGTCGCGTAGTGTAACCCGCCCCAAGTTCCGAGATGACCCTCCACTCATGGGTGCTGACAAGTTTATCATCGGGGCTTGGTCGAAACTCTCCTGGGGTTGCTATCGGCAGATTGACGAGCTCTGATGCTGAAAGGGTTCCCCAAGTCGAGATGGGTGGTTGATCCCGTGTCATACGACTGTGGTGATACCGTGTACTGAAGGTATGCCTGCATGGCTCCCGGTGTGAGACTTCGAACGATCTTCTGCTTTGAAACGGGATTTTGGTGCTATCCTCTCCGCCCTGTGGAGAGGTTTACACGGAGATCTGGTGCAGGGCAGGAACGCGCTGTGTGGATGGAGTTCCCCTTCGATTCGACGGTTGCTGTGGCTCACAGGGGGGCGCACGGGGAAGGGCGACCGGAGAACTCTCTTGCGGCGGTGGAGCGCACCGCGGAGATAGGTGCGCGGGCGGTGGAGTTCGACGTCGTGGCGCTCCGGGACGGAAGGCTCGTCGTCTCGCACGATGAGCCCACAGGAGAGAGGGCCGAAAGCCTGCCGGACATGGAGCAGTTCCTCAGGGTGGTCGCAGGCTCGGACATGATCCTCAACCTCGACTGGAAGAGGCGCGGGGGGGAGGAGCGGGCCTGCGGGATGCTGCGCCGGTACGGGCTTCTGGAGAGGACGCTCGTCAGCTCCACGGACCGCCGGGTGATCGCCCGTTTCAAGCAGGAGGCGCCGGGGGTCGCGACCGGTATCTCGCTCGCGCAGAGAAGGACATCTGCGGCGGAGGCCGCTCGTGAGGTGAGCCGGGTGGTGCGGGAGAGCAGGGCGGATGCGGCGATGCTGGAGTACAGGGGCGCCTCGGAGGAGATGGTGAGGGTTCTGCGCGGTGCCGGGGTGGGTGTGTTCCTCTGGACGGCCCCCGACCAGGAGACCTACTCGGAGCTCGCCTCTCTCGAGCCCGACGGCATCGCGACGGACGCGATCGAGCAGCAACTCGACCCGCAGCACCGCCTGTAGCAGGCCCGACGGCGGCACATCCGGATTCTCGCGGGCGTTACCGCTATGATATCGGCGGTCCGCGCGGTTCGCCGTGCGGGTGAGGGAGATGTGTGGCGCTGCCCTTACGGAGGGGAGAGATGCAGACAAGAGATGGTGTGTTCATCGTTACCGGTGGGGGATCCGGGCTCGGGGCTGCCACGGCGCGCATGCTGGTCGGTGAGGGGGCGGGCGTGGTGATCGCCGAGATAAACGAAGAAGCCGGGGAAAAGACGACCTCGGAGCTCGGTGGGCGGGCAACCTTCGTCCGCACCGACGTCACCGACGAGGAGAGCGTGAAGGCGGCCGTCGAGGCGGCGCGGCGGATGGGGACGCTGCGCGGGCTCATCAACTGTGCGGGGATAGGCCCCGCAGCACGGGTGGTGAGCCGCAAGGGCGTCCATGACCTGGGGTTGTTCACCCGCACGATACAGGTCAACCTGATCGGCACCTTCAACGCCATCCGACTCGCAGGGGCGGTGATGGCCGAGAACGAGCCCACCCGGGACG
>JAIMBO010000004.1 GCA_023511405.1 Rubrobacteraceae bacterium
CGTGATCGTCAGGGCCCTCTCCCCCATCACCGCCTACACGACGCTCGCCGCACCCGATGGCAAAAAGAAGACCTACTGTTACAGAACTGGCCGGGCAGAAGACCAAAAACATATAATTTGCAGGAAATACTGGACAGTACCGGTGGGAGTCAGTGGTTTTCCTGGAGCCAGTTTGGAGCCAACGCGTCCATTTTGGACGCTGCGGCGAGCTGCATGCTGGAGAGCACGTGGGAGTAAGTACGCAGCGTCATGGCTGGGTCGGTGTGGCCGAGAATCTCCGCGACGGTGCGCACATCGACCCCGCTGCGCAACATCAGGGTGGCGGCGGTGTGGCGCAATGTGTGGAATCGGATCTTCCGATCTATCCCTGCCCGTCTGAGTGCCTTCCGGAAGCGGGTGTGCAGGGTGGTGGCAGGCATGACCTGCCCCCTTCTGCCCGGAAAGACCAGATCGCGATCCTCCCATGCCGGGCCCGCGGCCAGCTTCTCCTCGGCCAGGCGCCTTCTGTGTGCCTGTAGTGTCCCAGCCAGGTTATCCCCGAAGACGATAGTGCGCGCCCGGCCGTTCTTCGGCGGCCCCCAGTGTTCCTCCCCATGTCTTACCGTCACCGCCCGCCGGACGTGTATCTCGCGGCTTTCGAAGTCTATGTCCTGAAAGCGGAGCGCGCGCAGCTCCCCGAAGCGCATCCCGGTCTTCACCGCCATCTCGTACATCGCATATTCCCTCTCTCCCCGAGAGGCGGCGAGAAAGCGCCCCACTTCTTCCTCCGAGAGAGCCATAATCTCCTCCCGGCGGTATTTCGGCCGTCTTACGCGCGCGGCCGGGTTGGCAGCTATGATCCCGTCCTCCACTGCCTGCCCCAGAGCCACAGAGAGCGTGCCGAGAGTGTTCGTGACGGTGATGGGCGAGAGCCCGCGTTTCAGCATCGCCGAGGCCATCGCCCTGATGTGCGCCGGGGTGAGATCCATGAGTGGCACGTGACCGAGCGCGGGCAGCATGTAAAGGCGTACCTGCGCCTCGTACGTCGAATATGTGCTGCGCGCGACATGCGGGCGCACGGAGTCTTCCAGCCAGCGCGCCAGATATTTCCCGCAGGGCATCCTGCTCATCTTGCGTACCTCCGATGGCGGCACCTGGCCCATCTCCGCCATGGCACGCACCATCTTCCGGTATGCCTCCTGTCGGGTCTTCCCCGAAAAAGACTTCCTCTTCGGGCCATCCGGCGTCTGGACGGTCACGCGAGCGCGCCACCGCCCCTCACTCTTCACATAGCCTATGGTACCTTCGCCATTCGCACGCCTTGCCATAGCAGTATTGTAGCTGTGCGAGCGCTCGCAAGAATAGCCACCTGGCGGGCTTGCAGAAGTTGCTCCTTATCTGGCAGTTGTGCACGATAGCGTGTATAATATGAGCATGGCCAAGAAGAGTGATACAGTCCGAAGGCTCCGGGGAAGGTTCGGGTTTACCCCTTACTTCGAGGACAACGTGGTGAACAACCCTGCTCGCGAGCACCTGCTCCCCTACATCGAGGCCGCGATAGACAAAGCGGAGGCGAGGGAGGTTCAGCAGGACGGCAAAGTCCGCTACTTTTGGTATGTGGAGGACTTCGGGCACCACATCCGGGTGATTACCACCGGAGAGGGTAGGCTCTTCAACGCCCACGAAGACAGCAACTACACACGCAAGAAGAGGAGGCAGAAGCAGTGAGGATCAGATACTACCCGGAAACGAATTCACTCTATATAGAGCTCAAGCCGCGAGAAGAGCAGTCCTACCGGGAAGGGGAACGCGGCTCGCAGGTGGTTGTCTCTGACGAGATGGTCGTGGACCTCGATGCTGACGGGAAACCCGTCGGCATAGACATTCACAGCCTCGCATCCAGTATCGTGGACCTCTCCCGGCTCGAGCTCGATGGTGTATCCCTCGACAGCTTCACAGCCGGTCTCGCGAAGGCAGGAGCCTGAGAGAATGGCGCTCGAAGGCTATGAGACCTCGGCACAGGCGGCCGAGCGCTACGGTATAGACCAGAGCCAGGTGCGCAGATACTGCGAGGCCGGGCGCATCCCAGGGGCGGTGAAGGTGGCGAACCGCTGGTTCATCCCGGCGGACGCCTGGCCCGAAGCAGCCGGCTTCGGCAGGCCGCCTTCCTGGAAATCTTCGAAAAATTCTCGAAAAACTCCCCATAACCCTTGACTTACTCACGCTAACGTGTACAATACAGGGTGTAAAGGGAGGCGGAGAGAAAGGAGACGAGATGGAGATGAACACGACCCACACGAAAGAGGAGATCATGGACATCCTGGAGAATGTGGACTGGACTGAGGTCCATCGGCGGTTCGCATTCGGAGAGTATGGCGACTACATCGACATCTTCGCCGATGGTTCCATAGCTACCCGCGGATCTTCTGAGTATTACCGCGACCCGGATGCGATCGGCCTGATCGGGTCGATCCGGGTGCTGGGCGCGGGCAATATAGACCGCTCCCAGCACTACGAGGGTGCGTACGAGCATGATATGGACAGCGGGCTCTGGCGCGACCTCTACACCGGAGAGATGGTGGGCGAGGAAACCATGCTCCGGTCCGCAATAGAGAACGGCGAGTGGTCCGATCTCTACGAGGATTGGCAGGAGCAGATCCTACTCCAGCAAGAACTGCTCTAGAGCAAGGATAACACCAGCCAGCTCGCTCCTCTTCCCCTGGCCCCGCTCCGCGTAGGAGCGAGGCTTTTTCTATGTTGTTAGCTCTGGCTCTTGTGTCGGTTTTCCGACACAGCTAGAATTATTTACGGGCAGGAATCGAAGGGAGGGATATGAGGAGATTAATCTATCTCGCAGCAGGTGACCTGCACATGATCGTGGCGAGACGCCGGTAGAGAGTCAGTGAAGAAGCTCCTGCCTGTAGTTTTCACTCTGCTCCTCACACTCCTCACCGGGTGTGAGGAGCAGGGTGCCGTGTCGTCTAGCAGCGCATCCTCGAGCGCGGCCAGCTCCATGTCGAGCCACCCAGCGACTCATGTACAGAGCGCGAAATCGAAACCGGCGAAAACACACACCACGAAGCACACCGCGCCTTCTACACACCGGAAGCCACCGGCGAGCTCAACCCATGCTTCCGCCAGCCTCGCCTCCAGAGGGACGGTGGTGACCGTGACCCGTGTGGTGGACGGGGACACGATCTACGTCTCTCCTCCGGTGGACGGTCTGACCGACGTAAGGTTGATCGGAGTGGACACTCCAGAGACTCATAAACCGGGCACGCAGGTCCAGCCCTATGGGCCCCAAGCCGCGCAGTTCACCACTTCTCATCTGTTGGGGAAGAAGGTGGCTCTCGAAACCGACGTGGAGAAAGTAGACCCGTACGGCCGTCTGCTGGCCTATGTGTGGACTTCGCCGAGTGTGATGTTTAACGAGGTCCTGCTACGCCAAGGATACGCGCAGATGGCAACGTTCCCGCCCAACGTGAAGTACGTGGATCGCTTTCTGGCAGCCCAGAGACAGGCCCGGGCAGAAGGACGCGGGCTCTGGGGACTCCCGCCTAGCCAGCTCTGCCAGGAAACCGATAGAGGAAACGGGATAGGAGGCGGGTGCTCTACCACACCCGCGAGCAGCCCCCCGCCAGCACCACAGGGCCCGGCCAGCTCCCAGCCTGCGGGATCGGTCTCGGGCGGAGTGCCGCCAGCCACGAAGTACGACTGCCCGCCGGGATATCCGGTGAAGGCCAACCAGTCAGGGATCTACCACGTCCCGGGCGGGGAGTACTACGACGAGACGACACCGGTGAGGTGTTACGCCACACCGCAGGATGCCGAGGCTGCGGGCTACCGGGCGAGCAAACGCTGATCTAGCGCGGGCTCACACTGCCAAATGCACACAAAAGCGGTTCCCCATGGTGTGACTCCAGATTACGAAAGGGAGGAGCTAAAGTCTTGAGGTCCTCTTACCGAAAACCTCTTATGTGAGTGATACGCTGATTATCCTGTTGGCTGCAGTGGTAGTCCTGCTTTGCTGCTCTGTGGGTCTCTTCTCGGTTGTACAGTGGGTGATTCTTTGAGAGACTGGATAAAGTTTTTAGAGTTCTTGTTCGATAACCCTTCTGGCATCAGAGAAGGTCTCCTTAGGAGAAGGGATACGTGAAGAAGGTAATGCCTTTACTCGCAGCCGTGATGGTGGCTTCAACCTTGGTCAGCGGAGTAGCCTACGCCACCGGTTCGAGGGTGCAGATAACCAAGCTCCAGTGCAACGCACCCGGCAACGATTACAACAACCTAAACGGCGAGTACGTCGTCTTCAAGAACACCTCCTCTGAGAGGATCGCCATGGGAGGCTGGAAGGTCCACGACCGGGGTGGCAAGCACGTCTACTACTTCCCCAAGGGTTTTAAGCTCGGTGCCCATGCGAGTGTCACCCTGCATACCGGATCTGGCAGGAACAGCGCCGCCAATCTCTACTGGGGAATGAAGGCACCTGTGTGGAACAACGATGGGGATACGGCAACGCTGCTGGATCGTCATAATAGAGTGGTAAGCCGGCTGAGTTGCTGAACGGGGTAGCCCATTTGCCATAGGGGCATGGAGCAGATAGAAGCAAACCAGGACCTCCCCTGAGCGGCACCAACTCGATGACGAACTCAGGCACGCTTGGGCTCGTCTCTTCTGTGCTGGCCTACAGGACGTTCCTGATGTTCCTACAGGATGTTCTCTTATCTCTTGGGATACCGCGCCGTGATGACGATCCCCTGCTTTGCCCGGAAAGAGCCGCTCTTGAATACTCTGTAGTGGGTGTTGTCAGTATAGTATCTGTAACTGTAATGAATAGTCCTGCCTTTTACTGCTAAAAACGTCACGCTGTAGATCTTCTTTTCGCAGCGTGGGGCAGGCTGGTTCCGGCCCATAGTTTGGCAAAATTCATATCCGGGTTGACCGTTAATCCCTCGCTGGAATATGGAGATAGCTTTCCCTCGCGGGATCTTGCCGTTGACTACGAGCCTGAACTTACCGGTTATCTGCGCTTGCGGAGCGTGCTCCTGGGAAGCTGCCTCTCCTCTAGATACTACCGTCCCTATGAGTCCGATGATTACTACTAAAGCTACCACCAGCAAGCCAAACCATCTGTTGTACCTACGCGACACTGACAAACTGCCTCCTCTCAACTCCCTATGTGCAGGAAAGCTCTTCGGCTACCTATTAGGTGCAGGCATGTTATCGGACGGCAGGCAAAAACCTTTAGAACAGAAGACTCTGTCTCTTACTCTTATCACCTGCCAAGGCTACTCCAGCTTCCTTTAGGCGTCCATTGGTTCTGTCTACGACACCCTTAACCCTGCCTGCTCTTGTATTGGTCTATCGCGCCCTCAATCGCTCGTAGGATCAGAACCACGATGGCTGCATAGCTCGCGTAAGCCTCGGGAATGTGCGCCGTTGAGAGGTAGTTGGTCGCCGCGGAGATTACGCCGACGAGAATCGCCAGCAGCAGACCCCGCAAGAGCCCGGCCAGCGCCGGGGGAATCTTAAAACCACCTCCAGCAGCCGCGAGTTTGGCGGCACCGGGCATGGCAGGATCGTTTACTCCCGCTCCTTTTGGGAACGCCTCCCGCTCGGTCGGCCCCATGGCATAGACAGACCGGCGAACTTGAACCACGGCACGCTCGGCATTGGCGTGCTGGTCAAAGCTCTCGTTAGAGCCGGCGATCACGGCGTTGTTATCCGCCAGGAGTCTCCAGCGCCACTTACCTGCCTCATCCTGGTAAACCTCGAACTTAGCCATCACCCTCCTCCACCGGCTCGTAGGTTTGTTCAAAAGCAAGCCCTTCCGTTTTCAGCCTCCTTTGATGAGGACCTGGTAGCCGGCTTTCTTCAGGCGCGCCGCAAGCCTCTCGGCATTCTCTTTGTCCGTGAAGGCTCCGCACTGCACCCGGTAGAGAGAACCGTCATACATGACGAACGCGTCGAAGCCAGACTTCTTCAGCCTGGCGGCGAGCGCCTCAGCGTTCTTCTCATGGCTGAACGCACCCGCCTGAACTCGGTAGAGCCGGGTGTGGGGCGCAGGCACTGCGTGTGCATACTGCCTGACCAAGTCCAGATAGTGCGACCAGGGGAAGTACGGGCCCGGGCAGTTCGGATGCGGGCTGCCGGGAACCTCTCCGTGACCGATGATGTGTTTGCGGTCGACCGGGATCCCGTGCCGGTGGATGATGCCAGCCGCGATCTTCGCCGAGCGCTCGAGCAGAGCTTCCGACCAGTTGTTCGGATCGTTGTAGTAGCCCCGGTGTTCGATGCCGACCGAGCGCAGGTTGTACGTCCAGTTTCCCGCATGCCAGGCCGTATCCGATTCCGAAACCATCTGGCATGCGTCAGCCGGATCCAGACAGTAATGTGCCGAGACCTGCGCACCAGGGTTCTGGAACCAGCTGATCGCCGACGTCTGGGAGCTTTCCATTACGTGGATCACTATCGTGTCGACCTTTACGCCCTGCCTGCCGGGCGTGTAGTTGGCGGGGCTGGCCGGGACAAATCTGTCCGCGTAGTAGTCCGGGGGGACGAGAGCCTTGCTTACAGATCCCGATTCAGCCCGCTGAATCCCCATGGAAGCCGCGCAGATCTCATTCTCTTCCGCTTTGGTCCGCCCGCTTCCGAGGCAGAATCCCGGATGCTCTTCACTCATCGCTTCCTCCTCAAATCAGTCCACTATGGCTATGGCGCAGCTGTTCGGGTTCTTCATCACCCAACTCAGCAGCGAAACTGGCATCCACGCATAATCATCCTTGCCCCACACTCCGCCCCACGAGTTCTTGAGCCGGACGCGGTCCACTGGACCCACACCTACCTGAGCCCTGATCACGCAGATGTCGTGCCCGCCCCGCACGTAGCCGCTTCTCTTGATCGTGTCGTCGGGGCCGGGATTGTCATAGCCCGAGTACCAATCGAGTGCGAGGGTGATGGGACCGTGGTTCAAAATCCACGCCAGGATCGCGTTCACGTCGTACTCGAAGGCGTAGGTGTTGATCCAACCGCGCTTTTTGGCTTCCTTACAGGCATCTCGGGGGATGGCTCCCTCCTGCGGCGGATTACTCTTCCACGAGCCAGGGATCTGGTCCCACTCCGTAACGGCGTGGTAGCCATCGAAAGCATCCTGCGAGGTGAGATTCTTCTCGTGGGGCCGGGCGTTAGCGGCGTTGCACGTGGCGAACATCGTGCAGGCTCCCTCACGCTCCTGGTTCAGCGCGGGAAAGCCTCTGTATCCCCAACCTACATCGCCCTCGAGCTTGCTCGTGGCCTCACCGTAGGCCATGAACTCCTGGAGCTTGTAGTCCCGTGAGTCCTCAGGGCCAACGATCCGGCCAAGTTTGCCTGAGAACGCAGCCATTTTCCTCCTTTCTGTAGCTGGTGCCGAAGTTTTTTCCAAAAGAAAAGCCCCCGAAAGGGGGCTTCAGGAAGCTATATAGCTGGTTCAGCGCAAGTTAGGATTTCCCAGTCTCAAACGGATGACTTGCGCTGGATATTTGCTCGTTTTCTCTCTCCTGTTGATCCTTTCGTTCGCGTTCATCTACCAGCTTGATCCAGGCAAGCATCGACCGGCGATCAAAGAGCTTCACGCCTGTAGAAGCAGCTATCTCGTATGCTCCGGCTGTAAATCCCTGTGGTGCTACGACCCACCCTTCATCGCACTCATGGTGTCGCATACCAGCGTAGACTTCCTGGACGGGCTTGTTACCCACGGCTCTCTTATAGTTCTTGCACTGTATGGCTACGCGGTGCCCGGTATTATCCTCGAGGATGATATCCACCCCCTGGTCCCCGGAGCCGCCAAGCACCAGCACGCGCGGGTAACCGAGTGCTCTGAAGATGAGCGCGACGTAGTCCTCAAACGTTTCCCCGCTCATATTCGGCACCTGCTGCAGCATCCCGAGCAGCTCACGGGCTTCTGGTGTCCTGGGAGGCCTGCTCTTGAGGATCAGATACCCTGCAAGCAGGAAGCTGTAAAACAGCCCAAGCCATACGTTGTATCCGAAAAGACCAAGCCCTACGATGACAGCTAGCAATACCTTCGCTGTCGAACCGTCTCCCGTTTTTCTCCTGCGCCTCGACAGGCGAGAACCTTTCTTCAGGGAGAAAGCAAAATGAACCCCGGTATGCAGAAGAACTCTCAAGAGCCATAGACCAATAAACAACGGGAGCAACATCATCCTTATAAAAAGGGAGATCAGAATACCCAAATCTCGTCAACCTCGCCTTTCCTGCTGAACTGCTGCGGCTTTTACTTATATCGTTCATACGCAGAAAATCTTTAGTCCCGCCCATCCCGCCTCCATGGATACGGCCAGATGCGCCGTCCCAAACACCCTGCTCGAGAGCCGATGAAGAACACCAATGCCGAGAGGACCGTGCCCGCCATCGCCGCCGCGATGAACGCGTAGAGGATGTGGGAGAGGAAGAGCGAGTGCGAGCGGGCGAAGCCGAAGATCAGGCTGAGTGAGACCAGAATCGCTACCGACCATAGCGCCGCCGCCAGAAACAGCTTCGAGTAAGCAAACGCTATCAGCCAGATGCTTGCCCGGCCGTCGCGCGCGGATCGTATCAGGCCGAAATGCCCGACGGCGAGCACGGTCGTGGCCAGGACGAACAGCACGTAGACCACGATGCGAGCGATCTCCAAATAACGCGTCTCATCTATGAGAAAAGCCGCCACGCCGGCGATGAGTGGCACTATGACGAAAAGCAGGGGCAATCTACTCGCGGCTTTCTCGGTGAGACGACTCACGCTTTCCCCCCCTCCTTCAGAATGTTCATCGCCTGCAGAAAGTCCTCATCCGAGAGTGCATTGCGCATGCGTATGCGCGACTGGCGCCGTATCTCTATCCTCTCGAGCTGCCGGGCGAGCCTTCGCTCAGCTTCCTGTTTGGCACGATCTGGATATGCCCACGCAAACAGCCAGCTAAGGCGTTTTCTTGGCATCTGCCAGCTCTTTCCGGAGATCATGGACCTCCTTCTTCATCGCCTCGACCTGCTCTCGTAGCGCGGCGATCTCGCTCTTCATGCCGGCATTCTCCTCGGTGAGCCGCAGCACGATCTGGTTCAGCTTCTCGTTCTCCGAGTCGAGCGCGTTGTTTCTGGCCACCTCCTTCTCGTAGAAGGCTGCCGGAACGAGCACCCGCGCATACGTAAGCGCCCAGAGGACTACCAGCAGCAGAACGATGACGCCGCCGCGGTCAAGGATCTGATCGACGAGCGTCTGCGGAGGCATCAGGCCGCTGCTTTCATCCAGAGAGCACCTCTTCGACACCGTAAAGCACAGCCTGGATGCCGCTACCGCTGGCCTGCATGTCTATCGTCTCGCTCTCCAGCACCAGCCACTCGGAGACATCCTGAGCCACCTTCCCGCCGGCCGGGATAGAGAGCGCATTCTCGAGTAGCATCCCGCCGATCCAGACAGAAACCGTAAGCGCGCTCTGGCTAGAGTTCACGAAGCGGACATGCCGGATCACACCCCGGACGTTCTGCTTCGCCTGGTAGACCGTGCTGCGCGCCGCCGGCACCACCCCGCCGAAAAAGCGCGCCAGGTAGTCTCCCGGAGATCTGGTATCCACGCCAGACGCAGGAGGTCTACTCTGCCCGCTCGCAGCCGGAAGTATGGCAGGGGCGAATGAATATGCACCGAGATAGACAGGGAGAGATGGGACTATAATCCCACGTCGGGCCGGGAGTACTGCTGTACCGTAGTCAGCCATGCTAGACCGCCGTGTTTACCCAGACGCCTGCGCTGAGCTGGCTCGTGCCGAACATCATCTTCACATACGCATCGCTTCCGACGCTCATCGTGTCGCCGTTTCTGGTGGCAGTCGAACCATCTGGGAGGTAGAAGCAGTCGTAGAGCAGGCCGCGTGCATATCCATACTGAGATGCGTTCTGGAAGTACGGTGCAAGAAGCACCCTGCTTGCCAGAGGAGCACCGAACGCAACATCAACAGTCTGTGTATTCCCCGATGTCGTCGTCCATGTGTAGAGCCTATGGCAGAAGTTGTATGTATCCGTATTGCCGGCAGCCTTGCCAGGCTGCCTGGAGGCGCCGCTATCCCCCTGAGAAAAAGGCCGTATGCTATATGTACATGACATACACAGCGGGAAAGGCTCAGCGGGAAGCAGCGAGTCGAAAAGCCCGACGTAAAACGCTGTATTAGACCCGGATGCGAGGCAGATTCTGTTTGCAGTGATGCTGATATAGTATGGGAATCCGCCGGTAGGTGTCTGCACATAAACGTATGGCAGTGAGGAGTCATTCAGCGCGATGCCAGTAGTCTCGTTGCCGAATGACCCATTAGCGTTCAGTGGCGATGAGGAGTTCTTGCCTGCCACGGGTCGCACCACATTCCCGCTCGAGGTGATAAAGCTTTCAGCTACACATGCCAGGACATTATTTGCCGCAGTATCAGCGCGAAATATTACGTAGAAGTCTTGCCCGAAGGAGTTGGCGCCTGTGCCGCTTCCGTTGCTCTTCCACACGCGGTAGTTGTTCCCAGATAGCGTCACCTGCTGCACGTAGCTCCAGCTTCCATGCGCTGTAAGCAGCGACTCCAGCGTGCTCAGAAGATCGCTTGCAGGTGTCGCTGATGTGATCGTGCCACTCGAATACGACACTAGATACCTCCCTTCAGGAGAGTTGCCAGGCGCGGTGGTGACGGATGCGACCAGGTGCCATCACCGCGAAGATATGTACTCGCATCTGCTGCGCCGCTCCCGAGCTGAGATACGAGGACGTGCCCGCTCGTATCGAGAGAAGCCGCGCCGATATCCGCCGGGGTTATCTGATCGCTGCCACCCGCAGCATGCGATGCTGCATGTGGGGCGGGCGGATAAGCAGATGGCTTACCCGTCACCTCGCCCCACGCGGGCACGTACGATGCGGGCTTGAAGGCGCTCGCATGCTGCCCATCGAGCAGGTCAGCATCGAGGCCAGACCCTGCGCCGTCTACGCGCTTTATCGCCTCGAGGATGGCGTTATCGCTCATCGTGCCGCCGCCGGATGCAGCCTGGTAGTAGAAGTAGGTAGCGGTGAGTGTGGTGCCGGCCGGGATAGAGACATTCTGGAAGCGCCCTCCCGCGGCATCCTCTATGAAGTCCGTGCCGCTCTCGTACTGCACGCCGTCTGAAGCACGCACGAGTGAAAGAGAGCCTGCTACGAGCGGAGTATTAGAGAGCGAGCGGTAGCTGCCCTGAGCCGGAGCAGAGATGCTCTCCTGGGCATATCTGGCCTGCGGGTCTTTCCCGAGTGCTTTCACCTCACCGGCTGCGAGCCGGACGATGCTACGCGAGATCTTCTTCGCCGACTGCTGGCTGTAGAGGTCTATCTCGCGTCCGAGATCTCTTCTCATCCCACCCTCCTCGCGGTGATCGTGGATGCGAATGCCGGTGTATCTGCACCGTCGTCCGGGAGCGCCAGGTCATCATCGAGCTCTTCGACCAGGTACAGACCGGACTGCTCGATCGAGCGCCGGCGGATACTCACTACATCGCCGACCTCGAGCGCTGCGTTCAGCGGTGATACGATCTGGATCGTGTTCCCTTCACGTGCTAGCTGCCGCGCGATCTCATCTGCCATCACACCGGCCTGCGCTTCCGTTACCGACGCGTCTACTTCTTTCCAGTAGATCTTGTTAGCTGGAGTCAAAAACTCTGTATCCACCACGCGCTCTACCGTGAATGCCGCCACCGCCACATCTCCGTTCGGTTTCTTCTTCTCTCGCCGGTAGACGCGTACCCGTGTATAGACATCCTCGTCAGAGAATGAGCGGGTGCGGCTGAACATGTTCACGTCTTCCTCGTAGAACCAGGATGCGCTTGATGCGGTAGAGGGAGCACGGCAGATCATGCCGCCCTCGTCGGTTTCGATGAGCTCGTAGCCGAGCAGGTCTGCGATCTCTGAGATGACATCCATGTACGTACGCTCGCGGTCCACCTCGGCGGAGTAGGTGACGGCGGAGTCCTGGATCTGCATCATCTCCGCGTCGATGCCAGCCTCGACAGCCAGCTGGGCTGCAACACGCGTCGCCCTCGCGTTCGAGTAGTAGAGATCGCGCCCAACCGACTGGTCCAGAAGCTGCCGGAATACGCCGCGCCCGGTGATATGGATCGTCGCGGTATCGTCGTCTATCTCTACCGCGTCCATATATCCAACGAAGCGTGTCGCTACCTGGCCACCATACCCGGCTTGCAACACGAACCTCGTGCCCGGCATGAACACACCGCTCCAGCGCGTGCCGGCCGTCTCAGGGTCGTAGATGCGATTCGGGTTCGCTACCACGACATCCGCACCCTTCGATGCAGCATCGGAAGAGCGGGAGATACGCGCCGAGACTAGATTCTCCGAGATCGTGACGACCTCGTTTATCTCTTCGAAGAAGATGTCGCGGTCGGATGAGTCGCCTCGGCTGAAGACGAGAGCGAAACCGCCACGGTGGTTGTATCTGACCGTTGGGGCCGCATCGTCTTTGCCGGCCGGCGGCCCGGAGACGAGCTGCTGCGACGTGCTCCAGCTCTGCCCGCGATCCAGCGAGTATGTGCGCCAGACCTGACCATCTCTTTGATAGACGAGAGCGAGCAACCCCCGGCTCGTCTCGACTGCGGAGGGATGGTGGTTCTGCCCGCCGGCGGTAACGCGGACGGGGTATGCCGGATCTATATCGAGTGCCACTTCTATCCCCAGACCAGCTCGAAGTACTGTCTGAGTTTCACCTGCTTCGTCTTCGTGTAGCTCTGCGCGGTGACCGTGCCGCAAGGGAAGAGAATGCGCACTATGGGCACATATCCGCCGCTGGTATAGAAACTCGCCACCACCTCGTTGAATGTGCCGTTGGCTTCTCCGAGGTCCCAGTCGATCGAGAACGGCGAGATGCCGAGCTTTGCTGCCGGGCGATTCGAGCCGGTCCACGACGAGAGCCAGCCTGATCCGTCCCACATCCACTGCGTCTGACCGCTGCTTGGCTTCGAGGCTAGCTGCGTGCCACGCAGCCCGGAATCGGTGTTCGCTGGAGCATCGCTCGACCCGCTTCCGAGCTGCCACTGAACGTATTGCGGGTTCGAGATGCCCTGCACCATGCTACCGAAAAAGCCATCTACAAGCGCCATATTAGCGTCCACCGAACCACGCGTGAGATACACCGTCGCGGTGATGGTGAGGATCTGCTGCGATGTCTTCGTGATCGTGATCGGAGATCCATTCGCGTCGCGGAAGAGAGCACGAGTGTTTACGATGTCCTTCGCGCTATTCGAATTCGTCTCATTGTATGCATTCGCCGAACCATATGGGCTATATGAGCACAGCCCCACTTCTGCGAGACTGTAGTTCGCTACCAGCTCAGAAAACTGGAACTTCCGGCGAACCCACCACACCCCGTTAGCCGGGTCTGATGAGTACTGCGTGTACGTACCGACCTGATCCTGAGATGCCTGGGTCGCCACAGAGACTTTGTTTGCGAGATACGTGTCGGTCGGAGCCGGTGCCGATGAGCCGGTCCCGAGCAGACACGTGGCCATGAAGCCAGTATTACCCCCTGTCGAACCAATCACGAAATACCGCTGGTCTGCGAGAAAGTTGCGCCCTGAGTTCGTCAGCACATTCTCTGCTTCGGCTGTTCGTATGAGCCGGCCGGTTTTGGCGTCTTTGAGCTCTGCGAGGAAATGGTTGTGGACCTTCACGACCGCTCGCGGCGGGCCCAGCAGATTGCTCACGGATTCACCCCCGTATACTCGACCTGGCGAAATGCTCCAGCGCCTACCTGCACCGTCTCGTCCGGAGATGCGACCGGAACACTCTGAAATTCGCCGTGGCGAAATGCTCCAGCGCCTACCTGCACCGTCTCATCCGGGGCCGAGATATTTACGACGACGAACTCGAACTGCCGGAAGGCGCCTGCCCCGACCTGCACAGTCTCATCGGGTGATGCGATGTTGACATAGTGCCGGGTGGTCTTAAGCATGTAGATGTCGCTCGTGATGCCGTTGTCGTACTCGTAGACCACCCCAAGCGTGTAGTCGGCTACCCGGAAGACGTGAGGAGATCTCTTCGTACCGCCGGTCGGGAGATCGAGCGCTATCTCGCTGCTCCAGCTCTGCCCGCGATCCAGAGACTGCCGGTAGCAGAGCTGGCCGCTGCGTATGTAGAAGACCACGATGCCATCATCGTTCGTGCCGACCTCCGGTGGGTCCGCCCACGCCCGCACTATCGATGCGGAGCTTCCAGGCCCAATTGTGACCGGAGCAGCCCACGTAGAGCCGCTTCTGCGGCGGAAGAGGAGCGTACCGGTCGGGTTCTCGTAGACGCAGAGGAGATCGCCGGAGGTAAACTCGCCGGTGGTGGAGAACGAGCCACCGTAGTCGATATCCGGGTTATATCCGGCGAAGAGCGCGGCCGGAGCATTCCACGTGATCTCAGGATCATTCGTCTGGGAGCTCTGCATGCCGTAGATCTGCCCTGCTCGCTCGAAGAGAACCTCGTAGTGGCCATCGGAAGCCTGAGCTACTGTCGGGTTTGTATCTATACTCGCACCGGAGGTGATACGCGCGGCGTCTATGATCCCGAGCATCTTCTCCCGGTCGCGGTAGAGCTCCAGCACCCAGGATGGCGTAGCGCCGGCATCCGGAGTCTTCCTGAGGGCATCTATCTTCCGCCGTAGCGCATCCGGGATCGGCTTCATCCGACCTTCCGCCCCCGCACGAACGTGACCTGCACCAGGTTCACCTCTCGCACCCGGCTGTTCTCCACCGGCGTGATCTCGAGGCCTCCTTCGATCTCCACCTCATAGACATCGCCGCGCAGATCGCGGAACGTGAGCAGCGTTACCGAGTAGGCGCAGTCATCGAGGATGTCCTGATTCGCGAGAGAAGACGTGGGAATGGTCGAGTCGAATTTGAAGGTGGCGGTGCCACGGTAGGAGCGGCCACCGACGCTCTCGATATGCGTCTCTCCGGAGAGGAGATCCACGCTCGCTTTCCGGTATGAGGGCTGCCAGCGCTCCCAGGAGACGCAGCGGTCGCTGATGAGATAGCCGTCCGATGCCCGCCGGAGCTCTGGTGTAGCCACCTAGCCGCGCCTCCTTCTCGCCCTCAGGCGATCTGCGAGCAGGCTCGCCATCTCGTCCGGAGAGAAGCGCTCGGCACCAGGACCGCGGAACTCCACCACGATCCGGCTCACAGATTCCACGCGGGTGGTGAGTATGTGAGATGCGCCGGGCGTGCGCATACCGGCGAGCCTGAGCTGGGGGGCCCGCACGGCCGGCACATCCGGCACCATCGCGAGCGCCATCTCGCGAGCAGCAGCGCGGATCGCGGAGAGCTGGCGCTTCACGCCGGCTATGTACCCGAGGCCGGTATAGTCGCCGAGCTGCATGAACAGCCGGGAGGGCGAGTGAGCATGGATGGCACGCCTGCCAGCCTCGTATGCACTGCGGAGCAGGCGGGCGATCGCAGAGGCCACCGGCCCGGCCATCGACATGATCCCGCGGATCAGGCCCAAAACCGCCGCCCGGCCTAGCGCGTAGAGCCGCGAGGCGAGTCCGGAGAGAGCACCGACTATGCGTGATGCGAGCGAACCGAAGAAGCGCACCACGGCCGAAACCCCAGCCCCAACTGCCGCACGAAGTCGGCTCATCGCAGCCGCTACGATCGCCGCCACCGCGCGGAAAGCGGATGCGCTCAGCGCTCGCACCCGAGCCCACCCGGCCGCGACCACGCGCGAGGCCACAGCCACCCCCACGGCTACAACCGCGCGAATCCTGGACCACACCGCGACCATCAGCGCACGGATAGCGTTCCAGGCCGCAGCGGTTCTGGCGCGAATGAAGTTCCACCCGGCGGAGATTACGCTTCTCACGGCACCGACTGCCCGGCGAACCATCGGACCGAACGTGCCGAGAATCCGCGCGAGCACGGCCCGAATCCCCTGCCAGGCCCGCGCCGTAACGGCCCGGATCGCGTTCCACGCCGGGCCGAACAGAGATCGGAGAATCCGGAGCCGGACACTCGCAGCGATGATGATGAGGCCGAGTGCCGTGATGAGCACGACGCGGATGATCCGCCACGCTGCAGCAGCTCCAGCGCGAATCCCGCTCCAGATGCGCGCGAACAGAGCGCGCAGACTGCCGAAGATCGCGCCGAGCCGTGCTCTGATCGCTGTTGCCACGCCCACGAGGCTCTGCCTGATGCTGCGCCAGATCGCCACCGCCCGCGCCCTCACCGCCTGCCAGATACGCGTGAGCGCAGGCCCGATCCGGCTCCAGTTCCGGTAGACGAGATAGCCGACCGCAACGAGCCCGGCTATCACCCCAACCGCGATGCCCACCGGAGATACGATGAGCTCTATGGCCACCGCCGCGAGAGACATCGCAATACGCAGTAGCGCACCGGTCCGGATGAGCCTGAACAGCACGAGTGCAAAGCGCCCCACCGGGCCCGCCACCCGAGAGAAGACCGCAGCGAGCGGGGCGATCCGGGCGCGCAGAAGAGACATGACGCCACCGGCCTGCTTCGCTTCAGCCCTGAAGCGTATGAGAGACTTCAGAACCGTAAGTATGCCCCCAACGCCAAGCGTCCTCATCGCCAGGTTGAGTGCGATGAGCTGCACGATCACACCCTGCACCGGTCGCGGCAGCGCATTGAAAGTCCGGAGGAGCAGGTTTATCGCCCGGATAAGAGGCGTGAGGGAGGGGAGTACCTGGCCGAGGCTGCCCAGCGCCTGGCCGAGCTGCTCTACGAACACCCCGGCAGCCCCACCGCCGAGGCGCGCAAGCCCACGCGCAAGCCCGGCGATGGCCGCAGCGAGCCCGCGTGCAGCAGGCACTGACTGCTCCAGCCAGTCTCGGATCTCGCGCCTGCCCTGCGCGCTCTGGCTGAAGCGCAGAAAGCGCAGCGACATCTCATCGAGGTATACGAGAAAGCGGCGCGCGAGCGGCATCGAGATCGCCAGGACGTTCGCAAGCGCACCGGCCAGCCGTCCGAGTATGGATGCCGCGCGGGCGGTGAGTGCTGGGATGGCGCTTAGCACCTCGTTGTAGCTTCTGAGCTGAGCCGGGGCGGTCAGCTCGGCGCGTAGTCGCTCGAACGTGGAGGTGAGAACGGAGATAGTGCGAGCGGATGCACGCGCCAGAGCCGGCATCGCGCGCCGGGCCAGGTCGAAGATGGCAGCGGCCAGAAGCGCCAGGTTTCGAGTTGCACCGGAGGACGAGAACGCCCTCTGGAACGTGTTCGTGAGCGCTTTCAGATGTGACTGGAAGATCTGCGCGGCCTCGGTGTTCTTCTTCATCTCTTTCGAGAGCGCGATCGCAGCGAGTGCCATGAGCCCGAAGCCACCCACCACACCAGTGCCGGCCGCACCTACGACGACCCCGCCGGCAGCGAGCGGGGAGAGTACGGCGATAAGCGCAGCGACGGCTATCGTGAGGGGCTGAAGACCACGCTTTCTGGCGCCATATGCCGTACGCTGCAATGCGGATGCCTCTCTCTTCACGATCGCGAGCTCCGATGCCGCGCGGCCTGCACCGCGCACTCTCACCTGGATCACGACATCATCACCCGAGACCGAGCGCATCTCGTCGTGCAGCGCCCCGAGTTCGCCGGCGGCACGTGCAACCCCGCGCGTCTCTACCGGTATATCGACTCTCTCGGCATCCGTCCGCCGGGCTTCGCGCCTCACGGCGGCGAGCTCCTGGCTGACTTTCGCAAGCTCGCTCTTCACCGAGACGATGAAGCGCAGGTATCGCTCAGATGGCACTACCGGCTCTCCCTCTCAGCGTCTCTTCTCTGCTTCTCGGCTTCTATCTCGTAGATGATGCGCCAGTCCTCTATTGTCTCCGGGTACTGGTCGCGGAGTCCTCCAGCGCGTGGCAGGACGCCGAACCGGCGGAAGTCCATGTACTCCACGAGCGATCGCATCGGCCGCTCGTACGCTGGATCTCCGACCTCGAAGTCCTCGAAATACTCCGTGGCTCCGTTCACCCAGGCTTTGGCCTGCCGCGCAAGCTCCTCCCGGCGCCGGATCTCGGACCTCACCGGGCCCGAGACGGCGTAGGGTCCTCCTCGTTCTCGCTCGGCTCACCTGCCAGGTCGAATTCCTCGCGCGAGATGGCGGGATTCAGCTTTCGGATCTCTTCGTAGATCTGGTCCACGACGAGAGCATCGAGGTCTTTCACCGCATCGAAGCTCACCTTGCGTGGCAGCGACCACGAGACGATAGAGCGATAGATCGTGAACAGCCGCGCTCCACCGATGTCTATCTTCGTGTCTTCCTGCGGCCGGCCGCTCTTCGGGTCGATCCGGACATCTACCTGGAACATCCGGCTCTGCCGGTCGGCCATATCGCCAGCGGTGAGCTTCCTGAGCTCTACGGTTGCCTCCTCGCCATCCGGCGAGTACACGGTGATGGGGAAAGTCTCCTTGCGGTCGATGAAGAATCCCACCTCAGTACTCCGTTCCGTCTTCGGTATTAGTGAGCGTGACCGTGATGAAGCTGTTCGTGCTCTCGTCCAGAACCGGGATGGCCGTAACCTCGACATCCTTCAGCGTCTCCGAGCCGTTGATCGAGACGGGAGCCTCGGTGGACTGGAGGCTGTGGAACTCGATCGAGAGCGAGTACGCGTACGTATCCTCGATAGTCGGCCCGGTCGCGGTCACGCGCAGCTTCATCGACTCCGGCTCGTTCGCGAGTGCGCGGCGATAGTGGCCGGGGATGTCGCTTCTGGCGGTGAACTTCAGCTCTGGCTCAAGGTTGCCGAGTGCGATGGAATCGACGAGATCGCTACCCAGGATGAAGTCGTTGTCGGAGAGGTTGTTATTGTAGGTGAACGAGAAGTTTCCGGCGGGCAGGGCTGAATACGTGCCGCTCGACTGGCCAAACTCCACGGTCACATGCGTAAACGGGAACTTCTTCGAGGTGTCCTTCGCCTGGGTTGGCTCGGTAGGGTCCGCGATGAGGTCGCGGAAGAAGTAGCCAGCCGTGTATTTCCAGAAGTTGTTCGCCTCGACGGTAAGCTCGAGCTGGTTGCCGAGCCCGCCGACATACTGATCGCGGATCGCAGGAGACGTATCGGCGTTCTTCGTCCACAGCGAGATCGGCGTTGGGTCGTTGAGAGCCGCGAGGTTCCAGACGTGCTGGTAGACAGTCGGGGCTGCTGATGAGTCCGGCTGAGTGGTCGCCGGCGGGCCGAAGAACGATGAGAAGATGAGGCCGATGGACGCGGGCCTGAGCGACGCCTCTATCTGCGGCTTGTAGATCCGGCCGCCGTAGGCGATCGGCGAAGGCGCGCGGGTGCCAAGCGTCTCGGCATCATCGAGCGTATCGCGGCTGAGATCTTTCGAGACGCTGTTCACCGGCGGTGAATACGCGGCGGTGCTCGCCGCGGTCCTGAGATCGCTCTGCTTGGCGATCCATATCTGATCTGCACGTGACATCTACCCCTCCTCGGTGTAGGCGGTGATATACAGGCTCTTCACGAGCACACTGGACTCTCCGATCTGTGCGCGGTCGGGATCTCCTGCATCCTCGACCGTAAGCTCTATCTGCGTGCCATCCTCGAGCACGAGATCATCCGGTGAGGCATGGCGCAGCGCGGCAAGAAGCGCAGGGACAAGCCGCTTCATCTCGCGCTGCGCCGCCTCGGGATCCGTGAAGTCGAAGTACGAGCGCTGAATCCAGCGCCAGGTGTTCTGTGTGATGCCCCCGGTCGCAAGGTCGCTCTGCGACGGATAGCTGAAGAGCAGCGTGGATGCCGGAAAGTGCTGCGGCGGCACCTCCACATCGAGCACCTCGGCATAGCGCACGGCCTCTGTGCTGCCGGGCAGCGGCTCGCCTTCGGCGCGCGAGATCAGCGCGTTTATGGCCGCCTCGATCTGCTCTATGCGCGCCGCCTCAGCCATGACTCCACTCTCCCTCCACCTCTTCGGCATAGATTAGCTCGAAGGTATCGGCGCTCGAGTACAGCGCCCGCGAGAGCCAGCGGGTGGCATGCGTGCCCGGATGCGAGACACGCCGGGCGAAAATCGGAGCGCCATCCGGTCCGTACCAACGCAGAGCGCGGGCTCTGCGTGGCAAGATCTCGTGCGGCCGCGTGCCCTCCTCCAGGAAGAGCGCTTGCGGGGCACGGTCGTAGAACTCGACGCCATACGGGCCATCGACGCGTGAGCGCAGCTCGCGCATCGTCTCGCCTGTTTTGTTATGAGGAGCAAGCGAGATTCGTGCCGCAGCGAGCCCGATAGCGGAGACACGACGGTTAGCTCTGGTGAGTGCGCTGGCAAGATCGGGGTCCGTAGCTCCGCGGACACTGAACGTGATGCCTATGTCGCCCACGGGAAGACCCCTATCTCGATGGCGCTCTTGCGCGGAGCATCCTGCGGGTAGCTCGAAAGCCGCTCCATCGCAGCATCCATCTGCCTCTGCGCGCGGTCGTATGCGTCATTGTCCGCAGCGACCTTCTTCGCCGCCGAAGCTCCGGCGAGGTCGCGGAGAATGCCACGCAGATAGACATCATCCTCCGGGAATGGTCCGGTGATGGTGAGCATGAGATAGCGCTCCCACTCCTCCAGGTAGCGCTCGATCAGCACATCCGATGCGCCGCGGCTCGCCGGCGGCATCGCGTCGGATCTGACCTCGGCTGCTGTGAGGTCCATGTACGCCATGTGCTACCGGCCCTCGAGCGCCTCGATGAGCTCGGCCTTCTTCATGTTTGCATAGCCGGAGATGCCGCGCGCTTTAGCAAGCTCACGCAGCTCCTCTACGGTCTTCTCGCTGAGGTCCGCAGGGGACGGAGAGGGCTGCTCCGTCCCCCGGTTGCGATTCCTGCGCCTGAGCATACCGGTACTCATCGCTTACGCTCCGGTAGCAACCGCGACGCCGGCGGGCTTGATCACTTTGGTGCCGTAGTGGACGTTGGTGGTGATCACGGTCGAGCGTGCGAGGATGTCGCGGTCGGTCTCGACTATGGGACGGCGCTTGTAGATGAGCCCGAGCGAGTTGTGCTCGATCAGGACTACCTTAGCTGCCGGCAGCCGGTCCGAGACGACAACCGGAATGCTGGCGAAGTTGCCAACATAGCCGCGCACCATTGCCTGATTGCCCTGCCCGACAGAGTCCGCCCGGTTGAAGTAATCCGAAGCGCGGATCTGAGAGTAGCGGGCAGAGTTCATGATGAACGCAGCGAAGTTGGCCGGGTCTGCCCCGTCCTCACCGAAGAGGTCGAGCAGCGACCAGAGAGTGAGATGCGAGACAGAATCCAGCGAGAAGGTCGTAGTTTTCGTGCCAGCCGGCTCGGCCAGTACATCAGCCTGAAGATCTGCATCTATCTTGCGCGCTATGACGACGCCGAGCTGGCGGCGCGCTTCGGCAAGCGGGTCGCCGAGCGCATTCAGGAGCGCCCGGTCGGAGACCTCGACCGCCTTGCCGGCTTCCTTCACTGTCGCGGTATCGTCCGAGGTGGCGAGCTTTTCGACCGGCAGGTCCTGGTCTTCCGTCACATCCACCGCATCCGTGAGCGTGGAGTAACGCGGGAAATGGATGGTGTCACCGGGGACGCCTTCGAGGTCGGTGAAGACTTGCGCGAGGCCACCCCAGACGAGACGCCCGGTGAACTCCCCCTGCACCATGTCGGCCCAGACTTCGGGGACGATCAGATCGGCAGCGCGCGTAGCGTTAGCACTGATTGGCATGGATCACTCTCCTTTTATCATGCGGCTTTACGTGGCCGCTGACAGTTCTCTGTAGAGCTCCGGGTTCTTCTTGTAGAGCGCGACGCGCTCCTCGTAGCTCATGCGCCGGAATGCCTCGGGCGAGACCTCCCGGCTCTCCTCCCCGGGCGACGAGCCGCGTCCCAGGCTGGCGCGGCCTTCAGGCTTCAGAAGATCGCGATGCTCTGCGATGTACTCGAGCTGCTCGGCCGGGTCCATCCGGTCGAGTAGTTGGATGATGTACTCCGGCAGTCCCTCGCGCTCACGCTCCAGGATGTTCGTGAGTGCGCTCTCGTAGCGCTCGGCTTTCTCCGCACGCGGGGTGAGTGCCTCGACCTGCTTCTGGTACTTCTCCAGCTCGGTCTGGGTCATCTCCTGCGCCGCGCGGTAATCCTCGACGATGCTCTTCAGCTCGTCGAGGTCATCGATGCCGAGCTCCCGCAGTACGCTCTGTCGCCCCTCACGCTTCTCGTTTGCCGCGATCTTCGACACGTCGGCCTGCGTGAAGGTGCGCTCTTCGCTCTTCTTCTCCTGAGGCTGCTGCGCCTGGCTCTCCCTGGCTTCGGACGCCTGGGCTTCAGTCTTGCGAACGGAGCTCTCGTTTTCCTGCGTCATGCTTTTCTCCTCCTCCGGGTGTTGTCCTGCCCGGTCAGGTTACGATCTCTTTCTACGTCGTTTCTTCCGTAGCACGGTGCCGGGGACGGATGAGCCACCGGCTTTCGTCTTCGGCGGCTGTCCGTATCTACGCCCCGGTCCGGTCCTGGTTGGGATCACGTTCGAGCGCCGGGCCAGCGCCGGGTATCTCCAGCGGATGGCCGCGAATACGCGCCGCTTCTCCTCGGGCGTGCCATGCTGCTGGACGCGAGCGATAGCGTTTCGGGCTCGAGCGAGAGAATCGAGCGGATACTTCTTCTTCTCCGGTATGGCGTAGGCTGATGGATTCTTCGGTCTCTTTCGTGGTGGCGTATGGATCACCTCCTCCCTGCCAGGCGTTTTGCTTTGATCGCCGCCTTCTTCGCCTCCCACTCCGCTACGGCGGCGCAAGCCTCGGCGCGACTGCCGGGGTTCACCTGCTGGATGCCGGGGTAATTCAAGTCGCCTGTCGCACACATCTTCTTGGCCACGTTTACCGCGACGGCGATTGCATGGCTGATCGTCATACCGCGCTCGTAATGCAGATGCTTCGCGATACGCTCGATGTACGACGGGAGTCCACCGACTTCATCGACCCAGTTTGACTTTCCGGGCTTTCGCTCCAGCGTCGGGTATATTCGGCTCGATGGCATGCCTCTACTCCTCTCTCATCTGAGCATCCGGGCGCCCGGCGTCGGCGGTCCAGCGATGCAGTCACAGTGCGGCAGCGTTCCGGGCAGTCCCCCGGTCGAAACTGGCGGGTAGCGCACATCGAAGTTCGCGCCATCGGCAGCGATGTGAGACGGCCGGTGGGTCTTCGCGGTGTTCGTGTGGATCCAGCCCAGTAGAGGACCCCACCTGTCCGCGGCTGCTTCAGCCATTCGCGCACTCTTCACGCGTGCTTCCTCAGCGGCGAGGTGCTGGGCGAAGAAGCGCTCCTCCCGCGCGCGGTCGCTCTCGCCAGATGCGAGCCTGCGCGCGGCCGCGGCGGCGTAGTGAGCACGGTAGGCGAGGTTCTGCTCGTAAGTGCGCTTCTGGACGCCCCATTGCGTCTCGCGCAGGATTTTCGGCGGACGCTTGAGGATGAGATGCGCCAGAAAGCCGGCGTCATCGGAAGAGAGCGCGGGCGCGAGCATGGCAAGAAGCGCTGCGAGTGCCGCCGCAGCGCCGGCCACTGGCAGAGACGCCAGCAGTGCCCCGATAGCCGCCACGATCTCCTCATCGCTATAGTCCTGCCGCTGGGTTGTGCCCTGCTTATCAGCCGTTCGCGTTCTGCCCATTCCCAATCACTTGAGCCAGGATCTGTCGCGTGCGGTCTATCTGTTCGGGCGTGGCGGACATGCTCGCCGCACGCTCCTCATCGAGGATACGCGCGAGCTCCTCTTCTGCCGCCTCGCGGCTGATGTTCTCGAGCCGCATGATCGCCGAGACGCGCGAGGTGAGACCGTTCTGCACCTTCTGAGCTTCGATATCTGCGACTTCCTTCGGATCTTCCGGCAAGCCATCCTTCCATCCGACCTGTACGTCTTTGAGCGCCACGCCGGAGAGCTCTCCTGCGAGGGTAAGAGCGCGGCGCAGCGCAGGGTCGAAGGCGGTGCGAAGGCGCGCTGCTTTCGCAAGCGAGGACTGCATCCGAAGCTTCAGAGATGTACCGCTCTCGGCGTAGCCGGTCTTCGAGATGCCGAAGGCCGTCGGGGAGGTCTCGGAGTCGATGTACATCTGCTCTTTGATCTCCTCGATCTCGCTTTTTATCGAGTCGACGTTCTGATCCCAGGTGATGTACTGCGGGATTGGAGTTGACTTTCCATCGATTCCAGGCTCGATGACGAAGTACTTCTCGCCAGCGGCCACCCTCTCTGCCTCTGCGCTCTCGGGGTCTGGTACCTCGAGCGGCGGCCCGGCCATGGGCGGGTCGGCATGCCGGTCGTTTATGCGCGCCCACTGGGCAAGCCTGACCTCGAGCCGCTGCAGGTGAGAGTCGATCGCGGTGTAGTCGTCATAGCCGAAGAGCCGGTTGGATGTGCGCTGGTTCGGCACATGCAGGATGAGCGGTACCCCGGCCGGGTTCGTCTCTACCCCACCCGCGGGCCAGTCGGGGAAGAACGCATGCGGATCGGCTGGCTTCCCGATCCGCTGTGCACCATCCAGCTCGTGGAAGCGGTACTCGATCTGGTCTGGGCCGTGGATCTCGGCGTAGAGATACGACTTCTCGCCGATGCGGCCGAGCCAGCCCTGCTCCTCGGTCGTGATGGTGTATGCGAGCACATGCCGCTCGATATGGCGCACGTTGCCCCGGCGGACGACGGGAAACCAGATCTCCGGTGAGACTGCCTCGATACGCGGCATGCCGTCCTCCATCCGCACCTTCAGCAGCCCATCGCCGAAGCGCGACACATCGATCGCAACCTCCCAGAGCACCGCATGCAGCTCGCTCTCCCGGACGAGCTGATCCAGGAAAGCCCCTGCCTCGGAGTCGCTTGTATGCAGCGACGGCGGGTCGCCAACTAGAAGATCGGCCCAGAGGTTGGAGAGCCGTTTCGGGAAGTCGACAACGACCTCGAGCGAAGCGTGGATATCCTGGCGCAGAGTCCTCCACCACTCCGAGTAGACCCGCTCATGCAGCGACTCGTAGAGCCAGCGGTTCTGCCGGTAGCGTGCGAGCCGCGAGGATTCGGCCGGCGGCGGCCATGGTGCACCGATGTCCAGAAATGAGAGATCGTAGAGCATCTAGAGTCCTTGCGGTTTCCTCACGACCCTCCCGAGCGCACGCGCAGTGGCGGAGAGGTCTGCAACAGCGTAGACGAGCGCATCCACACGATCGTCGTGCGCTGCTACGGGACCGCCGGGCAGGAAGGAGACCATCTGATCTTCGAGCGCAGCGTAAGCGGCGGCGTCCCCTACGTGAAACACGCGCTTCTGCTCGTAGAGCGCTGCGACGGGCTCGGCCCGGACGATCTTCCCGCGGCTCGCCCTCACGGCCCGGTACGGGATGCGCGGTGAGACCGTGCGCAGGACACGCTCTACCAGGTCGCCGCCGTTGTTGACCTCAGCGATGATCCGATCAGCCTCGTACTCTTCGTATGCTGCGACCACGCGGCGAGCCCAGCCGTCCGGAGAGAGCCGGCACGAGCGATCGGCGAGTACGTAGTAATGCCCGTCTACACCCCGACCACACACCACGATACCAGTCTCATCCGAGGTGGCATCGCTGGTCACGGCCGGATCAACTGCGACCACCACCCGTGCCAGCTCCGGAGCGCTCTCTACGCGGCACTGTTCCAGCGTCGCGCGGGTCCACAAAGCACCCGGGATCTCCGAGAGCACCTCGGCGTAGAGCTCCTGGCGCCCGAGCCTGGTTCCCTCGTAGCGCCGCTTCAGCTGGCTCAAAGCTACCGGTGAGAGGTTGTGGGCATTCTCGAAGGTCGAGCCCCGGGTCACTACCACGTCCTCGCCCTCGCGAGCGAGAAGATTACGCACGAGTGCAACCGGCTTCGGCGTGGTGGTGACCACCGTCTGAGGGTGCCGTCCAAGCCTGAGGCCAAACTGCAGCTGATCCCAGGAGTCGGTGTAAGACCAGCTGGCGAGCTCGTCCGCCCAGGCCCGGTGATGCTGCGGACCCCGGAAACGTTCCGGCTCGTCGGCCGAGAAGAGCTTGTAGCGCGTGCCGTTCGTGAGCACCAGCTCGCCGAGCGAACGGTTCCAGACCTTCACGGCCTCAGGCGGCAGCACCGAGAGAAGGCCTGATTCTCCCTCGACGCAGGTATCGCGCGCATCCGCGTAAGTCGGAGCGCAGACGGCTATGCGAACGCCGGGGTTCTCGAGCCCGAATTTCTTCACGTCCTCGGCACCGGTTCTGGTTTTCCCCCACCCTCTGCCAGTGAGAATCAACCAGATATTCCAATCGCCAGGAGGCGCCAGCTGCTCTGGTCTCGCCCACAGCGTCCAGTCGTAGAGGAGTGATGCGGCCTCGCGCTCACTTAGGCTCGCCACCGCCTTCTTCAGCTCTTCTTCTGGCAATGAGCCGAGCAAGGAGCTTAGCTCTTGCGTCGTCAACCTCTATCGGACCTCCACCAGGACCGCTGATCTCCTGCCTGTCCCCGAACACCTCTTTGCGCCTACCCTTGAGCAGGAAGATGAGCAGGGTGTCCGAGTAGCGGCGCACGTCCGCCACGTGCTTACCGGCCGAGACTACCGGCTCTACCGTACCTACGAGGGCCCGGCGCCTGGCCTCTTCCTCGAGGTAGTCAAGAGCCTCCTCCATCGCGTCATCCCAGGCACGCCTGAAAGACTCGGAGTGCGCCCGCTCGTGGTAGGCCGCCTGGCGGCTTATCCCTGCATCTTTCGCCGAGCGGGAGACGTTGGCAGTCTCTCTGAGACGCTCGAGGAAAGCAGGTTTCCACTCGCTTTTTTTGGGTGCAGCCATCTCCAGCTCTCGCGCGCGTTTTTAGGTGTCAAACAGTGTCAAACAAAACTTTCGTCCCCACCACCTCACGGCGCCGGGATTCGACATTGCCCCTGAATGATGCCGGGAGGCGCGTGGTATGGGTGGATAACACAAAGAGAGGGAAAGGAGGAGTAGCGCCGCCCGGCCACAAAAAGCCCCGCAGTAAGTAGGGGGTCGCGGGGACACTTCGATTACGATACCATAATAACACGATGTTCCCCGGACCTGCAAGCTATGCGGCTGGGTGATCATCGTCGCGGGCGAAGCGCAGAGCCTCGTAGCAGCGCGAGCGGCTGACCTGCTTCACTTTCTGATAGTTTCGGATGGCTTCTTCTGGGCCGCATCCGAGTCTCGCCATGATACCGTGCAGGCTGGCGGCGAGCAGCCTGAGTGCGTCCTCTCGGGCGAACGCGCGGTCGAGGTCGCGCGCTTCGGTGCGATTGCGTACCCGCTCGTAGCGACGCGGGATCCAGACGTGTATCTTCTCGTCCTCCTCCAGGTGGCGCTCCAGCACACTCGCCAGGAGCATGCACATGGCGCGGAAGGCGCGAAGCCGCCTTCTCGCGTGCTCGTGCCAGCGCGATACGCTCGTCGGGTCGGAGTAGAGCTCCAGGATCAGAGATGAGAACGCCACGCCCCCGAATGCAGCGTTGCTGCGGCGCAACTCTTCTATGAGCGGATTCAGAAGGCGCGAGACACGTGCGTTCTCTTCCCAGAAACGAAAAGCTCCATCGGTGACCGGCGGGCGACTGCCGCCGCGATACTTTCGTGAGAGCGGCTCGGACGGCGGAGCACCCGGCCCGATGTACGATGGTGCGAACTCGAGGTAGCGTGCTATCTCTCTGGCGTTGTGCTCTAGCCTGTTCTCCCCCACGCTATCCCTCCCCGGTCATTTCTCCAGCTTGCCCTCGCGTGCCGAGGACTCCCCGGCGGCTATCTTCGTGATCTCCGCCTCGTGGCGCGGCCACATGACGTACGTCTCGATGCCGGCCCGCGCGAGCGCTTCGAGCCATCTGGCCTGGCACTCCGAGATTTTGTTGTTTTTGACCTTGAGCTCCATCGCCACCAGGCGTCCGTCTCGAACGAGCATGAGGTCCGGAAATCCAGGATCGGAGTGCTTCGAATTCCAGGTGTGGTATGTGAGCCAGCCTGCGGCGCGGAAGATCCCCTTCACACGCGTCGTGAAGTTCTTCTCGGAGATCGCGAAGTCCAGCTCGCGGAGGCAGTCCTCGCGTTCCAGCCTGGTGCTGACTCGATTCTTGCTCATACAAACAGTCTTCCGTCGAGTGCCTCCGCGGCCACTGGGTTTATCCAGAGGACCTCCTCGCGGATCTTCGCCTTCTCTGCGAGGGTGCGGGTTTCCACCCGCACCCAGTCTGAGAGTACGGACTCATACAGCGGGTTCGCATATCCAGAGATAAGCACCGGTCCCGGGTGGCGCATGAGAAGATCAAGAAGCTCCTCATGGTCCTCGTCGGTCATCTCGTGTGCGTACTGCTTGCGGTCGCGTGTAGAGAGCACGTATGGCGGATCCGCGTAGATCAGGACCTCGGGTAAGCGGTAGGCGGTGATGATCTCGGCGGCCGGGCGGCACTCGATCTGAGCGTCCTTTAGCCTGTCCGTTGCGGCGAGGATGCGCCCTGGCACGTTCTTCCACTGGCGGTATGGGACGGCGGTAGGGCCGCGGTTGACCTGGAGTACCGATCTCCATCCGTTCGAGGAACCAAGCCGCGAGCCGTGTCCCTGCCAGCACCTCACCAGGAATCGACGCGCAGCCTCGACCGCCGGATCGCAATTCGCGGTCTTTTCTATGGTAGCGCGGTCCCGGTCGTAGGAGAGGTAGTACTCCTCGCGCGCCCAGGGAGTCATCTCCACCGCCGCGGCGAGCTCCTCCGGCTTCTCCCGGACGACCCGGAAAAGGTTCACCACATCGCCTGAGATGTCGTTGATCGTCTCCAGCCGAGCAGGCTTCTTGCGGAAGAACACCGCACCAGAGCCGAAGAACGGCTCCAGATAGGTGTCGTGAGGCGGCATGTGGCGGATAATCCAATCGGCGATGCGCCACTTCCCTCCCGGGTATTTGACGACCGGGCCAGTGACCGCGCTCACACCCGCACCTCCTCCACCGGGACATCCGCCGCCGGACGGACCGGTTTCTGGCCCGGATAGAGCCTCTCGGGCCGGGTGCGGTAGAGCTGGACCTGCGCCATCCCTCCCACAACCGAGAGAAGAATTCCGTACCCCTGAGGCGTCCGGACTTCGCGGCCGATCCAGGGATAGAGCCTGCCAGCGGGTCCGAACTTCCGCATGCCCTCCATGCTTTCTTTTGCGAGATTCTGTCCACTCATTTGCCTTCCTCGCACCGCTCCGAGACGACCGGATCCAGGAAACTCTCTGGGAACCATGTAGGCTCAGAGAGGGCAGTGATATCGACCCTCACGACGGCCGGCTCGAGGTCGTCGTTTATCTCTACGACGCGGCCCGTCTCACCTACAAGCTTCTTAGACCAGGCAAACCGGCCAAACGCTTTCTTGATGCGCACCTTGTGTCCGGGTCGAATCGTCATCCGAAGAGCTCCCTTATCTGGCGCCTGCGCTCCTCGGCTTCGCGCTTACGACGCTCGTCCAGCGATTCGACCGGAACGGCACTGAGGCTGGCACGTCTGCGCGCCGCGGGCCCCTGGCCCCTGGCTGCTTTATCCGGTCTGTACCCCTGAGCACACTTTATGACGTAGCCGATGCTGCCTTTAGACCGGCGCAGGGCTTCTTCGAACCCATACGCCCAGGCCTCCTCGGAGATATCGCCTTTCTCTCGGCGAGAGACGTACCTCTCACCGATCTCCCTCCATAGCGCGCTCACCGCCTTTGTGCCCGTCTTGTTCTCTGCTGCGGCACACTCGGCCAATCTCCTCAGCTCTTCGCCGAACCTGTCGTGCTCGCAGAGTCTCTCCCAGCGTTCTTCGGCTTCTCTTCTGGAAAGAGCCTTCACCTTCCTGCGCGCGGGCAAAGAAACCGCAGTTTCTTTGCGCTCGTCGTTAGACGAGCGTTTCTTCTCTGACGGTTCTATTGACGGTTCATCTGACGGTTCGGGTGCATTTTCACGTGTGGTTTTCTCGTGAGATTGCACCCCTCTCCCGTCAGAATGCACCGGTGCATTTTTTGCACCCCGGTGCTTGCCGTACCTTTCCCGCCATTCTTCGAAGGACATCTTGCGCCTGGCCTCTTCCAGGTGGATCTCGTACTCGGGAGGCTTGCTTCCTGTTGCGGGCGCGACCTGCCTGATAATCCCCTGCTGGCGTAAAGAGCGCATGATATCCTCTACCGCACGTGGCTTGTACCCGGCCTTCCATGCGATACGGTCCACGGATGGATAGCAGTTTGTGCCATCGTCATTGGCATGCTCGGCCATCGCCAGCAGCACGGCCTGCTGTGGTCGCGTCACCTCGATCTCATGCATTATCCGGACCATCAGACTCAGGCTCATTCGACCACCTCGATGCTCATTCCTTCGGCACCTCCCCGGTCCCGCCGCATGTGGGGCATGGCATCATCTCCACCACCTCCGCCCCTTCCTCCTTCTCGCGGCGGACCTCGGCCGCCAGCTCTCTCGTGGAAAGCCCCTCGACCTCCGCCCGCTCGATGGCAGCCTCCGGGTCTTCGGCGCGCGCAGCCACCGCGTGGTGCTGGAACGAAAGACCCTGCGAGCGCTCGCGGTATTGCCACGCCCGGTAGGTGGATGCGAGTTCGTAGATTCGCCGGGTCGAGTACCCGACCTCGGAGGCGAACTTCGGGATCGCCTTCTCGCCGTATCGCGTGGTCACAGAGGCTGCAATAGCAGCGAGCGCCCAGAGGTGGTTCTGCATCGACTCTTCCACCTCGAGCCAGGCGGAGACGTGCTCCTCCCAGCTCTCTCCGCGAAAGACCGGGAGCGCTCCGTCCGGCTTCGGCCGGCTTTCGATCTCACCCATCCTGCAAGCCTCCGCCGGCGAAAAGAGCGGGCTGGCTCTCCTCTTCGAGCAAACGCCGTGCCACCTGGCGCCAGCTCAGAAACACGAAACGCTCTCCCGGCTTCCACGGCTTTGCGTCGCGCGGATCCAGCGGCTCACCGAACCAGGCCCAGATACCATCCGGCCAGAACTCCAGCCAGTAGCGCTCATTGCCCGGCGCGCTGTGACCGACGCCGCCGCCGGGCTGGCACTCGTCGCGCAAAAACGAGCAGAGTTCTTCGAGCGAGCCGCACCTTGAGCGGGCGCGCTCGCGGACCCGGCGGCTCACTCTATAGTGGATGGCGAACTCGACCTCTTCGGGCCGGGCAGGTGGCAATCCGGCCGACTGCTCTTCCAGCTTCTTCCGCAGCCATCTCGGGGTCATGGCGTTCTCCTGAGTTCGCTCATGGCTTCTCCTCCTCCCTGCGCGCCACGCATACCGGACAGTGCCAGCCCCCACGCCGGTATTTCCTCCAGCCGGCTCTCTTCAGCTGCCGCGTGTACTTCTCGCCGGCACGCCCGACCAGGATGGGAACGCGCTTCCCGCACACCGCACACCGGTAGAGCCTGATTCCAGGCTGGAGCTGCTCGTATACGCGCATCAGCTCTTCCTCCAGATCTCCTCGAGGATCTTTGCCTCGGCCTCGTGCTCCTTCTCGAGCCGGGAGATTTCTCCTGACACCCTCATGCACGAAAAGATCACGCAGAAGGCCGGAACGCAGAGAACGAAAAAGAGCGAGATGATACCCCCGATCATCTCGCCTCCTTCCGCCGGGTAGAGCGCTGAGAGCGCTGATAGTGATCCCAGGCAAGCGCCTCGACCTTCTCCGGACCGGTGCCGTAGCGGCTCCAGACAAAGATCACGTCATTCCATGGGGCCAAAAGCTGCACCACCTCCGGGTCGGAAAGCACGACCCGATACCCGGGTGGCAGGTAGGGGCTCTTTCTCTCGTCGCTCATTTCTCCGCTCCCGGCACGCGCATGATCCTCACCTTCCCCGTGCCCCCACACGCCGGGCAGACCGGGAAGCGGCCCCTCACGACGCCGCTCCCGCCGCACCCAAAGCACTTCTGGCCACACCCGACCGCGAGAATCCGCTTCCCCTTCACGACTCTCCTCCCGCGAGTTCGGCGAGCCTGAGCCGGCCCCACTCCGTCATGCTCAGGCCCGCGATTCCTTCCCACCACAGACGCGCGATACGCGCCGAGCCAGTGCTCCTGACCGAGTAGGAGAGGGATTCCAGCGATCGCGGCTCAACGCCATAGTGAGCCTCGATCCGGTCGGCCTGATTACGGCCGACCAGCTCCAGCTCAAGGCCGTTGTCATCTACCTCGCGCAGCAGCGTAACCTCCCGCGAGGTGGAGTGAGTGCGCTTCCACCCCTGGGGGGAGTAGAAATCGGGAATCTCGCTCCGACGGACATAGCGGATGTCGCTCTCGTCCGCCGGTCGGATGTCCACGTACAGCCCCTCGGGGCATGTGTCGGAGCCGTAGCAGATCGGGCAGCTCATCACGCCGCCTCCCTCATGCAGTAGGCCGGGAGGTCGCAGGTCCACCTCGACGGATCCACCTGCTCCAGCCTGGTCTCCCCGGTGCCGATCCGGGTGGACTCGCGCCAGAACGAGCGACCGTCGAAGCAGAGCGCGTGCTGCCACTCCCCCCAGCTCCAGCCCCAGATCTTCCGCTGGAAGCGCTGCGCCAGCGTCTGCGGCTCGTAGTCGTGGACCACCGAGTCCAGCACCAGAACGCGGCGCCCGTCCGCCAGGACACCCCGGCAGGCGCCACTAAGATCCACGCCCGAGCGCGCGAGGCGCAGATGCTTGCACTCGCCGCCGCGGTAGCGGAACGCCGGGCAGTCGCAAGTCCAGGACTCCAGATTCACGGAGTAGGTGAGGTCCGGCTCGCTGAACGACGGGACTTGCACCCCCTCTTCCTTCCTCATTCTCGATATACTTTTTGTGGTGGCCATCGCGCTTAACCTCCTTTGGCCGCCCGCCCACCGCCTGATCGGTGGGCTTTTCTCTACCCTCAGGATCAGTTTTCAACTGACTCTGTACGTGAATCTTAGCACGCATCTACTGACCGCGCAAGTGAATTTACGATAATTGACCGGTTTTGACGCCAATTTACGAGGTATCATCTATTATGCCTTGTCGATGCATGGCGCGATCAGTAAAACAACCAGAGAAGGAGGCGAAGAGATGACGGTGGTAACGATGGCGAAGAGGTATCACGAATTTGGGTGGGCGCTCAAAAGAGTTATGGGGGCGGACAACGTCCGGGCGAGCAGCCAGCGGGAGCTTGCGCAGATGTTGAGCGAGGGCGGCTTCAAGATAGGGCAACAGCTCATCTCGGATTACATGCGTAATAAGCCAGAGAGCGATGAGCCTCGGGTGATACCGCCGCTCGAGTTCATCACCGCGCTGATCGAGCGCTTCGATCTGACCGACGCGCAGCGTGAGGATCTGGTGCTCTCCTGGCTGGAGATCCTGCCGGAGCAACGCCGGACGGCGATTCTCAGCGTCTGCGGGGCTCTCGGCTCGAGCGACCGCTCTTCCGCGGCGTGGGAGGAGATGTTATCCTTCGAGCGAGAACGGAGGGTAAGACAGGGGGAGCGGCTAGAAGGTGGAATATCATCTGGAGATCCTGCACCGTGATATTGAAGTAGACAACCTACAAGGGCTTTATTCCGAGCATCCATGTCCCGCCGGGCTCGCGGTAAAACGCGGGCTTTCGCATGAGGAGGAGGAAGCGCTCGAGCTCGAAGCCGAGAGCTATCTCGAGACCGGGCTGTCCGGGCGGTGGGGGGGAAGAGAATTTTTTTACAAGCCGGACAGGTACGAGAACATGAGCCGGCGCCGGATCAACAACCTGCGAAAGACGATAGAGAAGAAGCGCCCGGAGTGGGTCGAAGCCATACGCCAGGCGGCCAAAGCCAGCAACAACCTCTATGTGATCATCGGGCTCGCCGGGCTCGAGCAATACCCCTACGCGGCGGTAGCGATCATCGAGAACCTCCTAGAGCGCGGGGAATTACCTGAGGCGGAGGATTAATCCTCCGCCTTGCTCTTTTCAGGCTTCACCCCATACTCCTCGTGCTCGTACATCACCTCATCTAACCTGCTCCGGCTTACGCGGAGCACGTTCTTGAAACCCGGCACCCTGCTCACCGGAAACATCCCCTTCTTCGCCAGCGTAGAAAACCTCTCATAAGAGACTCCGATGTACTCCGCCGCCTCCCGCATCGTCATCCACTCCCTGCGGCGCTGATCGCTCATCGTGCACCTCCCCGAATTTAACGTGGCTTTACCGTATTATACTTGATTTGTACGTGGCAGCGAGGTATCATGGGATCATGAGCCGGGAAGCCAAAGGCGAAAACCTCCTCCTTTCCCTTTCCCACCATGTAGCACCCTCGCCTTCTGCGCCTCCCGGCTCTTTGGATCTCTTTCAAGCCGCTAAGACGCTCAGAGAATCACGAGATGCGCTGCAGCAGTTTGAGAACTCTGCACTGGCAGCGATTGCAGCATCGATCGCTCAGACTGCGGAAAGCCTGGCCAAGACGGCGAGGGAGCTCAGGGAGATCGCCCCGGACGAGTGGCTGACTTTCGAAGAGGCCGCAGCTTATCTCAAGAAAACCCCGAAAGCCTTCGAGAAGGTGGTGGCCCAGGGCGAGATCCCGAAGCACTACCTCACCGAGCGTGGGATCCTATTCTCGCGCAAGGAACTCGACGAGTGGCTGCTATCCCGATGAGGTCACCCATGATTATTACCATAACGCTTACCATAACCCAACGGGGGTTAGCGGGGGTTCATGGGGGTAACGCACAACAGGGCAAAACAAAAAAGCCCCGCAAACGGAGGCTTTTGAGGAGCTGCCGGGCCTGGATTCGAACCAGGACTAGCTGATCCAGAGTCAGCCGTGCTGCCGTTACACCACCCGGCAAAGGTCGCAGGGAGAGAGTTTAACCCCTATCCGGCGTCCCGTCCAGTCTGCGGCACGCCGCCGGTCTCCATCGCGCGCAGGATCCTTATGCGCTCCTCTATCGGGGGGTGGGTGGAGAAGAGGCTGCGCGAGCGCTTCTCGAAGCGCTTTATGGGGTTGACGATGTAGAGGTGGGCGGTTGCACGGTTGGCGACCTCGAGCGGCTCCTGGTCTTTTGCGATCTTCTCCAGCGCGTCGGCGAGACCCTTGGGGTTGCGGGTGAGCTCCACTGCGGAGGCGTCGGCCAGGTACTCGCGCTGGCGGGAGATCGAGAGCTGCAAAAGCCGGGCGAAGATCGGGGCGAGGATCGCGAGGATTATCGCGATGATCATGAGGATGAGCTGCAGCTGGCCGTTGCCCTGGTCGTTCCGGCGCCTCCCTCCGCCCCACCAGAGGCTGCGGAGGAAGAAGTCGGCGATCAGGACGGTGGTACCGACCAGGATGCCGACCAGCATCGAGTAGCGGATGTCCAGGTTCCTGACGTGGCTCATCTCGTGCGCGATCACGCCCTGCAGTTCGTCGCGGTCGAGCTTCTCGAGAAGCCCTGAGGTCACCGCGACCGAGGCGTGCTCGGGGTCGCGCCCGGTGGCGAACGCGTTCGGAGCGGAGTCGTCGATGATGTAGACCTTCGGCATCGGGAGCCCTGCGGCTATCGCCATCTCCTCGACGACGTTGAAGAGGACGGGGGCGTCGTCGTGCTCGATGCGGCGCGCCCTGGAGGCGGCGAGGACCATCTTGTCCCCGGCGTAGTAGCTCAGCAGCCCGGAGAGGCCCCCGGCGAAGAACGCGATGACGAGCCCGAAGAAGGCTCCGGCCGGGTCCCCCACCCAGGCGTACCCGATGATGTAGCCGAAGGCGAGGACGAAGACGAGGAAGGTCACGAAAAGAAGCAGGCTGTTGCGCCTGTTCTGCGCGATCCTCTCGCGGAAGGTTGCCTCTGCCGCTCCGCTCATCCCTTTAGTCGTAGGAGACGGTCACCGACTCGCGCTCGGGGCCCTCGGCCTCGAAGTACTCCCGCTCGGTGAAGCCCATCGCGCGGGCGAAGATGACGGCTGGGAAGCTCTGGATCTTCGTGTTGTACTCCTGCACCGAGTCGTTGTAATGCTGGCGGGCGAAGGAGATCTTGTTCTCCGTCGAGGCGAGCTCCTCCTGGAAGTCCAAAAGCACCCGGCTCGAGCGCAGCTCCGGGTAGTTCTCGGCGACGGCGAAGAGGTTGCCTATCGCGCCGGAGAGCCGGGCCTCGGACTGTGCCTGCTCGCGCGGGGATTGCGGCTTCATCGCCTCGGCACGCGCCCGCGTTATCTCCTCGAGGACCTGCTGCTCCTGGCGAAAGTAGCGCTTGACTCCTTCGAGGAGGTTCGGGATCAGGTCGTAGCGCCGCTTGAGTTGCACGTCTATCTGCCGGTAGGCTTCCTCGACCTGGTTTTTGCGTCGCACCAGCCCGTTGTAGGTGAAGATCATGTAGAGCACGATGAGCGCTATGATGGCGACTACTATGATGGTTCCGGCGGTTCCCATGGGACCTCCGTGTTTTTAGGGGACCTCTCGCGAGATTATATCCGCCGGTGCTACACAAGGAGCAGAACTTGTTCGAGTACGACGCCCTCTCAGACCTCTACGACCTGGAGTACGACCACGATCACGATGTACCGTTCTGGCTCGCGCTCGCCGGAAGAGAGCGCGGCCCCGTCGTCGAGTGGGGGGCCGGGACGGGCCGCATAGCGAAGCGGCTCGCCGGGGCGGGCCACGAGGTGACCGCCGTGGAGCTCTCGGGACCGATGGCCGGGGTCGGGCGCAGGAAGGGTCCGGGCGTCGAATGGATCCGCGGCGACATGCGCAGCGTGAGGCTGGGGGACCGCTACGGGCTCGGTATCTGCGCGTTCAACTCGTTCCTGTGCCTGCTCTCGGTGGACGACGCGCTCACCTTTCTGCGCAACGCCCGCGAGCACCTGCTGCCGGGCGGGCTGCTCGGCGTGGAGATCTCGGCGTTCTCGCCGGAGGAGCTGTCCGGCGGCCCGGAGCTGCGCCACGACCTGAGCCGCCCGCTTCCGGACGGCGGCACGCTGGAGAGGTTCTCGGTCTCGCATTACGATACGGCCTCCCAGCTGATGGAGATCACGCTCTTCTACGAGCTCTACGGCGCGGACGGCGTGCTGCGCGAGATGCGCCGCCACCAGCTCACCATCCGCGTGACCTTCCGCGACGAGCTGCTTCTGATGCTCAGGATCGCGGGGTTCGAACCCGAGGCGGTCTACGGCGGGTTCGAGGGGGAGCCGTTCGACGCGGCGAGCGACCACCTGATCGTGCTCTGCCGCCGTCCGGGTTAGACGGCGGGCGCGAGGCCCTCCGCGATCACCCCACCTCCCGGGCCGGTGGGGGAAGGCCGAGGTACGCCCGTGCGGATGCCCTGGTGCGGTTCAGGGCGGCGTACAGAGCGGCGGCGTCCCCGGCGAGCACGCGTACGCCGCAGAGACCGTCGCGGAGGGCGCTCGCGGAGGCCAGGATGCGGGGCAGCGCGGCGAGGTTCTCGTGCAGCTCATCCGCAAGAACTCGCAGATCCTTCGCGGAGGCGACGTACGCCACGCCCATGTACGGGTACCCGGCGAAGTGCTCCCCGCCGCCGGAGAGGTCGAACCGGTCCACGACCTCGGGGAGAGCGTCGAAAGAGAGGCGGATCGTACTGCGGAGGCGCCTGAATCGGAACCGCTCTCCCCGGGCCACCCGTCCGGCGGAGCAGGCGTCCCAGGCGATGAGCGTCGCGTCGGGGGAGAGGAAGAAAGCAGTCTCCTGCAGGTAATCCGAGTCGGCGTAAGGGATCAGGTGGTGGGGCAGGTACTCAAGAAACGCCCCGCGCCCGAGCACGAGCATCGCCCGCTGCTCGGCGAAATCTCCCCGGTAAACCTTGTTGGCCGCCTGGGTGAGGACGGTGGCGGAGGCTTTCGGAGCGACCGAGATGTCCACTTCCAGAACGTCGCCACCCAGGATGCCGCCCGAGGGGTTCGTGATCTGCACCTCGGGGATGCCGGTGTCGTCGGGGTGGTTGGCGCGCACCGAGCCGAAGGGCGTGCTGCTGTAGCGCTCCGAGACTATGGTCCTCTCCCCGCGCGGCTCGAAGCGGATCCGGAGCAGGCCACGCTGCCCCCGGGTTCTAGTGGGGATGGTCGTGCCGGCCATCACCACGGAGGTCGGAATCCGCCGGCGTCCAGCTCCGGTGGCGGACGGCCCTCCTCACCCAATCCACGACCGCCTCCATCCCGTCCCCGTGCAGGACGGAGGTGAAGAGGGTGGGCGCCCGGCCGCGCAGCGCGGCGGCGTCGTGCTCCATGACCGAGAGGTCCGCCCCGACCAGCGGCGCGAGGTCTATCTTGTTGATCACCAGAAGCTCCGAGCGGGTGACGCCCGGCCCGCCCTTGCGGGGCACCTTGTCCCCCCCGGCCACGTCTATCACGTAGATCGAAGCGTCAACCAGCTCGGGAGAGAACGAAGCCGAGAGGTTGTCTCCGCCGCTTTCGATGAAGATGAGGTCCAGGTCCGGGAAATCCCGCTCCATGGCCTCGACGGCCTCCAGATTCATCGAGATGTCGTCCCGGATGGCGGTGTGCGGGCACCCGCCCGTCTCGACTCCGGCCACCCTGCCATCGGGCAGGACGGCGGCGCGGATCAAAAACTCCGCGTCCTCCCGGGTGTAGATGTCGTTGGTGACGGCGGCTATCTCGAACTCGCCGCCGAGCCTCCGGGAGAGCTCCGCCACCAGGGCGGTCTTCCCCGACCCAACCGGTCCCCCCACTCCCAGCCTCAAAGCCTTCATCCGGCACCTCCCTCTTTTCAGGATATGTACAGCCTGGTCCTCTGCCTCTCGTGCAGCATCGAGCGCACGTCGACCTCCGGCGCGAAGGCGTACATGTCCTCCGCGCCGAGCCCGGCGCCCGCGGAGGCCGCCCGTTCCATCTCCCCGTGCAGCTCGAAGAGGAGCCGCTGCGCCGTGCTCCCGCCGAGGGGGATGAGCTTCTGCCCCGCGGCGACGAGGGAGGCGACGCTCGAATACAGGAAGGATAGGAGCGCCTCCTCCTCACCGAAGCCCAGGGCGGAGGCCGCGACACCGTAACAGACCGCCAGGTTGCCTGGTGTCTCGGAGGCCCGCACGGCCTCGCCGAAGCGGAGGAGCCTCCCGTCCTCCACCCCGAGCGCCTCTACGCTCGCGAGGAACCGCCTGCCGACGCCGACGCTCGCCGACCGCAGTTCCCGCGTCAGCCTGGTCGCAAGGAGGAGTTGGTCGGTACGCAGCAGCTCCCCGAACTCCGCCCCGCAGGAGACCCTGAGCGCCACGCAGTCCGAGGTGGCCATGGAGGAGAGGTATAGCGCGACGATCTCCCGCAGATCCTCCGCGCTGCGCAGCCTCCCGGCGTCCGCGAACGCCTCGAGCCCCATAGAGTGCGAGAAGGCCCCCGTCGGGAAGGCCGTATCCGAGATCTGGAGCATCCGCAGCAGGATGGACATCAGAACAGGAAGTACCGCTGCGCCAGCGGGAGCTCGCGTGCCGGCTCGCAGCCCACGACTTCTCCGTCCACCCGAACCTCGTACGTCTCCGGGTCCACCTCTATCTCTGGCAAGAAGCCGTTGTGCACGAGGTCCGTCTTGCCGAGCGTGCGCGTACCGTGCACCGCGACGAGCCGCTTCTCGAGGCCCAACGCCTCCTTCAGGCCAGCCTCCAGCGCCGCCCGCGAGACGAACGTGAGCGAGACCGAGGCCGGGGCGCTCCCGAAGGCCCCGAACATGGGACGCTGGAAGACGGGCTCCGGCGTGGGGATCGAAGCGTTGGGGTCACCCATCTGTGCGTAGGCGATGAATCCGGCCTTCATCACCAGTTCGGGCTTCACGCCGAAGAAGGCCGGCTTCCAGAGCACGAGGTCGGCGAGCTTGCCCACCTCGATGGAGCCCACGTGGTCCGAGATGCCGTGGGTGATGGCTGGGTTGATCGTGCACTTGGCGACGTAACGTCTGACCCGGAAGTTGTCGCTCTCCGCGTCGTCCTCCGGCAGCGGACCGCGCTGAGATCTCATCTTGCTCGCGGTCTGCCAGTTGCGTATCCAGACTTCCCCCACCCGGCCCATCGCCTGCGAGTCGGAGGACATCATCGAGATGGCACCGAGGTCGTGCAGGACGTCCTCGGCTGCTATCGTCTCGGCGCGGATGCGGCTCTCGGCGAAGGAGACGTCTTCGGGGACGTCCCGGCTCAGGTGGTGGCAGACCATCAGCATGTCCAGGTGCTCGTCCACGGTGTTCACGGTGTACGGCCGCGTCGGGTTGGTGCTCGACGGCAGCACGTTCGGCTCGCCGCAGAGCCTTATGATGTCCGGCGCGTGCCCACCGCCGGCGCCCTCGGTGTGGTAAGTGTGTATGGTACGCTCCTCGAACGCCGCGACCGTGTCCTCCACGAACCCGCTCTCGTTCAGGGTGTCCGTGTGGATCGCCACCTGGACGTCCATCTCATCGGCCACCGAGAGACAGGTCCTTATGGCCTGCGGGGTGGAGCCCCAATCCTCGTGCAGCTTGAGCCCGCAGGCGCCCGCCCGGACCTGTTCCTCGAGCGCCTCCGGGTTCGAGGAGTTTCCCTTGCCCAGGAAGCCGAAGTTCAGCGGAAGTCCCTCCACGGCCTGCAGCATCCGCGCGATGTTCCAGGCCCCCGGCGTGCAGGTAGTCGCGTTGGTCCCGGTGGCCGGTCCGGTCCCGCCGCCTATCATGGTGGTCACCCCGGAGGCGATGGCGCACTCGGCCTGTTGGGGGGAGATGAAGTGGATGTGGCTGTCTATGCCACCCGCGGTGAGGATCCTCCCCTCCCCCGCGATGACCTCGGTGGAGGCTCCGATCTCCACGTTCACGCCGTCCATGGTGTCCGGGTTGCCGGCCTTGCCGATGGCCGCCACGCACCCGTCCCTGACACCCACGTCCGCCTTGACGATGCCCCAGTGGTCGACGATGAGGGCGTTGGTGATCACCAGATCCATCGCCCCCTCCGCACGCGTGGCCGTCCCTTGAGCCATCCCGTCCCGCACGGATTTGCCGCCCCCGAACACGGCCTCCTCGCCGGCGAGCGTGAGGTCTCGCTCCACGCGCACGACGAGACCGGTGTCGGCCAGACGCACCCTGTCCCCGGTCGTGGGGCCGAACATCTGCCCGTAACGCCGCCGCGAGAGCCGGCTCACCCCAAGTACCCCCGCTCGCGTGCCCGGCGGAGCGCGCGCCGTCTTGTCTCCGGGTCATCCAGCGCACCCTCGACGAGCCCGTTCATGCCGTGCAAGACCCTGTCGCCGCCGATGGCGACGAGCGCGACCTCGCGCTCGTCGCCCGGTTCGAAACGCACGCTGGTCCCCGCCGGGATGTCCAGGCGCATCCCGTAGGCTCTCTCCCGATCGAACCGCAGGGCTCTGTTCGTCTCGAAGAAGTGGAAGTGGCTGCCGACCTGCACGGGCCTGTCTCCCGTGTTGGCCACGGTGAGGACGAGCCTCGTACGTCCTTCGTTGAACCCCACCTCGCCCTCCGCCGGAATGAACTCCCCCGGGATCATGCCCTCACCACCAGCAGGAGCGGGAAGTTCCCGACTCGTTCGACGTCCACCCTTCCTCCTAAACGATCGGGTCGTGCACCGTCACGAGCTTCGTGCCGTCCGGGAAGGTCGCCTCGACCTGCACCTCGTCGACCATCTCGGCGACCCCCTCCATCACGTCCTCGCGCGAGAGGATCGTGGCGCCGAAGCTCATCAGTTCGGCGACGCTCTTGCCCTCCCGGGCTCCCTCGAGGATCTCCGCCGAGATCAAGGCGACGGCCTCCGGGTAGTTGAGCCTGAGGCCCCGCTCCCGCCGCCGCCGGGCGACCTCGGCGGCGGTGAAGATCATGAGCTTCTCCTGCTCCATCGGCGAGAGCCTCATACTTCCCTCCTGAGCCTTCGTTGCTTCTCCCCGCACAGCGACGGGAGAAAGTTTAGAGCCCGACGACCGCCCGGTCTCTGGCCCGACGGACAGATAAAGCCCCGCTCCCAAGGCGCTCCTCTGGGCCCGCCGTCCAAAGGAGGTGGGAGATCACGCGGTATCCACACCTGGCTTTCTCGTGATCCGGACGGGCTGCTTGCAGGAGTCGTGGCAGCTCCTTTCGAGGGTGCAGCACAGCGAGCATATGTCTGACTCGTGAAAGGTGCAGTAGGCCATGTCCGGGATCTCGTACCGTCTCCCGCACCGGCCGCAGGTTCTCGTGGCGTAGCGTGCCTCGTCACCCTCCAGGATCTCGGCCGTGGAACCTCCCCGGGCGATGTAGTATCTGCCCCTCGTCGCGACCGCCAGGATCGGGGAGAGGACGAACGCGACCACGAGGGCCAGATAGGGTGAGAAGGCCTGGGCATAGTCCCCGAAGACCCCGAAGAAGGCGGGGATGGAGACAGCGGCCCCGGCGAGCATCGCCCCGAACCCGACCGGGTTTATGTTGTGCAGGTGCGCTCGCTTGAACTCGATGTAGGAGGGGCTCACCTTCAGCAACGGTTTGTTGATGACCAGGTCGGCGACGACCGCCCCGATCCAGGCTATCGCCAAATTGGAATAGAACCCGAGCACGAAGTTCAGAAACCCGAAGACACCGAAGAGCATGAGCGTGAGCGCGATCCCGACGTTGAGAAACACCCACCAGACCCTCCCCGGGTGCCAGTGGAAGACCCGCGAGAAGAAGTTGGACCACGCCAGAGACCCGGCATAGGCGTTGGTCACGTTGATCTTGAGCTGCGAGAGCACCACCAGCAGCGTCGCGACCGCCAGCGCCCAGAACCCGTTCGGGATTATGAGCTCGAAGCCCCGCACGAACTGTTCTATCGGCTCGACCGCCTTCTCCGGTCCGACCGCCGAGAAGATGTAGAAGGCGAGAAACGCTCCCCCGAGCTGCTTGAGGGACCCGAGGATCACCCACCCCGGTCCGGCCGAGAGCACCGCCGCCCACCAGCGCCTGGAGTTCTCCGCGGTCTTCTGCGGCATGAAACGCAGATAGTCCGCCTGTTCTCCGATCTGGGCTATGAGGCTCAGCGCGACGCCCGCGGCGAGGCCGAACCCGATCAGGTCGAACGAAGGGCTTCCCGCGGTGCCACCGAAGCCCGTGAAGCGCGCGTAGGCTCCCGGGTCCTTGACCAAGACCGCCAGGAAAGGCAGCGCGATGAGGACGAACCAGACCGGCTGCGTCCACATCTGGAACTTCGAGAGCAGCGTCATCCCGAAGACCACGAGCGGGATCACCACGAACGCCGAGACCACGTACGAAACCCAGATGGGTATCCCGGTGAACAGCGTGATCGCCTGCGCCATCACGGAGGCTTCGAGCGAGAAGAAGATGAACGTGAAGCTCGCGTAGACGAGCGATGTGATCGTGGAACCGAGATAACCGAAACCCGCCCCGCGCGTGAGCAGGTCCATGTCGATGTTGTACCTGGCCGAGTAGTAAGCTATGGGGATCCCGGTCAGGAATATAGTCACCGCCGCGACCAGTATCCCCCACACAGCGCTGGAGAAACCGTGCGTGACGGCGAGCGAGCCCCCGATGGCGAAATCCACGAGATAGGCTATCCCGCCGAGCGCCGCCGTCGCCACCGCGTACTCGCTCCACCTCCTGAACGAGCGGGGCGCGTACCGCAGCGAGTAGTCCTCGACCACCTCGTTGTCTACGAAGGCGTTGAACCTGCGCCCGGGACGGACCTCCCTGCCTTTCTGCTGCACCTCTCTCAACCGGTTTCCTCCCTCCTGATCCTGCTTACCCGCAGAGAGACAGCCGCCCGCTACCGGCCCGGAGCCTCCTCCAGGGCGAAAGAGCGGGTGATCCCTTCAGACCTCTTTACTGCTGCCCCAGGGTCTTCGACCCAGGTGCGGTAAAACTCGTAGGGGCACGGAGCGACCCCACCCTCCGGCACGGCGGTGTAGCCGCGGTGCACGAGGTTGTAGAGGTGGTTCTCGGCCGTCCAGTGCCTGCGGGCGTCGCGGATCGCCCCGATGTCCAGAAGCGCATACTGCACCTCCCCGGGCGTCGGCCCGCACTCGGCCATGATGCTGCCGTCGAAGTCCACGATCATCGAGTTGCCGAAGTACGAGTAGACGAGATCCCTGCCGGCCATGTTGGCGGCGGCGAAGTACGTGAGGTTCTCCCAGGCCCGGACCATCTGTACGTTGCGCTGCTGCTCCGAAGAGGGGTGCATGTAGCCCTGTATGCGCACCACCAGTTCCGCACCCTTCATGACCGTGTCACGGACGATCTCCGGTATGTTGCAGTCGTAGCAGATGGTCCCGCCGATCTTGAGCCCCTTCGGCCCCTCGACGACCATCGTCTCGGAACCCGGCGCCCAGGGTTCCTGCGGTACCCACGGGTTGATCTTGTGGTAGTTCATCACCACTTCGCCCTCATCGTCGATGAGCAGCAGGCTGTTCCACGGGTTCCCATCCGGGTTCTCCTCCCCGGTCAGCGAGAAGACCCCCCATACCCCGTTCCTGACGCAGGCCTCGGCCAACACCTCGACCTCGGGCCCGTCCACGCTCGTCACGAGCTCGGGCCACTTCGTCGGATGAAAACCCTGCAGGGAGTACTCCGGAAAGACGACGAGATCACACCCCGGATAACCCCGCTTGATCCCTTCGACGTACCGCGCGATGGAGCGCGCGTTCTCGAGCACCTCCTCCCTGCTCTCCACCACAACTGCCGGATAGTTCACCACCGCCACACCCACAGTCTCGGGCGAAGACGAGATGGTGCCGCTCGGCATCTGGCAGCCTCCTTCCTCTCGTTCATATCCTGTCTGCATCCAACATTTAGATGCTGAGTGCAGTCTAGGTGGTCGTCCCCCTCCGCTTCCTCGGCCCGGCGGCGGAAAACATGCCGCTGTCGCAGGGTGCTGGCTTGTGCGGCGGGAGCAACCGCTCGCTACTCGGGTTTCTCCTGTCAGGTCGGCAGGGGCTGCCTCCGCGTCGCGAGCGCGACGGCGACGAAGGCGACGAGGCTCACGAATGGGCTGAGCACCGTAGGCAGCCCGTCGAAGGCCGGGGAGAAGACGTGATTCGGGAAGTAGAGCAGGGTATTCTTCTCCCCGTAGATCGTGGGTGTGAACACGAAGAAGAACAGTCGCGTGAGAGAACCGGCGGCGATGGAGGCGAGGGCCGCTGGGGCGTTCGCCCTGCTCCAGTAGAGACCGAGTACCAGCGGGACCAGCAACCCCGCCAGCACCACGTCGAAGGCGAGGGTGAGCAGGACGCCCGTCTGGGGGACGCGCAGCGCGATCAGGGCGCTCAGTGCCGCTATCGGGACCATCGCCAGGCGGGTCGCCAGAAGCAGCCTGTCCCTGCCTCCCTCTCCCCTGCGCACCTGGAAGATGTTGCGGGCGCACACCGACGACATCGCGAGGACCGCTCCGGTCCCGGTCGAGAGCGAGGCGGCGACTATCGCGGAGAGCACGATTATCGTGAGCGGGATCGGGGCGGTGCCCTTCAAGAGCGCGTAGAGCACCGGCGCGTCGCCCCGGTGGATGCCGAGGCGCTCGAAGATGCTCCCAGAGGAGAGCGCCACGATGGAGAACGGCACCCCGATCGCCAGCGTGCCGATACCACCCAGAAAACACGCTCTCCGGGCCGTATCGGGGCTCTCGGCGGCGAAGACCCGCTCCATGAAGTCCAGCGCTACGATGTCCCCCAGCCCAAGGGAGAGCAGCGTCGCCCAGTTCACGTACGCGCCGTCGGCGGGCTTCGAGAGCTGGGCGAGGTCGAATGGCCCCATACCGTGCGGGATGGAGATCCCGAAATCGAAGGCTACGAAGACGATCAGCGCGATCGAGCCCACCAGAGCGAGCGTGGCCTGCAGGAAGTCGGTGTAGACCACCGAGAGCAACCCGCCGGGGAGCGTGTAGAGCAGCATCAGGAGCGCGACCAGGAGCACGCCCTCCAGGTAGCTCGTTCCGAGGAAGGTCTCGAACAGGTATCCGCCGGCTACCAGGTTCCCGGCGAGCAGTATGGTGAAGCTGAGCACCATGATCGGGGCGGCCAGGATCTCGACGCTCCGGCCGTACCTCCGAGCATAAAAATCCGGGAGCGTCATGAGCCCCATGCCGTTGAGCGGCTTCGCGAAGAACGCCCCGGTCAGAAACAGGCAGATCGCGAGCCCTATCGGCAGCGAAGCCCCGGCCCAGAAGCCGAACTGCGCCGTCAGGTCCGTGTTGCCCAAAGTCGCGTTCGAGTCGACCGCCTGCGCCATCAGCGCGGTCGCAGCGAGCGGCAGGATGAGCCCGCGCCCGGCCACGATGAAGTTCACGCTCCGCCCCCGTACCCTGCGCACGAAGCTCATGCCAACCGCGATCTGCAGCGTTATGAACGCCGCTACACCGAGCATGATCATCGCTTCATCCCCCTCTCAGATCGACGGGTAAGTGCCGAGGTGCCCTTCCCTGACCAGCGTCGCCAGCACGTCCGCGATCGCTCTGGCGGCGAGCAGCGCCGTCGTGTCGCTCGTGTCGTAGGGCGGCGCGACCTCGACGACCTCCATCCCGCACAAACCCTCCTTCGCCACGAGGTGCAGAAACTTCAGCGCCTCGCGTGGCAGGTAGCCGCCCGGCTCCGGCCAGCCCGTCCCCGGTACCAGCCCACCGTCCACCGAGTCGATGTCGAAGGAGAGGTAGACGGCCTCCGCCCCGTCCCAGGCCACCTCCAGTGCCATCTCGGCCGCCTTCTCGATCCCCATCGCCTCCACGTCCCCGATGGTCATGATCGTCGTCTTCCGCTCGCGGGCGACCTGCACGCCCGCGCGGGGCACCTGCCAGCCCCCGATACCGCACTGCACCAGGTTCTTCGGCGGAGCATTCGGGATGTTGGTGGCGTGGAACCAGGGTGTGGTGTGCATCCGCTCGTCCATGTCCTTCTCCTGGATGTCCACGTGCCGGTCCAGGTGGATGATCCCGACGTTCCCCTCGACGTGCTCCGCGACGCCGCGCACGCACGGATAGCCGATCGAATGGTCCCCGCCCAGGATCACCGGGAAGGCACCGCTCGCGACCACGTGGCTCACGGCGCGGGAGATCTGGTCGAAGGTCTTCTCGATGTTGGCCGGGATGACGAACACGTCACCGAGGTCGGCGACCCTCAGCGACTCCCTGAGGTCCACGCCGAGCTCGTAGTTGTAGGTCGAGTAGAGACCGGATATCCTCCGGATGGCCTGCGGCCCGAACCTCGTTCCGGAACGGTAGGTCGTCCCCATGTCGAAGGGCGCACCGAGGACGGCCACGTCGTACTCGCCGACCCGCCGCACGTCTTCCAGGTAAGGGAAGCTCATGAACGTGTTTATGCCGGCGAAGTGCGGCAGTTCCGTCCGCGCGAACGTGGAGATGGTTCGGTCTTCGACGGAGTCCGCCGCCGGAAGCCCAATCTCCAACGCCCGCTCGACCTCTGCGTCCCAGCGGGCGCTGCCCAGGATCGCCTCACGCTCCCGGGCCTCGTGTCCACGCAGCCTCCTCAGAACCTCCGGGTCGGGCGGCCCCGGTCGCCGATGATGATCGCCTGCCACAGCTTACTCTCCTTTCGTCTCGCCCCGCGCCAAAAGCGAGAAGCCCGGGAAGCTTCGGAAGCCTCCCGGGCTTTTGTCCCGCCGTGGGACGGCCGGGATTTCTCCCCGACCGCCTGCCGCTCTCGGTCGCTGACCCGCCGGAGGACTCCGGCGGCGGAACCCTAGCGACGTCCGTCAATCTAATGCGGTGAAGGGGGTGGTGTCTTCAGACGAGCGGCCAGAAACGTCCGCCGAGAGCGTGGCGACGCTTGTCCCGAAGGCAAAACGCCGCGCCCCATCCGGATGGGGCGCGGCGTGGGTTCGGATACCCGGAGGGTCAGCCGGGCAGCAGGCTCTCCCCCATCAGGTACTCGTCGGCCTGACGGGCCGCCTTGCGGCCCTCGGCGATCGCCCAGACGATGAGCGAGGCGCCGCGCCGGGCGTCCCCGGCGACGAAGACGCCGGGCTCTTTCGTCGCGAACCCGTCGCGCGAGGCTATCGCGCCGTTCGGCGCGTACCCGAGGTCGAGCTCCTCGAGCAGCCTGTCACGCACCGGGCCCGCAAAGCCGATCGCGAGCAGCACGAGATCTGCGCGCATCTCGAACTCCGAGCCCGCCACGGGGACCGTCCGGCCCTCCGGGGTGCGCTCGGTGCGGATGCAGTGCATCCGCTCGACCCTGCCGTTCGAGCCGGAGAAACCGGTGACCGCGACGTTCCAGCGGCGCTCGCCGCCCTCCTCGTGAGCCGGGTAGGTGTGCAGCACGAACGGCCAGTCGGGCCACTCCATCGGGTCGGGGGACTCGGGCGGCCTCGGACCGTGGGTGAGGACCCTGACCGAGGCGCAGCCCTCCCGGTGGGCGTTGCCCAGACAGTCGGCGCTGGTGTCGCCGCCGCCGAGGATGATGACGTGCTTGCCGCGCGCGGTGATCTCCTCGCCCTCGACCGGCAGGCCGGCCACCCGGCGGTTCTGCTGCACGAGATACTCCATCGCGAGGTGGATGCCGGAGAGCTCGCGTCCGGGCACGTCGAGGTCCCGCCCCTGCAGGGCACCGACGGCGAGCACGACGGCGTCGAACTCGCCGCGCACCTCTTCGAGGGTCGGGTCGTAGCCGACGTGGGCGTTCGTCCGGAACTCTATCCCCTCCTCCTCGAGCTGGCGCAGCCTGCGATCGATGACCCACTTCTCCATCTTGAAGTCCGGGATGCCGTAGCGCAAAAGCCCCCCGATGCGGTCGTCCTTCTCGAAGACGACGACCGTGTGCCCGGCGCGGTTGAGCTGCTGCGCCGCGGCGAGCCCCGCCGGACCGCTCCCGACGACGGCGACCCGCTTGCCGGTGCGCTTCTCCGGCGGCGGGGGCTCCGGGACCACCCACCCCTCCTCGAAGGCCCGCTCGATGATCGAACGCTCTATCTCCTTTATCGTCACGGGAGAGTCGTTGATGGAGAGCACGCAGGCCGCCTCGCAGGGGGCGGGGCAGAGGATGCCCGTGAACTCGGGGAAGTTGTTCGTGCGGTGCAGCCTCTCTATCGCCTCCCTCCACCGATCGCGGTAGGCGAGATCGTTCCAGTCCGGGATGAGGTTGTTCACCGGGCACCCGGCGTTGCAGAAGGGAACCCCGCAGTCCATGCAGCGCGAGGCCTGCTCCCTGAGCTCGTCCCCGGGCATCGGCCGGTAGACCCACCGGTAGTCGCGGACACGCTCGGAGACGGGCCGCTTGGGGACCGGCTTGCGCCCTATCTTCAGGAAACCCCTCGGATCACCCATCAGATCGCCGCCTCCAGCCGGTCCACACCGCGCTCCTCGAGCACCCTCCTGAGGTCGTGCGGCATCACCTTGACGAACTTCGGCAGGATCTCCTCCCAGCTATCGAGCACCCGCCTCGCCGTCTCGCTCCCGGTCCAGCGCAGGTGGTTCTCTATCATTCTCCTGAGCAGCGCCACGTCCTCCTCCGACTCGACGGGCTCGAGCCCGACCATCTCGGTGTTGCAGAGCTTCTCGAAGCGGCTCTCCTCGTCGAGGACGAACGAGATGCCGCCGCTCATCCCGGCGGCGAAGTTGCGCCCGGTCGGGCCGAGCACGACGACGACCCCTCCGGTCATGTACTCGCAGCCGTGGTCGCCGACGCCCTCGACGACGGCCCGCGCCCCGGAGTTGCGGACCGCGAAGCGCTCCCCGGCGAACCCGCGGAAGTAAGCCTCGCCCCCGGTCGCCCCGTAGAGGGCGACGTTGCCGACGACGATGCTCTTCTCCGGCTCGTACGCCGCGTCTTCCGGCGGATAGACGGCGATCCGACCGCCGGAGAGCCCCTTGCCCACGTAGTCGTTGGTGGTTCCTTCCAGGGTGAGCGTGACCCCCTTCGGGATCCAGGCGCCGAACGACTGCCCGGCGACCCCGGAGAAGTCCATCCTTATCGTCCCGTCGGGCAGCCCCTCGCGACCGTAGCGACGCGCCACCTCACCGGCGAGCGCCCCGCCGACCGTGCGTTGGGTGTTGAAGATCGGCATCGAGATCCTGACCGGCTCCTTCTCATCGAGCGCCGGACGGCAGCGCTCGATGAGCCTGGAGTCGAGCGACTCCTCGACCTGGTGCCGCTGGTCCTCGACGTGCCGGATCGCGGTCCCCTCCGGCGGGGGAGCGAGTATGGCCGAGAGGTCGAGCTTCCCGGCCTTGGGGTGCTCTACGCCGTCCCTCACCTTCAGCCGGTCGGTCCTTCCGACCATCTCCTCGAAGGTCCTGAAGCCCAGGGCCGCCATGTACTCCCTCACCTCCTCGGCGAGGAAGAAGAAGTAGTTTATGACGTGCTCGGGGGTGCCGGAGAACTTCCTGCGCAGCCTGGGGTCCTGGGTGGCGACCCCGACCGGGCAGGTGTTCAGGTGGCAAACACGCATCATGATGCAGCCCACGGCGATCAGGGGCGCGGTCGAGAACGCGAAGTCCTCCGCCCCGAGGAGTGCCCCTACCACCACGTCGCGGCCGGTCTTCAGCTGCCCGTCGGTCTGCAGGATCACGCGTCCGCGCAGGTCGTTGGCCACCAAAACCTGCTGGGTCTCGGCCAGCCCGAGCTCCCACGGCAGCCCGGCGTGCTTGATCGAGGAGAGCGGGGAGGCGCCCGTCCCGCCGTCGTGGCCGGAGATGGTGATGTGGTCGGCCTTCGCCTTGGCGACCCCGGCCGCGATCGTCCCGACCCCGGCCTCGGCGACGAGCTTGACGCTCACCTGCGCCTCCGGGTTGACCATCTTGAGGTCGTAGATGAGCTGGGCGAGATCCTCGATCGAGTAGATGTCGTGGTGGGGCGGCGGCGAGATCAGGGCGACCCCCGGCGTCGAGTGACGCACCTGCGCGATGTACTCGCTCACCTTGTGCCCCGGCAACTGTCCGCCCTCGCCGGGCTTGGAACCCTGGGCCATCTTGATCTGCAGCTGGTCGGCGTTGACCAGGTACTCCGCGGTGACCCCGAAGCGGGCGCTCGCGACCTGCTTTATGGCGCTGCGGCGGTCGTCGAGGAAGCGCTCCGGATCCTCTCCTCCCTCGCCGGTGTTGGACTTCCCGCCGATGCGGTTCATCGCGATCGCGAGCGTCTCGTGCGCCTCCTTCGAGAGCGAGCCGAGCGACATCGCCCCGGTGTTGAAGCGCCGGACGATCTCCTTCGCGGGCTCGACCTCGTCGATCGGGATCGGGTCGAGCTCGAAGTCGAAGAGGCTGCGCAGCGTGGCGAGGCGCTCGCTCTTCTCGTCGTAGTGGCGGGTGAACTCCTTGAAGGCCTCGTAGCTCGCCGAGCGTACCGCCCGTTGCAGCGGGACGATGCTCTTGTTGTTCCACTGGTGGTACTCACCCTGCACCCGCAGCTGGTACTCGCCCCCGACGTCGAGCTCCTCACCCTGCCCCCGGTCCTCGAACGCCCTGCGGTGCCGCTCGAGCACCTCGCGCCCGAGGTCGTCCATCCCGAGCCCCCCGATGCGCGAGGCCGTCCCCCGGAAGTAACGCTCCACCAGATCCTCCCGCAGCCCGACGGCCTCGAAGATCTGGGCCCCGCAGTAGGAGAGCAGGGTCGAGATGCCCATCTTGGAGATGACCTTGAGGAGCCCCTTGTCGATGGCCTTCACGTAGTTCTCGCGTGCCTTCTCGGGACCGGCTCCGTCGAGCAATCCCTCGCGGGCCATCTTCTCTATCGTCTCGAAGGCGAGGTAGGGGTTGACGGCGGTGGCCCCGTAGCCGATGAGGAGCGCGAAGTGGTGCACCTCGCGTGCCTCGGCGGTCTCGGCGACGAGGGTGGTGCGGGTGCGGATTCCCTCCCTCACCAGGTGGTGGTGCACGGCGGAGACCGCGAGCAACATCGGTATGGGCGCCTGCTCGGCGCTCACCCCCCGGTCGCTCAACACCAGGACCGGCGAGCCCCCGCGTACCGCCCGCTCGGCCCGCTCGCACAGGCCCTCCACCGCCCGGCCGAGCCCCTTCTCCCCTGATCCGACCGGGAAGAGCGCCGGCAGGGTCGTCGCGGCGAACGGGCCCGATCCCCCGAGGTGCCTTATCTTCTCCAGCTCGGTGTCGGTGAGGATCGGGTGGTCGAGCAGCACCCTCCGGCAGTGCTCGGGGGTCTCGTCGAAGAGGTTCTGCTCCGGCCCGAGCGACATCTTGAGCGACATCACGAGCTCCTCGCGCAGCGGGTCTATGGGCGGGTTGGTGACCTGCGCAAAATGCTGCTTGAAGTAGTCGTAGAGGAGCCGCGGCCGCTCCGAGAGGACCGCGAGCGGCGTGTCGGTGCCCATCGACCCGTCGGGCTCCTTGCCTCCCTTCGCCATCGGCGTGAGGATGAGCCGAAGATCCTCGGTCGTGTACCCGAAGGCCCGCTGCCGGCGGATGAGCGGCGCGGGCTCGGGGCGCGGGTCGGAGTCAGCCTCAGGGAGCTCGTCGAGGTGGATCTCCCCCTCCTCCACCCACCGGCGGTAGGGCCGGCGGGTGTACAGGGAGCGCTTTATCTCCTCGTCGTGCAGCACCTCGTTGCGCTCCGTGTCCACCACGAGCATCCGCCCCGGCTGCAGCCGCCAGCGTTCGACCACGTCCTCCGCCGGCACCCGCAGGGCCCCGTCTTCGGAGGCCATGACGACCCTCCCGTCGCGCGTGATCGTGTAGCGCGCTGGCCTCAGGCCGTTGCGGTCGAGCGTGGCCCCGATGATGCGCCCGTCGGTGAAGGCGACCGCCGCCGGCCCGTCCCAGGGCTCCATGAGCGCGCTGTGGTAGCGGTAGAACGCCCGGCGGTCGGGATCCATCTGCTCGTCGTTCTCCCACGCCTCCGGGATCATCATCGCCACCGCGTGCGGCAGGCTGCGCCCGGCGAGGTAGAGGAGCTCGAGCACGTTGTCGAAGGAGGCCGAGTCGCTCTGGTCGGGCTTTATCACCGGCGAGATCTTCTCGAGATCCTCACCGAAGAGCTCCGAGCGCAGCCGGCTCTCCCGCGCGCGCATCCAGTTGATGTTGCCCCTCAGGGTGTTGATCTCGCCGTTGTGCGCCACGTAGCGGTAGGGGTGCGCGAGCTCCCAGCTACCCAGGGTGTTCGTCGAAAAGCGGGCATGGACGAGCGCGATCGCGCTGGCGACGGCCGGATCCTTCAGGTCGGGGTAGAACTCGGCGACCTGCCCGCCCCGCAGAAGCCCCTTGTAGACCACCGTCCTGGAGGAGAGGCTCGCCACGTAGCAGCTGTGGCTCTCCTCGACCGCCCGGTGCAGCCGCCGCCGGATCACGTAGAGCTTGCGCTCGAACGCCCCCTCGTCCTTCGTGCCGCTCTCGATGAAGAACTGGCGGATGCGCGGCATCACGCTGCGCGCGAGCTCCCCGATGGTCCCCGGCTCGACGGGCACGTCGCGGAAGCCGAGCAGCCTCTGGCCCTCCTCGGCGGCGATACGCTCCAGCGTCGCCTCCCCGCCCCGGGCGTCCCCATCCTCGAAGAGTACCCCCACACCGTAACGCCCGGGCGGAGGGAGTTCGACGCCGAGCTTCTCGCACTCCCGGCGGAAGAAGGCATCCGGGATCTGCATGAGTATCCCCGCCCCGTCCCCGGTCTCCGGGTCGCTCCCGCTCGCACCCCGGTGCTCCAGGTTGCGCAGGATCTCCAGCCCCTCCTCTACGGTCTCCCGCGTCCTCCGGCCGTCTACGCGCGCTACGAAGCCAAGTCCACAGGCATCGTGCTCGTAGGTCGGGTCGTGGAGTGGTGCGGGTCCGAAGGGTGCCAAAGGTCGCCTCCCCAAAAGCTCGTTGGGTCTACGGGTGGAGCCAAATTTTTACACGAGCGAGATGCAAATTACAAGCCGGTAACAATCGGGTTGCTAGCCACCTCCCCCTTTTCGGGGGATCTCCCGGCGATTTTTGTACACGGGGCCAACCGCTAGAGCTCCTCGAGTTCGGCCCTCAGCTTCCGCTCTTCCTCCAGAAGCCCGGAGAGGCGCAGCCTCAGCTCGGCGGCCTCGGCCTCGACCTCGGCCAGCCGCAGGGTCAGCTCGCGCTCGCGGGCGGCCTGCTCGGGGGTGCGTTTTTTGGTCGAGATGTTCTCCCGCACCTTCTTCAGGCGCTCTGCGGCCTCCTTGCGCAGCGAGGAGCGGAACTCCTCGTCCTTGAAGTACTCGACCCCTTTCCTGATCCTCTCGTCCGAGAGCAGCTCCGTTATGATCTCCGCAGAGCTCCGCTTGAAGTCCTTACCGCTGGCCATCCTGCCAATAACCTCCTGAATCTTCCGCGAGCGGAAATTGTACCGTGATAGGGCCTAGACGAACTTCTTGTAGACCCCGATGTTGGTGGTGTCGCGCACGCCCATCGCCTCCTTGAGCTCGTTCAGGGTGGCTCCCCGCCGCAGGAGGCGGATGGCGAAGGTGTGGCGCAGCACCATCGGCGAGATGCGCGGCAGCCCCACCTGGTCGCAACGCTTCCAGAGCGCGTTCTGCAGCGCCTTCGAGGTAGCCACCGGCCTGCCGGCGCGCCCGACGATGAGCTCCGGGGTCTCGTCCTTGCGCATCGCGAGGTAACGCTCCAGGGCCCGCACGGTCTCCTCCGAGACCCTTCTGGCACGCGGCGCCAGGTGGGAGCCCGGCCCGCCGAGCTGCACCTGCGCGGCGGCGAGGTCGACGTCCGAGCGCAGAAGCCCCCGGATCTCTCCGACCGTCACGCCGGTTTCGAGCATCAGACGGATCATGACCTCGTCCCGGGCATCGTCGAGCCGGTTGACGGGGAAGGAGAGCAGCTGCTCGGCCTCGTCGTCTTCGAGGAAGGTTATCTGCTGGTCCAGAGGCTGGTGCATCGGCTCTATCGGGTCGAAGTCGAGCCCGGCGTCGGTCGCGGTCCGGACCCAGTCGAGAAAGCGCCTCACCGCGGCGTCCTTTCTGTAGACGGTGAAGCGCTTGCGCCGCTGCCCGAGCAGGTGGTTGCGGAAGGCCATCACCTCCCCGACACCGACGTCTTCGATCTCTTCTATGCCGCGCAGGGCGAGAAAGCGGACGAACTCCCTCACGTCCGCCTCGTAGAACTCGGCGGTGCGCGGGCTCGTCTCGGTGTCCTCGGCCAGGTGCCCGGCGAACTCCGTGGCCAGGATCTCGGCTCTCATGTCTCATATTTTACCGGTCCGCCGGGGTATAATCGCGGCGGTGTTCGCCAGCTTGAGACTCTCAGTGATCGTCGTGGCGCTCGGGCTCGCCGCGTTCGCCGTCCTGCCGATCTTCCCCCGCACCGAGACGGTCTCGACGAAGATACACCCCCAGGCTCAGCCCCAGAGACTGCTGGGCGAGTGGGCGGGCACGAGGCCGGCGGGTGGCGGATCGGGGCCCACGGTGATGAAGATCTCCATCCCGCGCCTGGGCCTCAAGGACGTCCCGGTCCCCGACGGCTCCACCCAGTCGGAGCTCGACAAGATAGGCATCATGCACCTCTCGGGGACGGGCTATCCCTGGCAGAAGGGGTCGAACACGTTCATCGTCGGCCACCGCCTCGGCTATCTCTGGACGCGCACCCCTTATGTCTTCTACAAGCTGAACGAGATGAAGCCGGGCGACAGGATCGTCATAGAGCGCGGCGGCAAGACCTACACCTTCAGGGTCTACGACCGCGTCATCGTCCGCCCGGACGACTACTGGGTCACCTACCCGGTGCCCGGCAGGACGATCGTCTCGCTGCAGACCTGCACCCCGATCCCCACCTTCCAGTACCGGCTCATCGTCCGCGGCGAGCTCGTAAGTCCCTAAACTGGTTTGCGGGCCGCGAGCATCTCGACGATCCCTTTCCTGCAACGCCGGCTCTCCTCTACCGAGAACCCCAGCTCGACGACCCGCTCCAGCGGGCGCCTGAGCAGATGGTCCCCGGCGAACCGGACCGAGAGCGGCTCCAGCACCCGCTGCAGAGAGAAGACGACCGGTGAGGTGCTGCGCACGTGGTCCAGCAGAAGCAGTCTGCCTCCAGAGCGCAGCACCCGCTTCATCTCCCGCAGGGCGAGACGCTCGTCAGGTATGCTGCACATGGCGAGCGTGCTCACCACGGCATCGAAGGATTCGTCCTCGAAAGGCAGCGCCTGCGCGTCGGCCTCGGCCAGGTTCACCCGCATCCCGAGCGACCCTGCCCTCTCCCGCGCCACCGCGAGCATGGCCGGGCTGATGTCCACGGCGCTCAGGCTCACCCCCGCGGGGTAAAAGGGGAAGTTGCGCCCGGTGCCGACGGCGACCTCGAGGACGTCACCCGCCGCGCGGGAGCACACCCACCGCCGCCCGTCCCCGACGAGGAGGCGCTCGAAAGGCGAGATCCCGCGGTCGTAGTGCGGGGCGGTCTTCTCCCAGATGCGCCGCGTCCTCTCGGTCTCGGGGTTCCGCAAATCTAGCGCCGCCGGGAGAGATAGCGGGAGATCACGTCGTAGGAGGCGTTTATCTCGGAGGCGAGCCGCTCGGCCCTGGCGCGCTTGTCCGCGTCGGGAAACCGGTCCGGGTGGAAACGCTTTATCAGCTCGCGGCGCTTCCTGCTCACTTCTTCCATCGGAGCCCCGACCCGCAGCCCCAGCCTCTCGTAGGCCGCCACGACCTCGGGCGGGTAGCGCCGCGGACGGAACGTCGTGGTCGAAGCACGCCCGGAGCGGTAGGTCCGTCGGCGCGCCTCCTCACCGGTGCTCCTCCACTCCTCCGCGGCCCCCCGCAGGGCCGCCTCGAAGGCGTTCTTTATGGCCTCGCCGCGCTCCCGCCCCACCCGGAGCTTCTCCCCGAAGCGCTCGTCCTCCTGCAGGTTGTAGACGAACCCGCGAGCCAGACGGCCCAGGCGGTGCGGGATGCTCACGGTGCCCCCTCTTCCCCCTCCCCGGGAGCCCCGCCACCACGCTCCTCACGCCGGCGGGCCCCCCGATCTATGACCTGCGTCTCGTCCTGGTCCCAGCCCGAGCCCCCTTCCCCCTCTCCGGACGCCCGGGTCTCCCTCTCCTCGACCTTCGGCAGGTCGAAGAACTCCCGCACCAGCGCCACGTCGGCGAGGCCTTCTCTCGCCTGGGAGATCTTCTTCTCCTCCTCGCTCACACCGAAGTCCCGGGCCTCGCGCGCCTTGCGGATCTCCTCCTCCAGCGAGCTTATCACCTCCCGTGTACGCCGCTTGAGCTCCTCCGAGCGCCGCTGGCTGAGGTCTATGCGGGAGTTGAGCTTGGACTCCCGGCGGTCCGCCGAGCGAGCGAGCTCCTCGATGTCTATGCCCGCGGCGGCGAGCGTCTGGCGCACGATGCGCACCGCGCTCTCCCGCGGCACGTCGTCCGGCAGGCTCTTTATTATCTCGGCGGCTCGCTCGACGGTGAAGCTGCTCCGGGGACGAGGTTCCTCGTCTTTCCCCGGCTCGTCGAACTCGAGATCCTCGGTGGAGAAGACCATCGTCTCCTCTTCCTCTCCGGTGGAGAAGATCCTCGATAGAAAGCTCTTCTGCCTGTCGCGTTCCTCACTCACCTTATATCGGCTCCATCGACGAGTCGTTTGCAGGGTCCATCGGGCGCGCGATCTCGTCCAGGCTGCGCCTGAAGTACGAGATGCGCTTCCTCAGGCGGGCGAGGTCCGGGTGTCCGGAGACCCCTCCCTCGTCGAGAGCCAGGAGCTCTCCACAAAGGCTCCCGAGGAGGCTCTCGAAACCTTCGAGCCGGGCGTTGAGGGTGCTCACACCCGCCAGGAGCTCCTCCCTCACGGCCAGCTCCTCCCTGCGCCCGGCGAGGGCCTCCTCGAAAGAACCCCGCAGACCGGAGCCGCGGGGTAGCTCTGAGATGTCCTGCTCGAGGTCTCTCACCCGCCCCTGCAGCCCTCCCGGGTCGAGGGCCGCAAGGTGCCGCCTGAGCAGAGCTCTGCGGCGCAAAAGCCTCGTGGCCTCGCCGAACTCCTCGACCACCGGGACGACCTCGCCGACGAGCATCTCGCGCTGCTCGGCCGGCAGGTTCTCCCAGCTCTCGACGAGCGTCTTCTGCAGCCCCAGGATACGCCCGGCCTGCGGGGCGGCGACGGGGTCTTCGCGGGCGACCTTCCTGAGAGAGCGGGCGTTGCGCCGGAGCATCCGACGCATGCGCCGATCTTCCTCGCCCCGCGAGAGCAGAACCCGAGACGTGACCGGCACCCCGGCCCCGACGAGCAGGGCGGCGAGGGAGAGGACGCCTGCGGGGTCAGCCACCGGATGGACCAGGGAGAGCAACCCCTCCCCCGCGAGCGCGCCGCCCGGAACGAGCCACGCGAGATCGCGGTTCCTACCCACGATCCTCGTCGTTCCCTTCCCCCTCACCGGGCTCGAGCTGCTGAGGCTCTCTCAGACCCATCCGCGCCTCCATCGCCTCCAGCTCACGTTCGGCGTCGAGCCGCTTTATGTCCTCCTCGACGGAGGAGATCCTGCGCTGGGTCTCGCTGATCCCGAGCTCGCCGACCGCCTGTGCCTCGTAGGAGGCCTGGCGTATCGCCTGGCGGGCACGCTCGAGGTCGCGCGAGGAGTCCGAGAGAGAGATGCTGGCCCGGGCCTCGTTCGCCATGCGCAGCGCCCTGGCCCGCTGGTGTTCTTCCATCAGGGCGGCCCGCTCGCGTACGATCTCGTTGTAGCGCTTCTCCTGCTCGCGGAACGCCTGTTCCATCTCCTGAGAGTTCTTGCGGGCTTCTTCGAGGCGCCCCTGTAGCTCGGCGAGGCTGGCCTGAGCCTCCTGCTTCTGCTGGATCACCTCGAGCGCGGCCTCCCGCTCCCCGCGAGAGAGCAGCTCCTGGGCCTGCCGCTCGCGGGCGGTGACGAGCTTCTGCTTGCTGGCGGCGTCGTCCGCGAGCATCTTCTCGTAGGCCATGGTGCGGGCCGCCGCCACCTGGAGCTTTTTGAGGTTGTCCAACTCGTCCTGTACGGCGTTCTCGAGGAGTATCTCCGGGTTGCGTTCCTCCACCCCGCTCAGGAACCGTCCGAAGAAGCCCCGGATGGCCCTGGTCAACCTTCCCAATCTACCCTCCAGCGCTCGAGGACCTCGAAACTAACCCAGGATTATATCACCGGCCCTTCTCCCTCCGGCACCCGACCCTGCCTCAACCTGCCGGCGAGGATCAGAGCCCCCGGAGAGCCGGCCTCGAAAGCGGCTTCCAGAGCCTCTCCGGCGGCCTCGAGCAGGGCCCGGGCGGAGGTGGCGTCCTCCGGATACAGGGCGACGCCGACCTTGACCTCCTTCGCCCCGAGCGAGGCGGCGGCGGCGACGCACCGCCGGGCCGCCTCCTCGGCTTCTTCCTCATCAGCGACGGGGAGAGCCAGGCCGAACACCTCGCCCTCTCCGAGCGGGACCGCGGGCGCGATCCTCTCTCCGACCCGCCGCAGGAGCGCCGGGAACTCCCCGAACCGTCGTCCGGGGTCGACGAGTATGATGGCGAGCCGCCCGGCGGGCCGGGCGGAGATCTCGGCCTCGGTTCGTCTGACCAGCGCCAGCTCGCCGCCCGCCACCCCGGCGGCCCCGCCCCCGAGACGGCCGAGCGCGCCCAGCACGAGGAAGACGAGCAGCCTGAAACCGATCACCTCCGGAGACTGCGGTACGAAATCGGCCGCGAGCAAACCCGGCAGAGCGGCCAGCAAATACCCCAGGGAAACACCGGCGGTCGAGACTATCCACACCCTGCGGGAGCGCCAGACGGCGGCGGAGATCAGGAGCGGTAGGTAGAGCGGGTAGAGCTCGCTGACCGGCCCGCCGGTGAAGAAGACGATCAGGGAGACGAAAACCGCGTAGAACGCGTGCCCCCAGGCGACGGTGCGCAAGGTGAAGGTCCAGCCGGGCATCAGGAGCAGGGCGACGGATCCGGCGGCGAGCACCGCCGTGGAGAGGTAGAGCGGGATGAGGGAGGAGGGCGGCTCGTAGGAACCGCTGCTGGCCAGCGCGCAGGATGCGCCGCCGAGCAACAGATAAGCGAGCGAGAGCGCCTTCATCCTGCGCGCGCTGCCGGAGCGTGCCGCGGTCGCTCTCATGACGCCGGTCATGATACGCTCGCAGCAGGCCCCGCGCCAGCCTCACGCCTCCCGGTGTGCTCAGGAGCTCTTCTTGAGGGCCGGGATCTTCTGCTCCACCGCGCCCCGCTTCTTTATGGCCGTGAAGATCCAGGCCGGCTTGCCGTCGGTGGAGAAGGAATCCACCCCCGCGGTGGCCTTGGCACCAGGGTGCTCCTTCAGGTAGGCGAGCACCTTGTTCGCCTTCTTCACGGCCGTGGTGCTGTCCACGAGCCTGCTCCGGGCCGGCAGCACGTGCTTGAGGATGTCCTTGACCTTGCCCTCCGAAAGCCTGCCCTGCTGGACACGCTCTACCCTCTTCGCCCTGACCAGGAAGCTGGCGTACGCCCTGGACGAAGGCGAGACGTAGGAGTAGAGCCAGGCTGAGGCGCGCCCGTCGGGGCCGAAGTCCGGCCGTGCGGTCGCCACGGCGTAGAGCTTCGCGTCCTTGTGCCAGCGCTCGGCCGCCCGCCCCGCCACCTCGATGCCCGAAAGGCCGGAGGTCCGGCTCTCCGCCTGCGTCCCACCCCCACCGGAGGAGGCGGCGGAGGAGGAATGAGCGGCGGAGAAGGACGATCCGGTCGCCTCCGGCGAGGAAGACCGGGCCGTCCCCCGCCCAGAGCAGGAGGTGGCCAAAAGGACCAGGGATGCCAGCGCGAGGCTCAGGAGCGCGATTACCCGTATGCGGTTGTGCTCTCTATCCACCATAGGGGAGAGTTTAACGGAATCCAGCCAGTCCTGACGGCTTGGGAGCGAGGGCCCGTACCCGTATAATCCCCTGCGTGGGCGACCAGAACGAAGACATCCGGCGGAAGCTAGAGGAACTGCGGGAGAAGATCCGCCACCACAACCGGCGCTACTACGTCGAGGACGACCCGGAGATCTCCGACGCCGAGTACGACGCGCTCTACCGCGAGCTCGAGGAGCTGGAGGCGGCCCACCCCGAGCTCATCACCCCCGACTCCCCGACCCAGCGGGTCGGGGCCGAACCGCTGGAGGAGTTCGAGGAGGTCCGCCACGAGGTGCCGATGCTCTCGCTGCAGAACGCCCGCTCGGCCGGGGAGCTCTACGAGTGGGACGCGCGCATCCGCAGGATGCTCGGCGAAGACGCGGAGAGGTTGCGCTACGTCACCGAACTCAAGATAGACGGGCTCGCGGTCTCGCTGCGCTACGAGAACGGGCGCTACGTGCGCGGCGCGACCCGCGGCAACGGGTTCGTCGGCGAGGACGTCACGGCCAACCTGCGCACGGTGCGTTCGATCCCCATCAGGCTCTCCGACGACCCGCCGCCGGTCCTGGAACCCCGGGGAGAGGTGTACATCCCCATCAAAGACTTCGAGGAACTGAACCGCCGCCAGGAGGCCGAGGGCAGGCGTCCCTTCGCCAACCCGCGCAACGCCGCCGCCGGCTCCATCCGCCAGCTCGACCCGAAGGTCACGGCCTCCCGGCCGCTCACGATCTTCCTCTACGGCA